>JBEPYM010000116.1:0-11302 GCA_041641375.1 Paenibacillus sp.
GAGAAGCTGAAGGAACTCATTCCGCAGCAGATGTTCGAGGTTCCGATTCAGGCTGCCGTCGGACAAAAAATCGTCGCGCGCGAGACGGTGAAGGCGATGCGAAAGAACGTACTTGCCAAGTGCTACGGCGGCGATATTTCGCGGAAGCGGAAGTTGCTGGAGAAGCAGAAGGAAGGCAAAAAGCGCATGAAGCAGGTCGGCAACGTCGAGGTGCCTCAGGAAGCATTTATGGCGGTGCTTAAGATCGGCGAGGATTAAATGATGCTTGCAGCAACACACACGAGTTCTCATGTACCGACCGCCGTATACATCCATATCCCTTTTTGCACAAATAAGTGCCACTACTGCGATTTCAACTCGTATGTGCTGAACGGACAGCCTGTCGACGCCTATCTGGACGCGCTTGCGCGTGAGATGGCGCTGACGGTCGAGGCGATGCCGCCGCAGCAGATCGAGACTGTGTTTGTCGGCGGCGGGACCCCCACTGTGCTGACCCCAGACCAGATGAGGCGGTTTCTTGAATCGGTACGAACGTACTTCCCCCACATGGCGCAAGATGTCGAATTTACGATGGAGGCGAATCCAGGCACCACCGATCTGGAGAAGCTTCACGCGATGAAGGAGGGCGGTGTCAATCGGCTCTCCTTCGGCGTTCAGTCTTTTGACAACGGACTGCTGCACGAGATTGGCCGTATTCACAGCACCGACGATGTGTACCGCAGTCTCGAGAACGCGCGTCAAGCCGGCTTTGACAATGTATCGATCGATCTGATGTTCGGCTTGCCTAACCAGACGGTGGAGAAGCTGGCGGCTTCCGTTCGCGAGGCGTTGAAGCTCGATTTGCAGCATTACTCCATCTACAGCCTCAAGGTAGAGGAAAACACACTGTTTCATTCCCTATACCGAAACGGCAAGCTGCCGCTTCCCGACGAGGACGCGGAGCTCGAGATGTACCGGCTCATCATGAAGGAGCTTGGCGAAGCGGGCTATGTGCATTATGAAGTGAGCAATTTTGCTAGACCCGGACGAGAGAGCCGCCATAACACGATGTATTGGACGAATCGCGCATACTACGGGTTAGGAGCAGGTGCGCACGGCTATGCGCGGCGTCTGCGTCATGTCAACGTCAAGGGCGTCCAAGCTTATATCGACGCTGCCGCACGCGGCTTGCCGCGCTTAGAGGAAACACCGGTTTCTACGGAAGAAGCGATGGAAGACTTCATGATGGTGGGCCTGCGGCTGCTGCGCGGTGTTCGCGAGCATGACTTCCTCGACCAATTCGGGTGCACCATCGAATCTGTATTCGGGGACGTATTAACGCGGCTGATGCGTCAAGGACTACTGGAGCCGACTACCCCGGAGCCAGGCTATCAGTTGACATCACAAGGCCTTATTTACGGAAATGATGTATTCGGCGCATTCCTTGATGCATAACCCGTGAACCCAAGCCCTCATTGGGCTTTGAAAACTTTTTGTTGCGCAAGCATTCACCCTGTTGTATATTTATTCGTATCTATAGGAGCGGGGGGTGCTGCGAGTGATGGCAACGGCGTTATGCCGCAAAGCGGAAGAGCGCGATCTTGATTTTTTGGAGCAATTGATTAACGGGTACGCGGAGCGAAGTATCATGCTGCCGAGAACGAAGGAAACGCTGAGATCTCAGCTCGATACGTTCGTCATCGCCGAGTCCGAAGGTGTGCCGATCGGCTGCGGCGCACTGACCCGTCTCGGACCGGAACTGGCGGAAATTCGCTCATTAGGAATTGTTGACGGATATAAAGGCAAGGGCATCGGCACTGTGATGGTGGAGGCACTTGTAGAGGAAGCGCGACAGCTCCGTATACCGAGGGTCATGGCGCTAACCTACGAAGTTAAGTTTTTTGAACGGAACGGCTTCACAGTCGTACAGAAGGAGATTTTCCCTGAGAAGGTGTGGAAGGACTGCATTCACTGCAAGAAGCAGCATTGCTGCGACGAAATCGCTGTCCTGAAGCTCATCGAACCCGCATAACGTAACAGACATATTTTTACTTTGAGCTGCACCCTGGATGTTAGATGTGTACTAACATCCGGTGGTGCAGTTTTTATTTTGTTCATCGAGCGGACTGACAGTGGGGCGGTCGTTCACTGGTGTATGCTCATTTTATCGTGTATCCCCCTTTGTCCGGGGAATGCATTGGTGAACGTTCGTATCTGTGTACCGTTGTAGCTCATTTAACGTGTATCCCCCTTTGTCCGGGGAATGCATTGGTGAACGTTCGTATCTGTGTACCGTTGTAGCTCATTTATCGTGTATCCCCTTTTATCCGCGGAATGCATGGTGAACGGTCGTGTCCGTGTACCGGTGCAGCTCATTTCACGTGTATCCCTTTTTGTCCGCAAAAAAACAGGTGAAAATACGTACAGCCAGGTGCATAACTTCAAACTATCTCAAAAAATACTGGTGTAGTTCAGTGAATAGGGCGGATGAACGGGGATACGGTGTAAATGGAGTGAACGGCAACAGTCTGATGCGGCTGGTTGGCAAAGGTGGGCGGATGAACGGGGATACGGTGTAAATGGAGCGAACGGCAACAGTCTGATGCGGCTGGTTGGCAAAGGTGGGCGGATGAACGGGGATACGGTGTAAATGGTGCAATCGGCAACAGTCTGATGCGGCTGGTTGGCAAAAGGTGGGCGGATGAACGGGGATACGGTGTAAATGGAGCGAACGGGAGCAAACGAGAAATCTAGAGTAGATAAGGATTTCGGCAAACCGATCAGCAGAACGGCGGGTATATGGTGTGTTGACTTGAACTGCATCCATTTCGCAAATTACGAGGCTGGAGGTTCAGGGGAATTTGGGGTTCGAATGACGGGAGCGACTTGACACCGGGCCTGTCGTTTTGGTATTTTTAGAGTAGGTTTAGCACTCTTCGAGAATGAGTGCTAACGACTTCGAATGAGACAAGGGGGAACCGCACGTGCTTACCGAACGACAGCGCCAAATTTTGGAGATCATCATTGAAGATTACATCCGTTCGGCCGAGCCGGTCGGTTCACGGACGATTTCGAAGCGGGGCGACATGACGTTTAGTCCGGCGACGATCCGCAACGAGATGTCGGATCTTGAGGAGCTCGGCTTTCTTGAACAGCCTCACACATCGGCAGGGCGAATTCCGTCGAATAAGGGGTATCGCTACTATGTCGATCACTTGGTTAAACTATCACATGTCACGGACCGGGAACGCGGCCTGATCCGCGGCTTTTTTGCGGAGAAAATGAATCATATCGAGCAGGTTGCACAGGTGACGGCGACGGTGCTGTCCAGCCTCACGAGCTATACGTCGATTGTGCTTGGTCCGGAGGTATTTAATACGACGCTGAAGCATGTGCAGCTGATCCCGTTGGACGAGACGAAGGCAGTCGCCATACTGGTGACTAGCACCGGTCATGTGGAGAACAAGACGGTGTCGATCCCCGAAGGGGTAACGCCTTCCGAGGTGGAGCAAGTTATCAGGCTGCTGAATGCCAAGCTGACCGGCGTGCCGCTGTATCAGGTACGGTCCAAGCTATATAATGAAATCGGCAGTGAGATGGCGCGGCATGTATCCCGTTTTGAGGAGCTGCTGCAATTTGTCGACAGTATGTTGGAAAGCGGGGAGGACGATCGCGTATTTCTCGGCGGTGCGACCAATATGCTGACGATGCCGGAGTTTCGGGACGTCGGCAAGGTCAAGACCATTCTTGATTTGCTGGACGAGGATCAGCGCGTGATCGAGTTCATCTCAGCGCCCGGCAGCGGGCTTCAGGTGCGAATCGGCAACGAAAACCAGCTTGAGGTCATCAACAATTGCAGTCTGATTACGGCCACCTACGAAATTGACGGGCAGCCGCTCGGCACGATCGGAATTTTGGGACCGACTCGGATGGAATACGGCAAAGTGATGGCGCTCTTGAACCACATGGCGAAGGATTTGCCTAATGTGCTGAGAAACTGGTATAAGTAGGGAATGCGCCTTTTTTTCATAAAAGGTTCATGGTATAGAGGTTAGAGAGAGATGGATGCTGGTAAGGAGGTGAGTGGAGGTTGCGCAGATTGATGAGGGATTGGATGACGGCTGCGGATTCCGGCCGGGAGGCAGGTGCAGCGGAAACATTGGAGCAGGAGCAGCAAAGCTTCGAGGCTCAAGATCAAGTGACGGAGGAATCCGTCGAACAGGCTGAAGGCAACGAAGCGATCTCCGGTCAACAGGAGGAGACGGCACGGCTGCAAAAACTTGCCGACGAGAACTATCAGCGTTACTTGCGTACGCAAGCGGATTTTGATAATTTCCGCCGCAGATCGCGACAAGAGAAGGAAGAATTCGCAAAATACGCCTCGCAGAAGCTGATTGAACAGCTTCTTCCCGTATATGATAATTTTGAGCGGGCGATGAAGGCGACGAAGGAAGGCGGCGACATCGAATCGCTGCTGAAGGGCGTCGAGATGATTTATCGGCAGCTTGAGCAGGTGCTGGATGCGGAAGGCGTGAAGCCGGTCGATACGGTCGGCAAGCCTTTTGATCCTGCCGTACATCAGGCGGTTATGCAGGTGGAAACCGATGAATTCGAGCCGGGTACCGTGGTGGAGGAGCTCCAGAAGGGGTACACGCTGAAGGATAAAGTGATTCGTCCCGCAATGGTCAAGGTGAGCGGGTAGTTAGGAACTATATTGAGGAGGGGCATCCCCAGATGAGTAAAGTAATTGGTATTGACCTTGGCACGACGAACTCGTGCGTAGCAGTTATGGAAGGCGGCGAGGCTGTCGTCATTCCGAATGCGGAAGGCAATCGTACAACGCCTTCTGTTGTCGGCTTCAAGAAAGACGGAGAGCGGATTGTAGGCGAGACGGCAAAACGTCAGGCGATCACAAATCCGGACCGTACCATCAGTTCGATCAAACGCCATATTGGTACGAGCCATAAGGAGAAGATCGGCGACGAATCCTATACGCCACAAGAAATATCGGCCATGATCCTGCAGAAGCTGAAGTCGGACGCGGAAGCGTATCTCGGCTCGACGGTCACGCAGGCTGTTATTACGGTTCCTGCATATTTTAATGATGCACAGCGTCAGGCAACGAAGGATGCGGGCAAAATCGCAGGCCTCGAGGTGCTTCGCATCGTCAACGAGCCAACAGCAGCCGCACTCGCTTACGGTCTCGACAAGCAGGAGCAGAATCAGACGATTCTTGTGTATGACCTTGGCGGCGGTACGTTCGACGTATCGATTCTGGAGCTTGGCGACGGCATCTTCGAGGTGAAAGCGACGAGCGGCGACAACCGTCTTGGCGGCGACGACTTCGACCAGGTGATCATCGACTGGCTCGCGAATGAATTCAAGAAGGAGCACGGCGTCGATTTGTCCAAGGACAAAGCTGCGGTGCAGCGTCTGAAGGATGCGGCGGAGAAAGCGAAGAAAGAGCTTTCCGGCGTATTGACGACGACCATCTCGCTTCCGTTTATTACGGTTGTGGATGGAGTTCCGCAGCATTTGGAGCTTTCTTTGACACGGGCGAAATTCGAGGAGCTCTCCGCACAGCTGGTTGAGCGTACGCTCGGACCTACACGCCAGGCGCTGAAGGATGCGGATCTGTCTCCGACCCAGATTGACAAGGTCGTTCTCGTTGGCGGATCGACACGGATTCCTGCCGTTCAGGACGCAATCAAGAAGCTGATCGGCAAAGAGCCTCACAAAGGCGTAAACCCGGATGAAGTAGTTGCGCTTGGCGCAGCGATTCAGGCCGGTGTATTGACAGGCGACGTGAAGGATGTCGTATTGCTCGACGTCACTCCGCTTTCGCTTGGGATCGAGACGGCGGGCGGCGTCTTCACAAAAATGATTGACCGCAATACGACGATTCCGACAAGCAAATCGCAAATTTACTCGACCTATGCCGACATGCAGACGAGTGTCGAAATTCACGTGCTGCAGGGCGAGCGGTCGATGGCGGCGGATAACAAGACGCTGGGACGTTTTATGCTGAGCGACATTCCACCTGCGCCGCGCGGCGTGCCGCAAATCGAGGTAACATTCGATATCGACGCGAACGGTATTGTCAACGTTTCGGCGCTTGACAAGGGAACAGGCAAGAGCCAGAAAATTACGATCACTTCTTCGGGCGGTCTTTCCGATGCGGAAATTGACCGCATGATGAAGGATGCCGAAGCGCATGCCGAAGAAGACCGCAAGCGCAAAGAGCTTGTCGAAGCGAAAAACCAGGCGGATCAGCTCGTGTACTCCGTCGAGAAGACGATCAAGGACCTGGGCGACAAGGTAGACGCGGGCGAGCTCGCGCAAGCGAACGATGCGAAGGATAAGGTGAAGAAGGCGCTGGAAGGCTCTGATCTGGATGAGATCAACAAGGCGACTGAAGAGCTGTCCGAGGTCGTGCAGAAGCTCTCCGTAAAGCTGTATGAGCAAGCTGCGCAGGCTCAGCAGCAGGGCGCTGATACCGGTGCAGGCGGCGATGCCGGAGCGGCAGGCGGAGCTCGTGCGAGAGAGAATGTGGTGGACGCCGACTACGAGGTTGTCGACGAGAAGAAGTAAGAATAGAGAGTCCGCATAGGGACAACGGGTCAAAGTCCGGTACGGCCATGGCGCCGACCGGCTTTGGCTTTCCTTTTGCAAGGCTTACCATGGGAGCGGGTGGAACGTAAGCGATGTCGAAACGCGATTATTACGAAGTGCTTGGCGTAGAAAAGAATGCCGGAGCGGATGAGCTGAAGAAGGCGTACCGCAAGCTCGCCCGCGAGTATCATCCGGACGTGAATAAGTCGCCTGATGCATCGGAAAAGTTCAAGGAAGCGAAGGAAGCGTACGATGTGCTGAGCGACGATCAGAAGCGTGCGCAATACGACCGTTTCGGGCATGTCGATCCGAGCCAGGGTGGATTTGGCGGCGGGGCGCAGGACTTCGGCGGCTTCGGCGATATTTTTGATATGTTCTTCGGGGGCGGTGGCCAGCGGCGGAATCCGAATGCGCCGCAGCGGGGCAACGACCTCCAGTATTCGCTGACGATCGAGTTCAAGGAAGCGGTATTCGGCAAAGAGATGGACATCCAGATTCCGCGAACCGAGGAATGCGACCACTGTCATGGCTCCGGGGCGAAGCCCGGTACGAAGCCGGAGACGTGCGGCACATGCCGGGGCACGGGTCAGCAGGAAGTGGTGCAAAATACGGCGTTCGGCCGCATCGTAAATCGCCGGGTGTGCCAGGCTTGTAACGGAACGGGCAAGCTCATACGGGAGAAATGCGCTGAGTGCCGCGGCGCCGGCAAGGTGAAGCGGACGCGCAAGATTCATGTGCGTATTCCGGCAGGCGTCGATGACGGGGCGCAGCTTCGCGTCAGCGGTGAAGGCGAAGCAGGATTGCGCGGCGGGCCGCCGGGCGATCTGTATATCGTAATTCGCGTGAAGGCGCATGACTTCTTTGAACGGGAAGGCGACGATATTTATTGCGAGGTGCCGCTGACCTACGCGCAGGCTGCTCTGGGCGATGAGATCGAGATTCCGACGTTGACTGAGAAGGTCAAACTGAAAATTCCGGCAGGCACGCAAACCGGTACCTTCTTCCGTCTGAAGGGCAAGGGAGTTCCGCATCTTCGAGGCTCGGGGCAAGGGGATCAGCACGTTCGCGTGACGATTGTGACGCCGACGGGTCTCACAGATGAGCAGCGGGATTTGCTGCGTCAGTTCGCGAAGCTTGGCGGGGAGCAGGGGCATTCCGAGAGCCAGTCGCTCTTCGATCGGTTCAAGAAGGCGTTCCTGGGCGACTAGCAATTTGGCGAGACAGTCCGATGGCAATAAAAATTGGACCCTTAAGTAATAAACCTTTTTCCGTTATTCTAATTGGAAATTCAGCTTCTAATCTGGTATTCTAGTAACAATGGATGAAGCACATCCTTTCCGTATGTTGCGGCGAGGATGTGCTTCTTTGTTGATACGGAAGGGATGGATACAATGTTTCTCCATGCAAAAATGCAGAGGAGAGGGTATAATGAAAGGGAAGCAAATCAAGGTGCCTCAGCGCAGGATGAAACCGAAGAACGATTTTGTATTTCAGAAGCTGTTTGGGGAGGATCAATCCAAGGAAAGTTTGATTAGCCTGTTGAATGCGCTGCTTGGTCTCGAAGGTGATAAACGGATTCGAAATCTTACTGTTAAGACAAACCAGCAGCTAACGAAGAAAATGATCGATGACAAAACCGGACGGCTTGATATTTTCGCAGAATCGGAAGATGATGTTCTATATGACATTGAGATGCAGCTGACAGATCAGCGGAACATGGCCCGTCGCTCCCTGTTTTATATGAGCAATATGTATATCGGTTCGGTAAAATCAGGAGAAGACTACAGCAAGCTGAAGAAAACGGTGACGGTCAACTTATTGGACTTTAACTTGTTTAAGGAGCAGGAAGCCTGGCATACGACCTTTCATTTGTACGACGACAAGAACAAGAGCTTATTGCTGACGGACGCTTTTGAGGTTCATTTTGTTGAGCTGCCCAAATTCCAACGAATTGAGAAGGATGTGCACAATCCGCTGCACCGCTGGCTCATGTATTTGGATGAGAACCTTCCTGACCATCAATTAAAGGAGTTGATCGAGATGGATTTTCAAATCAGGAATGCGGAGGAGCTGCTGCTCAGGCTGAGCACCGATGAGGATACCTTCCGGCTGTACCAGGCGCGGGAGCATTCCTTAATGGAACGGAACAGCCTGATCGCAGACGGGATTGCTAAAGGTATTGAACAAGGCATTGAACAAGGCATTGAACAAGGCATTGAACAAGGCATTGAACAAGGCATCGCCAAAGGCCTTGAACAGGGGATCGAGGAAGGAATCGAACTCGAACGCAGCAAAATTATTAGTAAATTGTTAGAGTCAGGGTTGGCTCCTTCTGAAATTACCAAGCTGACTGGCTACTCGGAGCAAATCATTAAAGAGCTAATGGATAAGCAACAACGATAAGCGTTATTGATCCCAAACACCCTGAATCTCCTCGTTCGAGGCGTTCCGGGGTGTTTGTTAAGCAGATTAGGAATCACGAGGTTGTACGACGCTCATTTTTCCTGAGAAATTCAGACGGCGTCTCACCTTAATAGGCTTTGAAGGCTTTATCGAATGGAGTACCCTACGGAGCGAGCGATTTCGGATATCGAAAATGGCTCGCTCTCAAGCATTTCCGCTCCTTTCTTCATTCGCAATGCCTTCAGATACTGTGCCATCTGCGATTAAAGAAATGGATGGAGGAAACAGGGGATACATTTCATTTGCCTGAATTGACTAGGGTAGTCGGTGCCAGATTCGAACGCCGCGCGACCACACGGCCTCGAGCTCCAGCTCGTCCGAGACGAGCAGCAGGTCTGCCTGACGCCCGACGGCGATCGAGCCGATCCGATCGGACAATCCGACGGCGCGAGCGGGATTCAGGCTTGCGAGACGGCTTGCTTCAGGCACGCTGAGTCCGATGCGTCTCACCATATAACGGAACGCATCGATCATCGTAAGCGTGCTGCCGGCCAAGCTGCCGCCTTCGACAAGCCGTGCAACGCCATCCGCTACCGTGACGCGAAGCCCGCCGAGCTCGTATTCGCCGTCACCGAGACCTGCCGCAGACATCGCATCCGTTATGAGCAGCAGCGAGCCATTGCGCCGCTTCGCCTCCACAAGCAGCCGGATGGCTGCTTCGTGCACGTGGTGACCGTCGGCGATCACTTCGGCGGCAATTCGCTCGTCCGTCAGAATGGCTCCTACGACGCCCGGTTCTCGGTGGTGCAGCCCCTTCATCGCGTTAAACGTATGTACGGCATGCGACAAGCCAGCATCGGCCGCATCAAGCATCTGCTGATAACCGGCATCCGTATGGCCCGCAGCAACCGTCACCCCGCGCGCTGACAGCCAGCGGATCAAATCGGTCGCTCCCTCACGCTCGGGTGCAAGCGTAAGCAGCCGAACGACTCCGGGGTAACGCGACAGCCAATCCTCAAGCCATTCCTGCTTCGGCAGTACGATAAAAGCCGGATTTTGCGCGCCCGGCCACTTCGGGCTGATGAACGGACCCTCCAGATGGACGCCTGCAATCTCACATCCGTCTACAACGTCTTCGCGCATGTAGCGCTCAACACAAGCAAGGACCGCCTCCAACGCCTCCCTGGACGCCGTAACGGTCGTTGCGAGCAGGCTGGTCGTTCCGTGTCTTCCGTGAAAACGGCACATCGTGCGCAACGCATCTGTCGACGCATCCATCACATCCGCTCCATAACCACCGTGCACATGCACATCGACGAATCCCGGCAGCAGCCAGCCGCCTCGACCATCGATAACCGGCAGCTCCGCTGCCTCTTCCGACATATCCGCATAAATCTTATCTATACGACCGCCGCGTACCCTCACGCTGCCGCTAACTACTTCATTTTCCATGACTATCCGCACTTGCTTCACTACAAAATCCATCGACGCCAAACGCTCCTCAGCCTGTTGTTTTCCTTCTATTGTTGCATAAAATCGACTTCTTGCAAAATACTACGTAAGACATGCCCAATCCTCAGCCCGAAAAGGAGATCATACGCATGAACGACACGAATAACCGCAATGTTGAAATTTTGCGCGACGAGACGCCTCCGGGCGACGGCAAGTTCCACAACATTCGATTCAGCATGGACGCTGCCGATGAAGACGATCTGGAAGCGATGGAGCGTTCCGAAGCCGCGGGCGAACGTCAGATCAGCGATTCAGGCGAGTAAAAAGGGGGTGTGCAGCGATGTCCCCGATACACGCAAATATGTACTTTGACACTGAGGATGCAGCTCAATCGGCAGCCGTTGACCTCATTGCGCTCGGAGCTCGCGATGTAACTGTGGATTCGCGTGCGGAGGAGGCATTCGGTGTCGGCAGTGAGGCAACGAATGCGGCGAGCGCCAATATTGCAACGCTTGGCGTTTTCCCGGCAGGCCATACGAGCGAGCCTGCGAATGCATCGGTGCCGTTCCTGCTCGGCCGATACACGATGGCATTCGAGGATGAGCAGCCTATGGCGGTGCTAAGCGCAGTCGTCGAAGAGGATCAGCGGGAGGAAGCCGCACGCATTATGAGACGGCACGGCGGCCGGCTACAAGGAGGAACGGACGAGGAATGACGGAAAAAAACATTCTGGCTTATTTTCATACCCCCGAGCAAGCGGAGGGAGCGGCTAATAAGCTGCGTGCCTTACGGGCGGTCGATGTTCAGGTGGAACGCTTCAGCCGTTATCCAGGCGAAGGCGTAGAGCAGGTCATGA
>JBEPYM010000117.1:0-11280 GCA_041641375.1 Paenibacillus sp.
CATGGGCCGGGGAACGGCTGAATATCCCGTACAAGATATTCAGTTTGATAAGCGAACAGCCAGTATTCCGGCATCGCTACCCGGTGGACAGGTACAACATTGGTCCCTGGAACGATTCGATCGGGAGCTCCGGATGGCACCCCATCCGGGTTGCCTTGACCATCGATCGTAATATGATCCGGATTCGGATAGACGAATGGAGTAATCAACAGCTTATCCGGGTCATAGCTCGTGTAATAATGACGGCTGAAGCCTGCCTGCCCTTCCCACATCTCCGTCCCGTTATCCCACGGCCTCTGGTTGGCAAAGCCGCTGATCACCCGAACTCCCGGAAGCCCGTTCTCGGCACGTTTCACGTAATCGACCGTCATCGGCAGAATCGCCTCTGTGCCCGAAGCAACTTCACCGTTGTCCCCCGTATACGTGATCGGTTCGGCAAACGTGAAGCCGGGATCGTAGTAATTGTTTATATCCAGAAATTCGCTCCCGAACGTGTATTCATTCCACACCTCGAGATCGAAACCCGCATCATCGAAATCGTCTGTTTGCAACGCACTACGAACAAACGAGGTTACGGAAGACACGTACCGCATCCATCCCTGAACCGTTTCCTTTCCCGCCTCATTCGGGCTGCCATCTTCAAGCATATAACCGGAGAAGGGTCTATATTTCAGCTCAACAAGCCGCAATTCTCCCTGCTTCACATCCTGTGGCAATGGGGCGGACAACGTCAGCCGCCCGGTGCCTGCATCGGCATCCACAATAACCGGGTACATCGCCTGATAACGCATATTTTCGAATCCAGTATAGTGCAGTCGGATGCCTGCCGCACTTGCTACATAGACTTCCCTTTCCCCCGCAGATGCCGGTTTTGTCACAACCACGTTGACGTACCGATACGGCACCGGCAGTCCGGAGTTGGCATTGAGCAAAATCAACGGCCGCAAGCCATGACGTCGCAGCGATTGGAGAATCGTTCGCAGCTCCGTTTCCTTCGCTGGGGACAACTTCGTCTCATCTTCGAACGTAAAATTGCCCCAGCCAATCTCGACCCTTGCCGAACGGAAGCCCGCTTCCCCCAGCATTTGGGCGGTCCCTTCCGCTTCCTCTGCCCTCACGTTGAAATGAACACCCAGCACCTCCGCATATTTGCGGGTATCCCACGTATCCAAATACGCCCGCCATGGCACAAGAAACAAGGAGCGCAGACCGAAGGGCACCTCCTGCTGCCTCCAGTCCTCATAAGGACCTTGAAGGTTTCTTGCGGACAACCTCTCATCTTGTTCTCCAATACGATCTAGCTGGCTCATTCTACAATCGCCGCCTTTCGATAGAATACAAGATATCCTATTCCAATGGACAGCGGCGTTATGTGCAAGAATCCAGCAGGCTCATCCTATTTCTTATCGCTCGACATCCTCGAGAACATATTCAATGCTGACCGAGAAATAACCGGCCAGCATTCTCAGCTTGTCGTAGCTTGGCCGCCTGCGGCCATTCTCGTAATGGGATAAGGCGGAGCGGGTAACTCCCAGAATTTGTGCCAGATCTCCTTGTGTGAGCTGCTTTTGCTCTCGCAGCTGCATGATGCGCTTGCCCATCGTCATATCGTCCATATCATCCTTTCGCAACACCTGCTTTTCTCCCCCGTACCCATTATATCTAAATTACATTTAAGATACAATTTGTATCAGTTAAACCGCATATAGATCAAGATCACCAAAAACCTGAGTCCTTTGTACTACTATCTATTCACAGGCTTTACATAAGTAACAACCTAATGACCTATCTTGTGTCGATCAACGAATTTATGTTACAATTAGTTACAAAAATAGGTTCATTACGCCGTGATAACGGTTTCAACTTTGGTGCTTCCTAACTACAATTGCAAAATGAGGGAATTGGACATGAAAACATGCGGAGAACGAATCGCCGGATTGCGCGAGAAGCGCGGATTAACCCAAGAAGAACTCTCAGGTAAGCTTGACATCTCCCGTGCTTCGCTCTCCCATTACGAGAAAGGACGCCGCGAGCCGGATCTGGATACATTGAATCGAATTGCTACATTCTTTCATACAAGCGTCGATTATTTGCTGGGACGGACAGAAGAACCCCAGACTGAATTATCGTCTGAGGTTCGGGAATTTTCAAGCAAGCTGGAGCTTTCAGACGAGGAAATCCTACGAGCATTCTCCCTTACCATTGACGGCAAGGAACTGACACCGGAGGAAGCGAAGCGGTTCATCGCATTTATTCGTGCGGAGCGATCCATGAGCTAGATATGAATCAGGCAGATTCTTGCTTGATAGCCGGGCTCCTGTAGAGGCCGGCTTCTTCCTGCGGCTGCTTGGCATATTCCAAATCTGGTTGACCGTTCATTTCATAGAGCCATTCCTGGAAGTGCGTTTCAGAGATACCCATTTCTTTCACGATCGTTCTGATATCCACAACGACTTTCATGAAACTACACACTCTCCATCCACGGATTCCTTTTCTTTCTCAGCCCACTCCTAAATGATACACATAGTTACAATTCCCTGTAAATCGCTAACTTTGTCGAACCCCCTATACGTTGTCGGGAAAGGGATTCTCCGGCTTCACACACCGCAACACCGCGGAATTAGCCGATACATTCGACACTGCCCTCTCGTTCTCGACACCCATGTCAGGTATGCTCATTTCATTCGACAGCTTTCACGGTTGCTATCGTTATACTTTAATTTTGAGTAATTTCGTCGGATTAAATGAGCATAATTTCCTTGGCGAGCTCTACAATTTCCTTCGTCTTATGCTTCTTGATGCGCAGCCATTCCAGGTATGGAAACTTGCCCTTAATTGCAGCTGTCGCCTTGCATAATTCATTGTTGATCGTTTGTTCGGAGAAAAATAGCTTCTTCGCAATTTCCTTCCGGCTCAAGCCTTGATCCAGCAACCGGAGAATTTCAATCTGCGTGTCGGACAACTGCCTGCGCACTTCCTCCGATTTGCGTTTGCTCAGTCTCCTGCGAAGCGCTTCAGCCGCAGAATGGTGAATGCTTGACCTTCTCAAAGCAGCGGCACGAATCGCATCAGGCAAGTCTTGCACGAAAGGCTTGTGCAGCAGGTTAACCGCCCCACCTACACCAAGGGCCTCCTCGACAACGGATTCCACATCAAGTCCAGTTAGCATAATGATCGACAGCTTCTTGTTTTTGCGGCTCATATACAGAGCGCCTTCCAGACCGTCCGTCCCTTCCTCCGAAAGCATGATATCCATAAGCAGCACATCGAAGTGCTGCGTTTGCATTTTGCGCTCCAGATCCTTAAGCGAGTAAGCTGTATCCATGACGCGAATATCGGCTGTCTTCTCCAGCATATTTTTCACTAATTGGACAAACAGCAGGTCGTCATCACAAATTATGACTCGAATAATTCCCATTGCAGCAACCTCCTTCTGCTCTTCAGACGCAGTATCACACAAGCTCCGCTAGCATCATGTCTGTTCGCAAGAACCAACTGACCTCCCATCGCATTCACGGTTAAATGCGTATAAGTCAAACCTAAACCGATATGCTGGCTTCCCTTCGTCGTATAGAAGGGCTCAATCGCTCGCTCAAGCGCTTCATAGGAAAAACCAGGTCCGTTGTCTCGAATGACAAGCTCCATGTCCGATCCGTCCTTGCAGGTTTCAATGTGAATGCTGCAATCTTCGTTGCGCAGCTGACAAGCTTCCACACTGTTTCGGATCACATAAATCAACGACTTGCGGAGGACGGAGGGGTCGGCCAATACAGATACATTCGCCGGGAATTGCGCTTCCACACGAGCATTGTGTGCATCCAGGTACGGCCTCAGCTCCTCAATTGAGCCCTTCAGCACCTTATCCAGCCTGACGGAGCGAGGTGTAACAGAAAGCTCTCCCAAATAATGATGCAGCTTTTTGACTGTCTCCAGAAACTGCCGCGAAGTCTGCTCGATTCTCTCCAGCGTTACTGCAAGCTCATCCGCCTGTGCCGCCGCAAAAGCTCCAGTGCGTCTGTCCTCCGCCAGCTGTCTGGAGAGAAGGATAATATTGGTAAGTCTGTTCTTGACGAAATGGTTCAAGAGCACAACCCCGTTCGAGATTGCGCCCGGAATCGATTCATGGTCCGTTCTTCGAATAACGAGCCGAAGTCCCATAATCCCGGTCGTCGATACGAGCCAAAGGAACACAGCGGTCTGCAGCACAAGCACCACCGTAATGCAATGCGACAGATTGGACACATGCAGCAGCAGGATTGACGCGATAGCCGGCAGCATAAAGATGGTAATCTTGTAAAGTTCGAGCCTTCTTCGTGTATCCCGCTCCAAGAAGGAGAGGGCAAGCTGAAGCATACAAGCGCACCAATAGCCGATCGCCTGCACCCAGTCCACCACCCAACGCGGAATCGCATCCGGATAGCCAATATCCCGAGCAATCAATCCAACTGTAACCGCCGCCGCAATCGAATAGCTGATGTTCCGTCCGGTTTCGCTCATCCGACTGCAATTGGAAATGACAAATAACAGCAAAGCAATAACCGATATATTGTTCGCCAAATCCCATAAACGATCATTAAGCATAGCAAGCGATTGGAGCGCGATGAACGTCCACCACCAGCGAATCGTCGCAAAACGGGGTTCGACAACCAAGAGCAATACGATAGCCACAAGAAATACGACATTCAACAGCTCAAGCATGAACCGCAACACCCCTCTGCGGTATGACCACCGTAAACACCGTACCGCTGCCCCGGTTGGAGGATACGGCAATACGTCCGCCATGCTCCTGGGCAACAATATGACAATAAAACAACCCCAGTCCGAAATTGGACTCTGTCCGTTTCGTTGAATAGAAAGGGTCAAAAATACGGGATTGGCTTCGTTTCGCGATGCCGAATCCAGTATCGCTGACCTTGAACCAGGCCCAATCTTCGTATACCTTGCATTCCAGCGTTAATGCTCCACCCTTAGGCATCGCTTCGATCGCGTTGCGGATCAGGTTTGCCATCAGCTCCTGCATATGGATCACATCCAGGATGACCTGCTGTTGTCCGTCACACCTTACATCAAGCTTGATTCCTCGTTGTTCCAGCTGCCTCTTGAAGGGCGAGAGGCTTCCTTCCAGGAAATCGATCACGAACGCCGTTGTCGGCTCGTATGTATGTATGGAAAGCTTATGTTCAATCCGATCGGTGAGCTCAAACATTCGAGTCGCTTCTTTATCCATCAGCTCCAATACAACTTGATCTTCATGATGAACCTGCAATTGCCTTGCCTGCTCGGTCAACCGGAGCAGCTCATTGGTCCTGTCCCTGTAGAGCTTGATCACCTGCTCCATGCCGCCCGTTATCATTCGATAGGAGTATCGGAGCTCTCTTCGTTCGCCTTGGGAGATTCGCGAGCCAAACAACCCGCGATAAAACGTAACCGCTACCAAAAAAAGAAATGCCACATAAACGGCATATGGATATATTCGCTCGTCCAGAGGCGGCAGTCCCCGCCAAACCGCCTGCTTGTCCCACCAGTTTATCGCTGTAAGCGGGGCGATCACAATGGAAAGATACCCTCTGTACGGAAACTGGGTTGGAGACGGTCTCCAAACTGTAGAAAGAAGCAAAATCAATATCGCTGCAGCCGTATATACAGAATCCCATATTCCGATATATCGGTTTTGATATACGATTGTGTTAGAAGCAAGTAATAAAGCAATGACAAGTGGAGCAATTCCGAGAATTAGCCCGGTAATTGAAAGCGTGAAACGACTGAAGCGATCACTGTAGGCCAGCGCAAACATGAGTGAGCTGTAACCCATCACGACAAGCGCGATTTCCTCAATCCTGCTGGAAGCAGGAACGAGAAGCTGCGTGCTCGACAGCCCGGCAAAAAAATCGTTCACAAAGCAGCCTATCAGCAAAATGATAAACCATCGCGACGACAGGCTCCTGGAATTCAACACCCATACAATCACAATCGAAATAAGGAACACGATTGAATGTCCGCTCACGAGTCCATATCCTCATTCCATAGATTGTAACGACTTCCTACAAGCTATATCGTACCATAAATCGACAATTATTCGCGACAGTAGCCCGCATAAAATTGCAACAGGTATGTATGTCAGGATTTCCGTTTCGGCCTCGTCAGTCGCAAATATGCAAGTACAACAGCTGCCATCATCCCGATAAAGCCGTAGGTTTCCGCCTGCTCCTTCTCCACTCCTGCCGCCATGGCAATCGAGGTTATGATCGTATTGGACGCGTATGCCGTTACAAGAATAAGCAGCGGCCGCATGATGTTGAATTTCATCTTGAATGTGTCCCCTTCCAATTTCAGTATCTGTTACTCCCATTGTACACATTTGAACATCACTCGCATAGGACGAAAAAAAGCCCGGTTCACGGGCTTCACGTAGGTAGCGTTTCTGCTCAATGCAGCGGGTATATATTTTTACTGTAAAAAATTTCATCCATCTCCATCTTGATGCGCTCGGCGATTTCCCGCTGTTCATACGGAGCGAGCGTTTCCTTCGTATAGCCGAACAAGTAGTTGTTCAGATCAAAATTCCGCAGCTTGCACTTGGTGTGAAATATATTTTCCTGATACACATTGACATCGATCATATCGTATAGTTCGATGACCTCGCTCGGTATATAATTCTGGATCGAGCTGATGTCGTGATCGATAAACAGCTTGTGACCGTTAATGTCCCGAGTAAACCCGCGTACGCGGTAATCGATCGTCATAATATCCGTATCGAACGAATGAATCAGGTAATTGAGCGTCTTCAGAGGCGAGATTTCACCGCACGTCGATACGTCGATGTCCGCACGGAACGTGCTGATGCCCTCATCGGGGTGGTATTCGGGGTACGTGTGCACCGTAATATGGCTCTTGTCCAGCGCCATCACGACCGCCTCCGGAAGCGGTCCTGGCGATTCCTCGAACTGCTCCGTAGGCACCTCGACGACCGGTCCCTCGGAGATCAGCATCGTGACGGAGGACCCCTGCGGCACGTAATCCTGCTTGGCGATATTCAGTACGTGTGCGCCGATCATATCGGAGCACGCCTTCAGAATGGCCGTCAGCCGGTCCGCATTGTATTGTTCATCAATATATTGAATATACGCTTCCCGTTCTTCCTTCGTCTTCGTATAACAAATATCGTACATATTAAAGCTGAGCGACTTGGTCAGGTTGTTAAAGCCGTGAAGCTCGACGCGTTCATGCGGCGTAAGCGGCATTCCGTCTTCCCCCTCTTGTGCCTTTTATTGCTTAGGGTGACATAAATCGCTTCGCACTATGCACGTTTCACTTAAACCAGCCCTTCTCCTTGAATCGCATTATTGCTTCAATCCGGTTGCTGACGTCCAGCTTATCGAGAATGGTCGAGATGTAATTGCGCACAGTACCCGTCGTCAAAAACAGCTGGCTGGCAATTTCCTTCGTATTTTTCCCATCCGCCATCAGCTCCAGCACCGCCTTCTCGCGTTCGGTCAGCAAATTGTCCTGTCCTTGGCCGCGGTACGCCTCGTCCACAAGCTCCGGCGCATACACACGCCGGCCCGCCATGACGCTGCGGATCGAATCCGCAAGCTCTTCACTTGGGCTGTCCTTCAACATATAGCCGTGCACGCCTGCCCGAATTGCCCGCTCGAAATAGCCCGGTCTGGCGAATGTGGTCAGAATGATGATTTTGCAGCCCGCTCCGGACAGCTCCTCCGCAGCCTCGAGTCCGTTCTTGACCGGCATTTCAATGTCCATGATACATACGTCGGGCTGATGCACCTGCACAAGCTTGACCGCATCCTCGCCGCTCTCGGCTCTGCCAACAACCGACATATCTTCCTCCAGGTCCAGCAAAGAAGCGAGTGCGCCAAGCAGCATCCGTTGATCCTCGGCTATGACGATTCGTATCATCCTTTCGCCTCCTCCGCAGCCGCCTGTGTGGACACATACGGCACCTTGATAATCAGCGTCGTCCCTTCATCCGATACAAGCTCCAACGTTCCGTTCACAAATTCGAGCCGCTCCTTCATGCCGCGAAGTCCGTTGCCCCGCCTCGCCACGGCGCGCTCAGTCAACCCGACACCGTTATCCTTGACCGTGATCGTCAGCCCCGATCGTGTCGGCTCCAGCAATACCGTACAAGAGCTTGCCCCGCTGTGCTTGACTATGTTCGTGACGGCTTCCTTGAGACACATGCTGACGACATTCTCTGCAATCAGCGAGATATTGATGCTGGCTGGGTCGCCGGATTGCTTATATTCGATTTCAGCCGCGCGAAGCATTTGCTCGATCCGGAACAGCTCATCCTCGATACGAGTGCCTCGCATCTGGGTCACCATCTCTCGCACTTCTTTAAGCGCGGTCCTCGCGGTTTGGCGAATGTCCCGCATCTCCTCAAGCGCCTGCTCCGGCTTGTGTGGAACCAGCTTGCCCGCCAGATCGCTCTTGAGCCCGATCAGCGAGAGCTTTTGTCCAAGCGTATCATGAAGATCGCGGGCGATCCGCTGCCGTTCCTCCAGCTTTACAAGCTCCGAAATTCGTTTGTTCGCGTCCTCCAGCTGCTCCTGAAGCTTGTCACTCTTATTTTTATTATAAGTGTTGACGGGCAGCAGGATAACAGCAATCATGCTTAATATGACAAAAGGAAATTGGGTGACAAGAAACGGGTTATGGGTGACAAAGCCATAGTTGACGGCGAAAAGCGTGCTGACCAGATGGATGCTATATAACGTAAAGAACGCAATGCGGTGCTGCAAATTGCCGATAAAAAAAGCGAGAAACAGCGAGAAATAGACATAACCGAACATGAGCGTCATCGTGATCGAGATCATGATTTGCACGCTCGTCCAAAAATAAACAAGCCAGCCCCGGGACAGGAAGGCCAGCACGTAACAGAGAAAAAACATCAGAATCATCGCGATGCCCACTCCTACTTGATAAGGAGAGGACCCGTGGAAAATAAAATAGAAGGGCAGGATATAGAAGACGACCCATACATAAGGGCTCAATCCGGTATTTTTGTGGAAGAAATGATGCCACTTTTGCATGGGTCGGGCCATCCTTTGCCGGGTATTATTCTCCCTGGAGGCGAGGCTTGGGAACGAGCGCTTCCTTCATCGCCTGCTTGCGGCGATTCGGCAAATAAGCCTTCAGCTCTCTGAAGCTGATAAATGCTTTGCTGCTCTCATCCCACAACCGATATTTGATCGCCTTCAGGCTGGTTCCAATCGTAATCGTCGTCGCCTTCTGAAGCGGATAGGAAGCCTCATGCGCCTGCTCCAGATTATAGTTCGGCACCTTCGGGCTCAGATGATGAACATGGTGAAAGCCGATGTTGCCCGTAATCCACTGCAGAACCTTCGGAAGCTTGTAATACGAGCTGCCGTCAACCGCCGCCCGCACATAGCTCCACTCATCGTCATGCTCAAAGTACGTTTCCTCGAATTGATGCTGCACATAGAACAGCCATACCCCGATCAAGCCGGAGACAAAGACAACCGGTCCTTGCACCAGCAGGAACGCCTGCCAGCCGATCAGCCAGCACATGCCGGCATAGAGCAGGACAATCATCAGGTTCGTTGCATGCGTATTCCACCGTTCCTTGCCGCGGGCGCCTTTGCGGTTTAGACGATATTCGATCAGGAATGTGAAGGTAGGACCGATCCCGAACATCACGAGCGGATTTCGGTACAGCCGGTATGCAAGCTTGCGCCAGAGCGGCGACGCGACATACTCATCAACCGTCAGCACCCACATATCGCCGATTCCGCGCTTATCCAGGTTGCTGCTCGTTGCGTGATGAATCGAGTGCGATCGTTTCCATTGCTCGTACGGGCATAGCGTCAATACTCCAAGCACCGTGCCCACAATATCGTTGGCGAGGCGGCTCTTGAAGAAGGATTGATGGGTGCAGTCGTGAAAAATAATAAACGATCGAACGACAAAGCCGGCTGTCACAATCGTCAGCGGCAGCGTGAGCCAATAGGATACGGACAGGCTTGCGTAAGCGGCATACCATAGCGCAAACAAAGGAATCAGCGTATTGGCAAGCTGCAGCAAGCTCTTGGAAAGATCGGTTCGCTCATAAGGAGCGACATCCTGTTTAAGCTGGGCCAGCTTCGGCTCCGGTTGTTTCGGTTTTCTCATCATTATCGTCCTCCCGATGATGCACAACTGAACGTGCGTATGGCATAGTACCTTTAGTATAGATCATAATGCCTCCGCACATTAGTCATAAGCGTCATCAATTGGACATGACAAATGTCATACTATCATCGTTGAACAACAATGACGCCCCGCAAACGCGGGACGCCAAGGAGTTACACCATTACTTTACACATATCGTTCGTAAATTGAACCGGATCCTCGACCGGCAGACCCTCGATCAGCAGCGCCTGGTTATACAAAATACCGGTGTACAGCCTCAGCTTTTCCTCATCCGCAGCATGCGCTTCCGTGAGCGATTTGAATATCGGATGATTGACGTTCAGCTCGAGCACCTTCTCAGCTTTTACGCTAGGATTGTTCGGCATGGCGTTCAAAATTTTCTCCATCTCGATCGATACGTCGCCCTCTGATGCGAGACATACCGGGTGAGAGCGGAGCCGCTTGGACGCGCGAACGCTCTTGACCTTGCCGGACAGGTAGCCCTGCATTTTCTCAAACAGGTCCTTGTGCTCCTGCGCGGAAGCCTCCTCCTCGCTCTTGTCCTCACCCTCGATGCCGAGGTCGCCGCTAGACACGGATTTGAACGTCTTCTCCTTGTATGCGCCCAGCATCTTGACAGCGAACTCGTCGATGTCGTCGGTGAAGTAGAACAGCTCGTAGCCCTTGTCCAGCACAAGCTCGCTCTGCGGCAGCTTCTCCAGACGTTCGACCGATTCACCGGCTGCATAATAAATATATTTCTGATCCTCCGGCATCCGGGATACATACTCGTCCAGCGTCGTCAGCTTTTTCTCCTTCGACGAGACGAACATCATCAGATCCTGAAGCATATCCTTGTTCATGCCATAATCGCTATAGAGCCCGTATTTCAGCTGGCGCCCGAAAGATTTATAGAATTGCTCATATTTCTCCCGCTCATCCTTCAGCATGGACTGCAGGGCGCTCTTGATCTTGTTCTTGATATTTTTCGCGATCAAATTCAGCTGCTTATCTTGCTGCAGCAGCTCCCGCGAGATGTTGAGCGACAAATCCGGGGAATCGACCAGCCCCTTCACGAAGCTGAAATAATCGGGCAGCAGCTCGCCGCATTTATTCATGATAAGAACA
>JBEPYM010000118.1:0-11183 GCA_041641375.1 Paenibacillus sp.
CTCGTACATCTCATCCGGGTACCCGAGCTTCGCCAGCGCTTCACGTATGATCGTTTGTGTAGATATGAGCACATTTGCATGTTCATCAGCCAATCCGAACCAACCACCTTTTTGTCGGCATGAAATATCCAGTTGATATGGGTAGCATAAGCGAAGCGCCGTTCCTCTATTCGCCAGCCGTTCGTGAACAGGCAAAAAGCACCTTCCAAAAACGAATGTTTTTGAAGATGCTTTTCCGAATCAAGGATTGGCGCTTGCGTTTGCGTTTTGTCAAAAATATTGACACATGACCTGGACAGCTTTTCTCGCGGCCACTGCCTTGCCGTACTCCTCCAGGACAGCCAATGTGACCGAAGACGGCTCTCCGAATTCAGACAGAATTGCGGCGAAGCGGTTCTCCTCCGCCTCCTCCAGCTCTCTTGGATCAACCAGCATGATATATTTCCCTTTATAGGCGTAGATCGATGATTCCTGCTCCTTGATATGCGGGGCAAGCATCTTCGAGGCGTTAATCACGTGATCCAGCTCACGGAACGCAAACGTCATAAATTCCGAACGGTCGATAGTCAGCTCCATCTCGTACACATTGTCCGGGATGTCCATCTCGTCGTCGAATTCCTCATGATCGTTCGGTGCGCGTTCGGCCTTGCCTCTTGTTACGATGACCACCATTCCTTGTGCCGGGAGTGCAAACACTTCAACGGCGAGCGGCCCGGTTGCGTCGAAGCCAAGCTCGGAATAGGCTTGTTCCATCATATCGCTGAACAGCTCATGAACCTTCGGAATTTCGCGCCACATATCATCCTTCTGGATACCTCGATCGGTCAGATCGTCAAACGTGAGGAAAATCCTGATTTTGTCCTGGCTTAAGCGCTCCATTTTCATAAATGTCGGACCCTCCCTTACACTGCTGTTAACAGGGTATGAGTGAAGTAACGTTTACGTGAAAACGTTACACTATAACTCTATTATTCTTATGTTAACATGATTTTCTCAGCGATGCACTATGTAAAATAAGCTTATGCTTGGGCAAACATTTCTTTACTCATTAATTCATGCCGGGACAAAAAAAAGAAGCCGATCCCGTCAATGGGTATCAGCTTCCTATTTGCCATCATACTCGCTTTCGATTTACACTTTGTATGTGCTGCTTGCGTCCGAGAACGCTGTGTTCGCGTTATTGGCCTCTGCAGCCATCACTTCATTGAATTCCGCCTTCAGCGCTGGATCGTTCGCGATAAGCTGCTCCGCTGAAGTCGATTGCGCGTTAGCTCCCGTCATCCCGGAAGCACCGCCCGGAATATTCGTTGTGATGTTGGCCTGGAGCGTTCCGCCATTCGCGCCCGTAGATACTGTAGCCGTCGTCGTACCCTGCTGGGATTGCGACTGCTGCGTGCCGGATTTATTCGGCATCATCGCCGTCAACCCAATATCGCGCGCCGCCTGCTTTGCCTGGCCGACCACCTTGTCGATGCCTTCGCTTGCGCTGTTCATCAGCGAGAATACCATCGGCTTCGAATTATGACGCTGTACGTATAGTACGGCTGCCGCTCCAAGCAGGCCGCCCACCATCAATGCACCGAGTCTCATGTCGTTCCCTCCAGTATTGGTATTGATACGATTGTATTTTTCTCCCGTCACGCAGTGATCATACGCAATTGCGCATAGGGAAATTGAGGGTGGAATGCAAAAAATACTCGGGCATGGAGAATCGGCTTACGGCGTAGGCTGTGGAGAAAGGCTTGTTGACAAAAGGATATAGGAAAGGAGCTGCAGCTGTGACGGGATATAATAGGAGAATGCTGGGTTTGGCCCTGATGTGTTTGCTTATGCTGAACGGCTGTGGGAGCGGGCCCAAGGATGAGACGGTGCCTTCGCCGTCCGTTGCGGCACCGCCGGCTGAATCTCCAGCCAGAGAACCAGCTGCCGCACAACCTGACCAGCCAACCAAATCGGGGGAGTCTCCGTCGCTGCCTGAGCCCCACCCCAAAGCACCGGAGCCGCCGGCGACTGCAAAGCAGGACTACCGGATGAATGGCGTGTACAGCATCGTACCTAAAGAGGGCGAAGCCGTGCCGAAGGAAATTGTTTTGCTTACCTTCGACGACGGACCGAAGGAAGCGGAGCTGCTGAACCGCATGCTCGATACGCTTGACAAACATGACGCCAAGGCGATTTTCTTTGTTAACGGGTACAGAGTGAAGGCTCAGCCGGAGCTTCTGAAGCGCATCGTCGAACGCGGGCACGAGATCGGCAACCACGCTTGGGATCATCTGGACCTCTCCAAGCTTCCGCCGGACCAGGTGGATGCCCAGATCGGCGACGTCCAGTCGATCGTCAAGGAATGGACCGGGGTGAAGCCGCGTTTCTTCCGTCCCCCGTTCGGAGCTTCCAATGAATATGTACGCAAAAAGGCGGAAGCCGAAGGAATGCTTTTTATGACGTGGTCGAACGGCTCCCGCGATTGGGAGAGCGGCTACAACAGGCCGGACAAGGTCATCGAGAGCGTGCTCAGCCAGCTCGCCCCGGGCTCCAACATTCTGATGCATGAGCTGCCTTGGACTGCTGACGCTTTGGATGAGCTGCTGAACCGGCTGAAGGACAAGGGGTATACGCCGGTCAATCCGCGGCGAATCTCAACAGATGCGCCATAGGCTAAGAGTGAATCATACCCGAACCCCAGTAGATCAAACCGGCCAATACTAGAATAAAGAGCGAAATCAAGGTGTGAAAAAACAGCTTCTCCAGCTTCATTTTGTTGGAAGGATACACCTTCCGTCTCGGAGGGAGCGCCTGAATGCCGTCTGCCGCAGCAGCCGGCTCGTTGAGCCAGGACGATCCCTCCTCCTCAGTTCGATTGCCTTTGCGACTGCGGCTCATTCCGCAATCACCCCTCCTCATCCTCTTCCTTCTTGAATCGTATAAACATACCCATCGCTGCGTCAATGACGAAGTGGGCGAAAATCGGTGTCCACAACGTTCCTGTCTGCATATATACCCAGCCAAGTCCATACGAAATCGAGAAGACAAGTCCGGTCATCAGCCAATGACGCAAATAACGAATATGGATCAGCGCAAACAGAATGCTCGTCCAATACGGTCCGAATGCGTGCTGAATCGCACCGCGGAACAGCATTTCCTCGCAAATTGAGACAACGAACGAAAGCACGATAATATGCCAGACCGCTCTGTTGCGGAAGAGCAGTCTATTTATACCGCCGTCATCGTTCACCTCTTCGGGTACCCATCTGGATATGAGGATGTCGACTGCCAGTACCACCGCTGCAAAACCGGCACCCCATAGCCACGGCGCCGATCCCTCCGGCAAACTCAGCAGCGAGATTGGATTACGGCCCTGCAGCAGAATGATTACCACACCGAGGATCAAGGTAATCAATTGTGTAAGGTACAGGTTGATCAGCAGCGCTCGATCTCCAAGCTCACTAACTTCCACTTTTTGCAGCTTCCACTTGTTCCAGTCGATTTTTTTCATCCGTTATTCCTTTTTTCATCAAATTCCCCTATACTAGAGACGAAACGTACAACCATAGACAAATAAGGAGTCCGTAATATGGAGAAGAAGCTGACAAAGTATGATTATATCATATCCTTGCTACTTGTACTCATGCTTATTGGTTCAGCCGGCGCCTTTTTCTACGGCTGGAAGCTCGGCAATGAGAAGGCCGCATTTACATACGAGCGCCTGATCGAAAAGCAAAAGGATGAACGCACGCAAGATACGGTTGCTTATCATCAGCAGCATCTGGTTACGTTTTATTATACCGTATATCAGCCGTATCGGGAATTTATGCGCAAGTGGTTCGATCACGTTGCGATCCTGGAGTCCAACACCGCAACAATTAACAGCTCTTCCCTGCTTTCGGAGCTGGAGAAGGTTGCTAACGAGAAATATGCGGCCGTCACGCAAGCCCAAATTCCGGCGGCATCTCCACTGCTGAAGGAAGCGCAAACCAACTACTCTCGCAGCTTAAAGCTGTTTGCCGATGCCTCCAGGCAGTGGCAATCGAAGGCGAACGGCTATACCGGCCGAGATCTTGCCAAGCAGCTGCAAGCGGACGCCTTCTTCCAGGAAGCGAAAAACTTTTCGTTGACAGCTCAGCATCAGTACTTTGCATCAATTGTCGAGTGGAATAAAGCGGTAGAGCCGAATTTGAAGGGACTTACAATGGCGGCGAAGCCCAATATCACGCTTCGGGAATGGGAAATGCTCGGTCTGAACGTCAAAAACCAATATATCGCGGGTCTTCTGGCGACACAGAAGCAATTCGGTCCTTATTATCCGATGGACGCCGCGATTCGAATCGATGACTTTATCGCTTCCGGACAAGCTCGCAAGCTCGGAATCGACGATGTCGCCAAAGCGCTGGACATGCTGCTCAGCACGGGTGCCGTCCGTACCGGAGACTTTGTCAATAATCAGTCCCGCTTCTATCAGAACGAGAATTTGCCACAGCTGCCCTTCTATACGAAACAGAGCTGAAACCGCGAATATGTCATTGACGAAGCTGCGCAGGTTTGGTAAAGTTAAGCTTAAATAACGAACAATCTATTGACGGAGAACCGAGAACGTACGGACCTTCAGAGAGCCGGTGGGTGGTGTGAATCGGCGGAACGGCGTATCAAGGAGCACTCCAGAAGAGCTGCAAGAACTCAAGTGTTTGCTTGACAGTAAATGCAGCCGGCATTCGGCCGTTATCCGATCGGTTATGAACCGGCCAAGGCGATCCGTGCGAACGGATTGCGAACAAGGGTGGCACCGCGAGCAAGCTCTCGTCCCTTCTCATGCGAAATTCATTTCGTTTGGGGACGAGGGTTTTTTTATGTTTGCTTGAATTTGGATTTCATCGTTGTGCTATTTTCGGAGGAGGGAAACAGAGATGTACAAAGTATTGGTAACGGACGGCATCAGCGATCTCGGCATTCAGAAGCTGACGGAAGCGAGCGACGTAGAAGTCGTCAAGATGGGCAGCTTGAAGGAGGACGAGCTGATCGCGGTAATCGGCGAATATGACGCCCTGCTCGTCCGCAGTGCAACGAGGGTGACGGACGCCGTGCTGGCGGCATCGTCCAAACTCAAGGTAGTCGGACGCGCAGGCGTAGGGGTCGACAACATCGATCTGGACGCATCGACCAAACGCGGCGTGATCGTCATTAACGCGCCGGATGGCAACACCATTACAACGTGTGAGCATACCTTCGCGATGATGATGGCCCTTTCCAGACATATTCCACAAGCCTACCGGAAGACGGTTGGCGGCGAATGGGACCGCAAGTCGTTCATCGGCGTCGAGCTCTACGGCAAAACGTTGGGCGTACTCGGCATGGGTCGGATCGGCAGCGAGGTTGCCCGCCGCGCCAAAGCGTTCGGTATGGACATCATCGGCTTCGACCCATTCCTGACCGAAGAGCGCGCCGAGAAGATGGGAGTCAAGATCGGCTCCGTAGACGACGTTGTGCGGAACGCCGATTTCATTACTGTCCACACACCGCTTACGGCTGAGACGCGTCATATGATCTCTCGCCCGCAATTCGAAGTGATGAAACGAGGCATGAGAATCATCAACTGCGCACGCGGCGGAATTATTGATGAGATGGCGCTGCTGGAAGCAATCAATGAAGGCATTGTAGCCGGGGCCGCGTTCGACGTATTCGAGGAAGAGCCGCCTCGTGCCGACCATCCGTTCCTGGGCCACCCGAAAATCGTCGTGACTCCGCACCTTGGCGCTTCGACGATTGAAGCGCAGGAGAATGTAGCGATCGACGTGTCTGAGCAGGTGCTGAATATTCTTCGCGGCGAACCGTTCAAGAACGCGGTTAACATGCCTCCCGTTCCGCCGGCTGTTCTCACCAAGCTGCAGCCTTATTTCGCTCTCGGCGAGAAGCTTGGCACTTTCGTAACCCAGATGGCAGAAGGTCCGATTCGCGAGATTGTTGTCTCCTATTCCGGCGATCTTGCCGAGGTGGATACGATGCCGCTCACCCGTTATATCGTAACCGGCGTACTGGCGCGCCATCTCGGCCGTGAGCAGGTGAATATCGTCAATGCGCTGCACCTCGCGAAATCCCGCGATCTCAACGTCACGGTCACGAAATCGCAAGCGACCAAAGGCTTTACCAACCTGGTTACCGTTACCCTTCGCTGCAAGGGCGAAGACCGGATTATCGCCGGCACCTTGCTGAATGGTTATGGCGCACGGATCGTACAAATCGACCAGTACCCGGTAGATATTCCGCCAGCCGGCAACCTTTTGCTTGTATCCCATAATGACCGTCCGGGCATTATCGGCAAGGTCGGCACTTTGCTCGGCATGAACGAAGTCAACATCGCAACGATGCAGGTGGGCCGCAAAGTCGTAGGCGGTTCGGCCATCATGGTGCTGACGATCGACAAGCCGGCCCCGCGCGATGTGCTGGATCAGCTCAACGCCTTGCCTGAGCTGGATAAGGTGAAGGAAATAACGCTGTAAATATATAGAAAAACCGGAGTTCATGAACCATGAGCGCCCGGTTTTTTTGTGTTGTCGATCCCCCCGATTATACCCGCCTTGCGTAACAAAACCAACGACAATGCAAAGCCTACGCTACGGTTAGAATAATCGGCTGATCTTTCGTGATTATGATCGTATGCTCGTGCTGGGCGCCATAGCTATGATCCGGCAACGCAAGCGTCCAGCCATCCGGTCGTTCGACCACAAAGTCCGCCCCTGTCGTCAAGAAAGGCTCGATCGTAATGACAAGTCCGTTCCGCAGTACGCGTTTGTCATGTTTGTTGTAGGTCGGCCAAATTTCCTGAGGAGGCTCGTGAAGCGCTCGGCCAATGCCGTGCGAGCACAAATTTTTAATAACGCTATAGCCGCCTGCAGCCGCCTGCTGCTCGATGAGCCTGCCGATCTCATTCACCTTAACGCCGTCCTTCAGCGACTGGATCACCGTCATCATCGTTCGGTACGTATAATCGCACAGCGCGGTTATCCTTGGATCATAAGGTGGCAGTTGAAAGGAATGACCTGTATCGCCGTAATAGCCGTTCAGCTCCGCCGAAACATCGATATTAACCAGATCCCCCGCCTTCAGCTTGCGGCTGCCGGGTATTCCGTGCGCAATTTCCTGGTTGACACTGATGCAGGTATAACCCGGGAAGCGATACAGCGTTTTAGGGGCCGAAACCGCACCCTGCTGCCGTAAAAACGCACCGCCAATCTCGTCGAGCTCCTGCGTCGTCATCCCGATTCTCGCCATCTTCTTCATTTCTTGAATCGTAGCCGCTACGATTTGCCCAATCCGCTTGAGCCCTTCGATATCCTTCTCCGATTCGACCACCATGACGACCGCCTCCTTGTTGTTCCCTTGTATACTGTACGCAGCTTTCAAAAAAAGGCGAACCTATCTGACACGAATGGCCCCGATAAGATGCATTGTTCCACGGAGAGCAACATTCCCTCCCAGCATTCAACAAAAATCAGGCCCTGAAGAGTATGCTTCAGGGCTTCGTTCTACGGTTTGTACAGGGGAAGCGTGACAGTAAATGTCGTACCTTGTCCAATATCGCTCTCGGCAGTTACCGTGCCTCGGTGCGCTTCGACAATGCTTCGCACAATCGCCAGCCCAAGTCCGGTTCCGGACTGGGCACCTCTTGTCCGTGCCTTATCCGCTTTATAGAACCGCTCAAAAATGTAAGGTAAATCATCGGGAGCAATGCCTTGCCCTTCGTCCTGCACCTTCAAAATGGAGAATTTACCATCCGAAGATCGACTTCCGGTCAGCCGGATGGATGCACCGGAAGGCGTATGCCGGAGAGCGTTGTCCAGCAAATTCGTAAGCACTTGCTCCAGCCTGTCCTCATCGGCTTCCGTCAACACCATCTCTGCGTCCCGTTCCAGCGACAGCTGAATGCCGCGATCCTTGCTAAGCGCAGCGAATTTGCGGTGTACACGGCTTAACAATGCGCCGAGATCCGTCTCTCGCTTCGCAAAATCCATACGCCCCGCCTCCAGCTTGGCGAGATCGAGCAAATCCTGAACGAGCCGCCCCATACGCAGGGATTCGTCATGGATGACCTGAGCCAGCTCCTTACGCTCCTCTGCATTGCCCGCAATGTCGTCGAGCAGCGCCTCGCTGTAGCCCTGCACCATCGACAGCGGCGTGCGCAGCTCATGCGATACGTTCGCCAGGAAATCCTTGCGCAGCTTGTCAAGCCGATGCTCCTCCGTCACATCGCGCAGCACCGCTACAGCGCCGCGGATCGTACCGCCCTCTGACAGCGGCGTCATCACAACAGACCATACCTCGGACTGTACATGCAGCTTCGAGGTGACCTCGCACTCCTGCTCCAGTACGGAGGCGAATAAGACGAACAGCGGCTCCGGCACTTCAGCCGAGCTTGCCACAGGAGCGCCATCCGGCCATGACAGCTCGGACCATCCGCGTATCATGGCCTGCCCCTTCGGATTAGCGAGAAGCACCCGTCCTTCCGCATCCATCGTAATGACCGCGTCCGTCATCGATCTCAGAATGCTGGACAACTGCTCCTTTTCCCGGTTCATGACTCGAATTGTTCCGTCCAGCTCCTCCGCCATCTGGTTAAACGATTGTGCCAGCTCCCCAATCTCGTCGCTGGAACGGCTTTCGACACGCGTCTGGTAATCGCCTTGTGCAATCAAGCGCGCTGCGCGTTTCAGCTGCATCAACGGCTGCGTAATTTTCGTCGAAAGAAAGAATGCAAAGGTCGTCGTCATCGCAAAGCCGATCATGCAAGTAATGATAAACAGCTTTTTGACCTGAAACGAGTTTGTGAACGTCATATCGATATATTGCAGGGAAAACATACCCAGTATGAGCAGCACGACGGCAACAAGGCCAATAATCGTCATCCACAGCTTGCCAACTACACTCCGCCACAGCTTCACGTTACTTCGGCACCTCGAGCTTGTAGCCGACTCCCCATACCGTCGTAATCATCGACGCCGCTTCCGGAGATACCTTGTTCAGCTTCTCCCGCAGCCGCTTCACATGGGTATCGACGGTACGTAGGTCGCCGAAAAATTCATAATTCCAAACATCCTTTAATAAATCCTCGCGTGAATATACCTTATCCGGAGATAGCGCCAAGTAATGCAGCAGCTCATATTCCTTCGGCGTCAGGCTAATTTCCTGCCCGCCTGCCGTTACCCGGTGGGCGTCGTGCTCAATCACAAGATGCGGGAACACGATATTGTTGGCGGACCCGGAGTCGCGAGACAGGAAGGCGGTTGCTGACGAACGACGCAGAATTGCCTTCACCCGGTAAATGATTTCTCGAGGCGAGAAGGGCTTGACGACATAATCGTCCGCCCCCGCTTCAAACCCGCTGACGCGGTTGGCCTCTTCTCCCTTGGCCGTCAGCATCAGCACGGGTGTCGCCTTGCGCTCGCGAAGCTTCGCGCACATCTCGATTCCGTCCATCCCCGGCATCATAACATCCAGCACGATCAGATCGTAATCGGCGGCGATGGCCAACGTCAACGCCGATTCGCCATCCTCCGCCTCGTCGATCCGAAACCCTTCCTTTTCCAAATACATCCGCAGCAGTCTGCGAATACGCTCTTCATCGTCAACGACCAAAATCCGCTTCATCTCGGACATGCCGATCACTCCTTCGCTATTGGGCTACACACCCGCATATGAGTGCAAGCCGGCGATTACGAGATTCACGCCGACCAGCGTAAACATCACAATTGTAAAGCCGATAACCGCCAGCCAAGCCGATCGCCGGCCCTGCCAGCCTTTGGACAAGCGCAGGTGAAGGTATGCAGCATAGAACAGCCACGTGATAAGCGCCCACACTTCCTTCGGATCCCAGCCCCAGAATCGAGACCAAGCGATATGCGCCCAAATCATCGCAAAAATAAGAGCCCCAAGCGTAAAGAGCGGAAAACCGATCGCAATGGAGCGATAGCTGACCTCGTCCAAATCGTCGGGCTCGATGCCCTCCATCATAGGCGAGATCGCCGCGCCAAGCGGCTTGCGGGCGATCAAACGCAGCAGTCCGTAAAGCGCTAGCGCCGTCAGTATGGACCAGACGACCGTGTTCAGCTTACGTCCCGCATTCACCCCTTGCATCCAGCCGGGCGTCTCCAGAAGCGGCTTCTCTGCGCCGAGAAACGGCGTCATCGATACGAGCTCGGATTGATGAGGACCAAAGATCGGCGGCAAAGAATATTTCGTTGTTTGCTCGCGAACGACCTCGACACCCTTTTCCACAACCGTGACTTGCTTCGAGAACTGAGCCTCGTAGCCTGCCGCACGGAAGCCGAACACACTGACCACGAAGCCGATAATGATGAGGAGGACGAACAGCACAAATTCGACCCCCCGCTGCTCCCGCTTCGAGCGCTTGTCAACCGCCTTGAAATCGACGGCGCGCAGCAAATACATGAGCCCCGCCGCGAAGCCGATCGCGAAGAACGCCTCGCCGGCAGCTGCAGTTGTCACATGAATTTTGAGCCAATAGCTGTTAAGCGACGGAATAAGCGGCTGCGCTTCCCAAGGAAATACCGACGCATAAGCCAGAATAATGACACCCACCGGAAGAGCGAACACCCCCAGCAGGGCGACCCGATAAATCAAATACAGCACGACGAATGCAGCCATAATCATCATGCCCAGGAAGGTCATAAATTCAAACAGATTGCTGACCGGGATATGTCCGATATCGATCCAGCGTGTGATAAAGAAGCAAAGCTGCGCGGCCAAGCCTACAAGCGCCAGGATGAAGGCGCTGCGGCTGCGGCGGCGCGTCCTTCTCACCCCTGCGTCATCCTTGTATTTACTGCTCGTTACCGCGGTGACAAATCCGAAAAATGAGGCTGCATATAAAAACAAGGCTGCGACGAGCGAAGCATGACTGAATTCTGTAAGTGTCAAGACATTCAACCTCCTAATCCATATATCGTTGCAGCGATTTTGGTTCCACCTCTACGCCCGCTTGACGGAGCGCATACGCCGTATCGTGCCGAAGTCCGTACCAGTTTTTGTTCGTATGCGCACCAAGCAATACGACCCCGTCATCCACTCGCAGCCATATGCGGCGGTGATGCCAATAAAGCCCCATCGCTACGCCGATCATAAACAGAATGCCGCCGACGAACAAGAACGGAACGACGGTATCCTTGCGAATATTGAGC
>JBEPYM010000119.1:0-11178 GCA_041641375.1 Paenibacillus sp.
GCAAAACCTGCAGCAGGTGCTGATCCGTGAGCCGCTCGCGGAGATGTGGTGGGTATAGCTCTGGTTTAGCGGTAAGCGATGGGCCCTCGGCACTCTGTTGTCGGGGGCCCATTTGTGTGCACGATAATCCGATCTATACTCGCTATTAGCGAGCTTACCCGCGTACATAGTCAACCTAAGCTCGCAATCCCACCGATATCCATTCACATCCCCACTCATTTTTGAAAATGACTCGCTAATTGCGACCCCTGCCTCGTTACGCCATCAAGCTCCCATTCCCCCTGTTCTTCATTAAAAAAAGCGCCCCCCCGGCCTTGGAACATCCGGAGAAACGCCTTCGATACCCTCATCATACGCGCGCATCACGCGCCAACCCTTACTGTGCCAAACCGCCGAACCAGCCAAACACCATTACAGCACTCGTAAAGAGGAATACGAGCAGCGACACACCCGTGAAAGCAATCGCGAACGGATTCTTCTCTTTCGCCGTCAGCAACCGAAAGAAGCCGGCCGCAATGATGATCGTGAACAAAATCATAAACATGTCAAAGCCGTGGAAATTGCTCGTTGTATGTTCGCCTTCCGCAAGAAACATGGAAGTGACCCTCCTTTACCGTCCTGTCGCACAAAAATAACAATATCATTCTATCCCCTGCAGGGCTTGATTGCAAGCAAAAACAGGAATCGTAACAACTTTGTCACTTTGTCGCTTTTTATAAGTGCTGCACGACATATTTATCAGAAAATGTTATAGAACGACCGGTGCTTCCCCTCTTTTTGATCATTGTGGAAAGGCGGTCGGTGTGGTACTATTCTAGGTATAATTCATACTTATTTTATCGGATTTCCGAACAAGAGGAGGACCACCATTGGCATACGAACCGATTTGGATGGCAGACCCATCCAAGCTGAATAAGGTCGAGTTTATCAAGCAAGAGAAGGACGGCCTCGACGTCATCCGCACGATCATCGAAGAGTATTCCGTCAAGGGCTATGCCTCGATCCCCGAGGATGAGCTGAACCGCTTCAAGTGGGCCGGCGTGTATGAGCAGAAGCCGAAGGGCGACGGCTATTTCATGATGCGCGTACGCATCAACGGCGGCATCCTGACCACAGCGCAAGCACGCGAGCTGGCTGCAATCGGGCGCGATTACGGACGCGACGTGATCGACGTAACGACGCGCCAGGCGATTCAGTACCACTGGCTGCAAATCGAGCATATGCCGGACATTTTCAAGCGTCTGGAATCGGTCGGACTGTATTCGTACGAAGCTTGCGGCGACTGCCCGCGCACCATTGTCGGCAACCCGCTTGCCGGCATCGATCCGAACGAGCTGATGGACACCACCGAGCTCGTCAATCAGGTGAACGATTTCTTCCTGATGAATCGCGATTTTTCGAATTTGCCCCGTAAGTATAAAATGTCCATCTCGTCCAGCATTTATAACACGGGCAATGCAGAAATCCAGTGCCTTGCCTTTACGCCTGCTACGAAGGTAATCGACGGCCAGGAAGTTATCGGGTTCCACGTATGGGTCGGCGGCGGCTTGTCCGCAAAGCCGCACCTTGCGAAACGTCTGGATATGTTTGTCCGCCCTGAAGAAGTGCTGAAGGTTTCGATTGGCGTAACAACCATTTATCGCGATTACGGCTATCGGGAGAAGCGTCATCATGCCCGCTTGAAATTCCTTGTCGCCGATTGGGGCGCCGAGAAGTTCCAGGAGAAGCTGATCGAGCTGATCGGCGACATGCCGACCGGCGGCGAAGACAAGACGATCGGCTGGAACGGTGCATACTTTGACGGTGTACACAAGCAGAGTCAGCCCGGCTTGAACTATGTCGGCTTGAACGTTCCGGTCGGACGGATGGACTCGAACGAATTGACCGAGCTTGCCCGGCTTGCCGACGAATACGGCGACGGAACGCTTCGTACAACCGTTTCCCAGAACATCCTGATTACCGGCGTACCCGACGCGAAGCTTGATGCGCTGCTTGCCGAGAACGTGCTGGAGCGTCTGACTCCGTATCCGAAACGCTTCATGAGCCGTACCGTATCGTGCACAGGCAACGAATATTGCAACCTTGCAGTCGTGGAGACGAAGGAGCGCGCTCGCAGCGTAGCGCAGTACCTGGATGAGCATGTCGATATCGACCAAGATATCCGCATTCACTTCATTGGCTGCCCGAACGCATGCGGACAGAAGCAGATTGCCGATATCGGTCTTCAAGGCACTCTGGTGAAGACGCCAGAGGGCATGGTCGAAGCCTTCGAAATCGCACTTGGCGGCATCCTCGGACCTGGCGCGAAGTACAACGAAGTCATTCGCAGCCGCATCAAGGGTGACGATGTAGGACCTGTTATCGCTCGACTCGTCAACTTCTACAAGGCGAACCGCAGCGAAGACGAGACGTTCCATCAGTTCGTCGAACGCGTCGGTCTCGAGACGTTCAAGCCGCTGCTTGAAGAGATCGTGGCGTAAAATCACTAAATCCCAGACAAACCATAAGGACGGCAACGCCCAGCAAGTGACTCACTTGATGCGGCGCGCCGTCTTTTTTTCACGATTATTGCTCGATACGCCGGACATCGACCGTAACCTGCAGCGTTTGATTCGGCGTCCCACGATACACACCCTTAACCGGGACAATGTCAACATAGTCCCTGCCGTGACCCAGCTTCACGTACCGGCTATTGACCAGCCCGTTATTGGTCGGATCGAAACCGATCCAGCCGGTTCCCGGAATATACGCCTCGACCCAGGCATGCGATGCCTGCTCGAAGTCCGAGGTTCTCACATTCAAGTCCCCGACAAAATGATACCCACTTACATAACGCGCAGGAATGCCGAACGAACGACACACCGCAAGCATCAGATGCGCAAAATCCTGGCAAACTCCCTGTTTGTGCTGCAGCAGCGTCTCTGTCGTCGACGCCACTCCCGTCTTATGGGGCATATATTCGAAATCCTCATAGATTCGCCCGGCGACAGCTTCCACTCGCTCATATACATGAAGTCCCGGCTCAACTCCAATCGCAGCCGCAAAAGCCGTTACGTCCGGGTTCAGCGCCGTATAATGCGAGGTTGGCAGCAAAAATTCCGCATATTGATCCCGGAACGATTCACTGCCAAGCATCGCCCATTCCTCATCGGGACTCAACACCTCTCTCCGTGTCCGGTCGTTGTCGTGGGTAATGACGGTAGAAACCGTGCGAATCGCCAGCTTGCTGTGCGACGGTTGAACGGAGAACGAATGAACGCGATTGCCGAAATAATCCTCGTAGGAGTAAAGCGCAGCCGGCGGTTCGATTGTAATTTGATGCTGGTAGCAGGATTGTCTGAAATTGGTGGAGGGGGAAAGTCGAATTTCATTGACACTGTCCGTAACCGGCTCCTGATACATATATTCGGTCGTATGCGTGATGTGGAGCTTCATGCGCCAATTCCTCCCCCATCCTGAAAAAACGACATTGCCATCGATTCTCCGAGCTTATCGCTCGACTTCAGCAGGCCTGTCAGCAGCTCTTCGATCGCATCGGTGCGAATATCTCCTTTATCCAGCCAAGCCAGATCGGAGCGAATTTTGGAGGCAAGCCGAATTGTCCGATCTCGATGCGCATTAGTTCTCCCTTCACGCTGGCGAACCGACTTCAAGTGCGATTCGAGCATACTGAACGCATATTGAATCGATCTCGGAAACACTTCATTCAGCACGAGAAAATGAAGAATCGGCGCGAGCCCGAGCTCCTCCTGCTGCAGCCTGCGGAACGCCTCGTAGCCGCTCACCGACTTCAGCACCGCCAGCAAATACGTGTATGTCGCGCCTCGATCTTCTGCTACGAGACTGCATACCGATTGGAGTATGCGAACTGTATTTTCAGCTCTCTCCAGACACCGGCCGCTTTCCAGCATACTCCATAGCTCATCGCGCGGCATCAGCGAATGCACACTGCCCTGGAACGACGCCAGCTTCGCTTTTACCTCCCGATAGAAGAGGAACGGCGACATCTCCGCAATGTCTTCCCTTCGTCTCTCACTCAGCCACAGAAATGTACTGTTCATGGAATCCCACAAATCCCCGGGCACCTTCTCCCGGACAACACGAAGATTGTTTCTGGCGGCCGCGACACAAGACACAAGGGAGTTGGAGAACTGTCTGTCGAGTGTCAAATAATACAGCACCTCGGGCTCCTGAAGCGCACCGTACTGCTGCTGGTACCATTGCGGATCGCCCAAAGCGTCAACGATCTTCATCCATACGCGGCTGGAATCGGCCGTCTCCAAATCATCGCGAATATGAAAATGCACATCGACAAATCTCGCATGATTTTCCGCTCGCTCCGCATACCGTCCAACCCAAAACATCGATTCCGCAACCCGATTCAGCATAGGACCTCTCTCCTCCTTTTTTACCGGGACAATACCCATGTATCCTTGCAGCCTCCGCCTTGCGACGAATTCACGACCAAGGAGCCTGACTTCATCGCGACTCTCGTCAAGCCTCCAGGCAGGACAACCTGCTTATGACCCGAAAGCACGAACGCCCTGAGATCGATATGGCGCGGCGCCAGCTGACCGGAAGTCAGCACTGGAGCGGTCGACAGCTTAATTGTCGGCTGAGCGATATACGTATCCGGGCTGGTGCGGATCTTCTCTGCAAATTGCTTCAGCTCTTCTTCTCCGGCTGACGGACCGATCAGCATCCCATATCCGCCTGACAGCGACGTCTCCTTCACAACCATCTCCGGCAATCGCTGCAGCACATATTCACGATGCTCCGGATTCGACATCAAATACGTCGGTACATTGGACAAAATAGGCGCTTCATTCAAATAGTAGCGAATCATGTCCGGGACATACACATATACCGCCTTGTCATCCGCAACTCCGGTTCCCGGTGCATTTACAATTGCGATATGCCCCGCTCGGTAGGCATTCATCAATCCGGCGACGCCCAGCACGGAATCCGGACGGAAGGCAAGCGGATCAAGATATTCGTCGTCAATGCGGCGATACAACACATCAACCTGCCTGATTCCATTCATGCCCCGCATATAGATGCGGTGGTCGCGAAACACGAGGTCACGACCTTCGACCAGCTCGATACCGAGCTGCTGGGCCAGAAACGCGTGCTCATAGTAAGCGGAGTTATGGGATCCCGGCGTAAGCAGCGCTATGAGCGGATCGGACTTGCCGGAAGGGGTCAGGCTGACGAGCGCATGTCGGAACATCGATATCCCTTGCTCGACGTCCAATACTGGGTGGGAAAACATCAGCTCCGGACATAGCCGCGTCATAAGCGAACGACTCTGAAATAAATAGGAAAATCCGGAGGGTGATCGTAAATTGTCTTCCAGCACATAATACGAACCCTTCTCATCGCGGATCAAATCGATACCCGCAGCTGTGATTGGCGCATTACCCGGAATCGTGACCCCCTTCATTTCCGGTCTGAAATATCGATTGCCAACGATCATGCGCCGCGGGACAATGCCGTCCTTCAGAATATGCTGCTCACTGTAAACATCTTTGACAAACAGGTTGAGCGCTTTAACTCTTTGCATAAGCCCTGCTTCCAGCTCAGACCACTCATGCCGGGGGATAATGCGGGGCAGCAGATCGAACGGAATGGTACGCTCGAGCGCATCGGCTTCCTGCGAGCCACTCAACGTGAAGGTAATGCCTTCCTCCATCAGCCGCCGATTCATTTGCGCTTGGCGAATATGAAGCTGCTCGGTCCCCATGCGCTGCAGCTGTCGTCCGACTTCCTGGTAATGATCGCGGACCGTTGCCGGACCGGCGAACATCTCGTCATAATAGGGCTTCGCATCGTAAGCATTCACCTTGGCAACCTCCTTGTGACCCAACATAAAACCGTTCATTGATGCTTTTATCATAATTTTCAGTTAACTATATGTCAAGTATAATGACATGTACGTAACGTCATTTTCAATGGTGCTTCACGGGCTCTATTATAGCTCCACATTGATTCATGCAACTGTGTAGCTGTAGCAACTTTGGGTGAATGGAATTTAATGTTGGTTGTCATTTGATCATAGAGAATTTACTCTAAACTTATGGTTCGTTCTTAAAATATTAATTATTTGGTATGTTTAGGAAAGGAATGCAGATGAATAACAAAAAAATAAGCAAGCGAAAAGTAATTAGCCTTTCGATCCTTCTGGCAGCAGTCGTATCTTCAACTGGTGTAGGTAATAACAGCAACTACAACGTTATATATCCATTAATGGATGTAGCAATCGCATCCCCAGATGTATCCTCTAACATAGAAAAAGCCGTGAAGTTTAGGGGGATGTTCGGAATGGATACTTCCGAAAAGCACATTAAAGATGTTTTAAATCGAAAGAAGATTGAAAATCTTGAAATGCTTTTTGATACACCGGTAACTCCTGAAGAAAAAAAAATGTACGAGAGAAGATTGGATCAAAGTCAAGATGCTATCAAACTTAAAAAACAGCTTGAAGCTTCTTGGTCTCAAAAGTTCGGAGGACTCTATTTCGATTCAACAAAAGGAACCATTCATATAAAATCTGTTAAACATTCAAAAGATGATGAAATTAAAATCATTATGAATTCAAAGTATCCTAATGATGTAATTTTTGAGGAAGCTCAGTTTACTGAAATCGAGTTAAAAGACACATTGAGTAAAATAGAAAAATTGATGGAGCTAGATGGGAATATCAATCAAGCCTCAATTGATGTAAAAAACAACAGGATTAAGATTGGAATTATCAAAGATTCAAGTGAAATAAGAAACACCATTTCAATGAAACTTACTAATCGAGATATTGTCACTTTCGATGAGGTAGTGCAGGCCCAACTATACTCAGATACAACCAGATACCCTTCACCATGGCCCTCTGGAGCAGCTATTGGAACAAGTACTACAAACTTGTGTACATCGGGTTTTTTCGGCACTACAAGTAATGGAAATAAAGTTACAATTACAGCAGGACATTGTGACACTAATGGCTCTACTAAACTATGGTATCAACCCGCAGGTACAGATAGGATTGGCACATGGTGGTGGAGAACTCGGAATATTCAAGGAGGTCCTGCACTCGAAGGGGATGTTGGAGTTATTAACATGACGGCTACAACCGGAGGAGCAAGAGTTCCTTACCCAAATGGTAACGGCAGTGACTATACCCCATTAAATGGTTCCTATATATCTGATATGGTTGGTGATGTTGTTTATTTTAGGGGGTTTAAAACTGGCTCTTTACAAAGCGGGCGAATATTAAGCACGAATAAAATAGTAAATTTTAATGGGGGAAATACAGGTAATTTGTTATTCACCTAATTTCCCGTATAACAGTATACATACGCCAATATCGCGATTCGAATATTTATGGTTTTCTATTAGCCTCTAGTGAATCTACGTTTTGCTCAAGGGCAGATACTCTTTGATCAACCTTTCGGTATCTCCCGATGATTCGAATTACACTCAAAATCACTCCCCCAACCAACATCAGCGTAAGTAAGCTTGATACCACAGATGCAAGGTTAACATGCATACCATCTCCCCCCTTTCCGATTAGCGTATGACGGTCTCAACTTTTTGTAGTACGTATAATCTCAAATGGCAAAGTAAGCATCAACAGGCACAGACAGCCGATATCCTTCGACTGCTGTGCCTATCAAAATTGATGGTTATAAATTGAGACTGTCGATCAATTGGGGATAGATTCGAAACTTCATGATGTGTACGAAATTTCACACAAATTTTAAGCGGCAAGAGGACATATACCGTACTTTATACGATTTGTCATACAAATCTGAGCTGATTTACTCCGATAACACGGGATTTGTACGACGTTTCGTACAAAAGGGGCAGATATGGCAGTTCTAACATCCTTTTTGTACGATGTTTCATACAAGTGTTACTTTGTCCACAGTTAATCCTCGACAGCCACAAATTATTATCCCCGGACAATGTCACTTGCTTCTTACGACACCGCCGCACTCTCTTCAGGCAGCGCCGCTGCCGCGAGGGATTCGCGGGTACGAGCCAGATCCCGCTCCAGCACCGGCTTTAAATACTTGCCGGTATAGGATTTGTCGCTCGACCCAATGTCCTCCGGAGTGCCGACTGCGACGATCGTTCCTCCCCCGCTGCCGCCCTCCGGTCCGAGATCGACCAGATAATCGGCGGTTTTGATGACATCCAGATTATGCTCGATCACGAGCACCGATTCGCCGGAATCGACGAGACGGTGTAGAACGGTAAGCAAGCGATCGATATCGTCGATGTGCAGTCCGGTTGTCGGCTCGTCCAAAATATAGAGCGTCTTGCCCGTGCTTCGACGGTACAGCTCGGAGGCCAGCTTGACGCGCTGTGCCTCGCCGCCCGACAGCGTTGTGGCCGGCTGTCCGAGCCGCATATAGCCTAGGCCGACATCGAGCAGCGTCTGCAGCTTCCGATGAATCTTCGGGATGTTGACAAAAAACTCGCACGCATCCTCGATCGTCAAATCAAGCACCTCGCAAATGTTCTTGCCCTTGTACTTGATCTCGAGCGTTTCGCGATTGTAGCGCTTGCCCTTGCACACCTCGCAGGGAACGTAGACGTCCGGCAGGAAGTGCATCTCAATCTTGATGATGCCGTCGCCGCGGCACGCCTCGCATCGTCCGCCCTTCACATTGAACGAGAAGCGCCCTTTCTTGTAGCCCCGCACCTTCGCTTCGTTCGTAATGGAGAACACATCGCGAATGTCGTCGAAAACGCCTGTGTAGGTGGCGGGATTGGAGCGCGGCGTCCGTCCGATCGGCGATTGATCGATATCGATGACCTTCTCGATATGCTGCAATCCGGCAATTTCCTTATGCTCGCCAGGACGAACACGCGCACCATTCAAATCTCGAGCCAGCGTCTTATACAGGATTTCGTTGACGAGCGTCGATTTGCCCGAGCCGGATACCCCCGTCACGCAGGTGAACACACCAAGCGGGAACTTCACGTTCACGTTTTTGAGATTGTTCTCCTTGGCGCCCTTCACCTCCAGCCACTTGCCGTTCGGCTTGCGGCGCTGCAGCGGCACCGGAATGTATTTCCGGCCGCTCAGATAAGCGCCGGTCAGCGAATGGGGGTCCTGCATGATTTCAGCCGGTGTTCCTGTCGCAATGACCTGTCCGCCGTGGATGCCCGCGCCCGGACCGATATCGATAATATAATCAGCCGCCAGCATCGTATCCTCGTCGTGTTCCACGACAATCAGCGTATTGCCAAGGTCGCGCATATGCTCCAGCGTTCGAATCAAGCGGTCATTGTCCCGCTGGTGCAGCCCGATACTCGGCTCGTCCAAGATATAGAGGACGCCCATAAGGCTCGATCCGATCTGCGTAGCGAGTCGAATTCGCTGCGCTTCGCCGCCCGAAAGCGTGCCGGCCGACCTGCTCAGCGTCAAATAGTCCAGTCCGACATTGACCAGAAATCCGAGGCGTTCGTTAATTTCCTTGAGAATCAGGTGCGCGATCGTCCGCTCCTTCTCATTCAGGGTTAGCGAGCTGAAAAAATGCTGCGCATCGCCAATGGACAGAGAGGTCACATACGAAATATTTTGGCTGCCGATCGTGACCGCCAGCACTTCCGGCTTCAGACGCTGCCCCTTGCACGTTCCGCACGGCTTCGCGCTCATGTACTGCTCGATATGCTCGCGAATGCCGTCCGAGGCCGTTTCGCGGTATCTGCGCTCGAGGTTGCGCACAATCCCTTCGAACGGCACCAGCGCTTCCCGTGTTACGCCGAATTCATTCTCATATCGGAAGCGAATTTTCTCGCCTCCCGTACCGTACAGGATCGTCTTGCGATGCTCCGCCGTCAGCTCCCGAACCGGAAGATCCGTCGGAATGCCATAGTGTACGCACACGGACAGCAGGAACTGCGGATAGTAGTTGGAGGTGCTGCCTGCCCAAGCCTCATAGGCACCCTCATCGATCGTCAGCTCATCGTTCGGCACGAGCAAATCGGGGTCAACGATCATTTTGCTGCCGAGTCCGTCGCATTCTGGGCAGGCGCCGAACGGACTGTTGAACGAAAACATACGCGGCGCCAGCTCGTCGATGCTGAAGCCGCACTGCGGACACGCGAGATTCGCATTGAACAGCAGCTCTTCCTTCTCCATCACATCGACGATGATTTGCCCGCCCGACAGCTTCAGCGCCGTTTCCAGCGAATCCGCCAGCCGCGTCTGGACATCGGACTTCACGACGATGCGGTCAACGACGACCTCGATGCTATGCTTCTTGTTTTTCTCCAGCTCAATCTTCTCCGAGATATCGCGGATTTCTCCATTTACACGCACCCGGACGAAGCCTTGCTTCTGCACATCGGCAATCAGCTTCTGATGCTCACCCTTGCGTCCGGATACAATCGGCGCGAGAATTTGCAGTCGGGTGCGCTCGGGATATTCCATCAGCCGATCCACCATCTGCTCGACCGTCTGCGACGTAATTTCCACGCCGTGCTCCGGGCAATGCGGACGACCGATCCGCGCATAGAGGAGTCTCAGGTAGTCATAAATCTCGGTTACGGTGCCGACCGTCGAGCGCGGGTTGCGGCTCGTCGTCTTCTGATCGATGGAGATGGCGGGCGAAAGCCCTTCAATCGAATCGACATCCGGCTTCTCCATCTGACCGAGAAACTGCCGCGCATACGCCGAGAGCGATTCGACATATCGGCGCTGCCCCTCGGCGTAGATCGTATCGAACGCAAGCGAAGACTTGCCCGATCCGCTAAGTCCGGTAAGCACGACAAATTTGTCGCGCGGAATGACGACGTCGATATTTTTTAAATTGTGGGCGCGAGCGCCTTTAATGACGATCTGATCCTTAGCCACCGTCGTACTTCCTTCCATATGGACCTCTCGGGCCCGTAGATTCGTCTTGCCCCTGGATTCAGTCGATCGCCTTCAGCTCGAGAATGGCGTCGCGAAGCTCGGCCGCTCGTTCGAACTGCAGCGACTTCGCCGCATCCTTCATCTCCGCTTCCATCCGCTCGATCAGCGATTTGCGGTCCTTCTTGGACATTTTTTCCTTCACGTCCGTCAAGTAATCCGCCTTCTGCTCCGCAACCTTCGTTGCTTCGATCACGTCGCGGACACGCTTGCGCACCGTTTGCGGCGTGATGCCGTGCCGCTCGTTGTAAGCAGTTTGCACG
>JBEPYM010000120.1:0-11148 GCA_041641375.1 Paenibacillus sp.
ACCTTTCCAAAGCTCCTTTTTGAGCCGATTTGCTTCATAGCTTAAAATCACATAATCGCCATAGAGCAAATCTCGCGGATCAATAGGGATGGTGCGCAGCTTGATTTCCTGGCCGACCCAGATCGTTGCGTAATTGGTGCCCGCTAGTCCGAGCAGGAATAGCGCCTGCAGGGCGACAAGGGCGATCAGCAGCTTCCTGCGCGTTGTTTTCATAGACGATCCCCGCCTTCCTGTCCGCTGTCGCTATCCGCAAAGTACGATACTCTCCGCCTGTTGAGGAACCAGCTGAGCCCCAGAAGCAGCCCGCCGCCGACCATAAAGAACAGCGATTTGTCCATAAAGTCCCACGTCAGCTTGCCGTACGCGATCATTGTAGAGACGATAAAAAGCAATGTACCGATGTTCACCATCGTCCGGCTGCCGACGGTATAGCCCCGCATCAGCACGAACAGGGAGAAGAGGAAAATCGATACGAGATACAGGACGCCGACTCCAGCAGGCGGCAGGTAGTAGAGCGGCAGGAATACGACCAGCTCCGGCCAAGTATCAAGCCGTCCGCCGCGCAGCTTGCCGTACAGCGACAAACCAAGCACGATCCCAAGAGCCGGCAGCAGCAGCCAAGGCTCGCCGCGTAGGTCATACACCCAATCGGAATTCGAATCAGATTGGAACATAACCACAATGGACCCGAACAGAAAACCTGCAGCCAGCATCGCGGATTGCAACGCTCCCCGATTTTGCTGCGACCCTTGCAGCCAGTCTCCCGCCGCATACAGCAGTACAACCGGCACGAAGAACCAGCCGAACGGCCATTCCCGCTCCACCATCAGCATAAGCCACTGCAGGAGGAAGCCTAGCGAGAACAGCCAGGTCACCCATACATCCTTGCGTCTGGCCGCATAAATCCCGAGTCCGACAATGGCGACGGCTGCCGCCGCATAGCTGAATGTATGGTAGCTGGAGACGCTGTAAAGCTGTGCGCCGGTTATGATTGCGAAGCTTAAGCCGAACAGATAGCGGCTCTGATAAAGGAAGGTCAGCAGCAGCCCGGCTGTTCCCCAAATCACGATCGACATGGCGCTGAACGCAAGCATATGAAACATTTGACCGATCAGGATGATTCCGCCGCCGAACGCGAACAAGCCGAGTCCCAGCAGCGCATTGCCCAGATGGACGGAGCCGCGGTCGTACCATCGCGAGCCGTATCGGTAGAAGCCCAGCATCACGACCAGAATAAGGCCCAGCCGCAGCAAAGCGGGGAACACGTCCCAATTCGCCGCGATAAAGCTGAGAATGCCGAGACCGATCAGGATGCTTCCAAAAATCGGCAGCAGACCGATCGCGCGGCGATCCTCCCCATACAAGGAGGCGATTCGCTCATATTGCTCTCTTGTAATAATGTCTTCCCGAACCCAACGCGGGCCTTCTCGTTCCAGCCATTTGGTTGACATCTGTCATCACCTCTTGCATTCACTATATCTCAATATGACGCGCGGGATAAGTACTAACTTTTTATAGTACCGCGCCTTCCGCCTTGGCAGAGAAAAACCGCTCGAGCACCAGGCTCGAACGGTTCGTCGCCGTCAGTCGTTCAGATCGGAGCGACAGCTCGAATCGGGAACCTTCTCGGAGTGGGAGTAGGCGATCAGGGTCACTTTTTCCCCGGCACGCTCCGACAGTCTGCGCTCGAGCTCATCGATTTGCTTCACATCGGCCTGCTCCAGGTCGGCGAATTCGTAATCGGACTGAAATACCATCTGCGTTCACATCCTTTCGTTTACCCATATCATATCCGGCGCTGCATGCGCCTTATACGACAGGACCAATCTGGACACAATGGAAGGGAAAAAGGAGGAGAATGGAGTATGGCGAAGTCCGACGAAATAATCCGGATGCTGACGCAGAAGGTTGCGTCGCGTATTATGAATGCGGGAGAGACTGGAGAGTTGGTGAAACCGGTCAAGAGCAGGGAGCCATGGACAATGCGCTGGTTCGGCATATTGCCCCATGCGGCTGCCATGTGGTGGACGTCCACGAGAGACAAGCTGCGAGAGCGCACAAAAAAATGACCCTGTCCGGTAGGACAGGGTGCTCAATGTATGGAAAATGGAGGAGAATTACCGATAGGGATAATAGCTTCCGTGCCGTTCGAGCAAATCGGCGGGAATATATCGCGTGCCGAGATGATCGAGGGCGATAAAGGCGGTGCTGTCGGACCACCTGTGCTCGCCGAGCACGGCGAAGGGGAACGACATTCTTCCTGGGATCAGCTGCGCTTCATATACCATCGGAACGGTGAGGGCAAGCGGCTGAGCGGTCTCCGTCAGCCAACCGATTCGATCCATCGGATTCCAAGGAGCTCTAAGCTCCGACGCTTTCACCAGTGAGGCACCGGCGGCGCCAACCGCCTCAATCGTCAGGGGCTTTAGTCCTTCTGTCGGGACAGGAAGCTCGAATCCGACCTTGGCATCTATAACCAGTATACCGCTTTCATGCTTGATCAGCCAATAGGCATGAAGGGCATTTTGATACCATTTTTCAGAGGTTGTTCGCTCAGGGCTCAGTCCGTACCGAACGAGAGCTTCATGGAGTGATTTCATGCTGTACAGCGGGTGTTCGCCGGTCCCGTATTCAAGCAGCTGGTAGCCGCCCGATTCGGTGATGCCGACGACCAGGTAGCCAAGCAGCAGCTCCCCTTGTTTCACATGGACGATGTAGCCGCGTTGTCCGGGTCCGAGCGGGTCCTTGGTCCATGATGCATCTTTCCATTCCCGGAATTCGGGCTGAGCCGACAGCTCCTTGATCCATGAGGCAATGCTCGTCTCCAGATCAGACTGCTGGGCTGCAGCGGGGGCGGACGCTTGTCCGGCCATTTCAAGTCCGCTTGCTCCAAGCGACAGAGTCGCAATTAGAGCGGCGACAAGCAGGGCCAGGACGGACAGCTTTATTCTCATCCTCACAGTCCTCCTTGGGGGATGCTTCTATTGTACAGTCTCTTCCGAAAAAAGTTTGCCGCTTCCTGTCCAACTTTCCTAAGAGCTTTTGCCGACATTCGTCGCTAGATGTCGCCGGCAAGGTGATAGAGTCCGCAATTGGCGGCTTCGGCTTCGACACGCGGGCGGTATTGCCAGTCAATCTCGGAAAGGCGCTGCTCGTATTGTTCGCGGATCGCCGGCTTCGCCTCTTCCTCGGCCGTGCGAAGCAGCTCCTCATAATACGATTCAATCCTCGCTTTTTCCTCCGCCAGCCTCTCGTTCGCCTGCGCCGCCCAGCTGTAATCGTACCGGCTCAGCCGGGTATACAGCTCTTCTTCCAGCTGCGTTGCAGCCTGCTTGAGCGGCAGCGACGGCCGCTTGAGGAAGGAATGGACCGGCAGCCTGGGGGACATGTCGCGGCGCGCAAGCCGCTCATGGAAACGATCGATGATCGTGCCGGTTGTGAGCGATATGCCGAACGAATGCAGCTCGGCCCGCTTCAAGTCGCAGCAAAAGCCGACTCGGTACGTTACGCCAAGCCAGGTCGTATACGGTGTCATGCCGGATGGCGTATTTGCCCCGGATGTCGTTGACGGCTTTTGCTCGTAGAGCTGAATGTATTTCCCCTTCGACTTGACCAGCTCGAACAGCTGCTCGAGCCGTCTGGAGCCGAAGCTCAGCGTTTCCTTGGGCATCCGCCCGAGCATCGAGACGACCGGTGTCGGTGCGGTGCCGAAAAATCGTCCCAGCAGTGGGTCCTGAGCTGCACCGCCTTCACCGGGCTCTGCAGGGGCTGCTGGCTCGCTTTCGCCGAACTCCCATCGATAGGACATCGTCTGCGGTTCGGCGCCGGTCCGCTCGACGAAGCTCCAATAGTAAGCTCGGCCAGTCAAGTCCTTGTCCGCCTCCGGAGAAAGCTTGACGGTCACATGCGCCGGAGACTTCTCGATAATATGGCAGCCTGTCGTGTCCAAATAGCGCATAATGAACGATTGTACCGCTTGGGGATTCATGGTCTCGCTCCTATTGCTTCCGCTTCGGGAATCGGCCGCGCAATCGCGTCGATAATCGCAGCCGGATGGAGGTGAGGCGGCTTAGCCTGCCGCTCCTCCTGCTGCAGGCTACGGAACGAGTCGCCAAGCTCGCCGATCCGGCGCCTGACATCGTCCTCGCTCTCCGCTTCCAGCATAATGCGGGCCAGGCTTGACTCCAGTCCGCTCGACGACTGCTCCAGCTTCTCGACGATCGTGTCAAGTCCGCCGATAACCATCTCAAACATATTGATTTTTTCGTGCAACAGGCTCAGAATATGCTCTTCAATCGTCCCTTTGGTCGACAAATTATAAATATTCACGTCGTTCTGCTGTCCGAGCCGGTGAATCCGGCCGATCCGCTGCTCGACGCGCATCGGGTTCCAGGGAAGGTCATAGTTAATAATGTTGTGACAGAATTGCAGGTTGATGCCCTCGCCGCCCGCCTCCGTCGCAACCATCACCTGCGCCCGTCCGCGGAACAGGTCCATCATCCAGTCCTTCTTGCCCCGGTTCATGCCGCCCCGATACGGAACAGCGATGATGTTATGCTTCTTCAGATGCATCAGCAGCGATTCCTGTGTCGCCCGATATTCGGTAAAGACGATGACCTTGTCCTGGATCGCTTCGATCAGTTTCATCGTATGCTCCGCTTTCGTATTGGCCTTGATCCGGCGGATAATATCGACGATCTCCCACACCTTCGCTTTAGCCGGAGACTCCGCGGGCATCTTCTTCGACAGATTGGCTAGCGTTACGAATACAGCGTCGCGGGAGGAGCACACCTCGCGCTGAAGCGTGACGAGCGAGAACACCGAACCGAGATCGCCACCCGCCTCCCGGAACTTGTCCTTGACGAAACCGATGACGGCGCGGTACAGCTCCATCTCCTCATCCGACAGCTCCAGCACAATGTTGCGCACATTCCGCTTCGTAAAATGGACGCCACCGTCGCTGCGCCGATTCCGGATCATGACTTGCGCGATATTTGATTGAAGCTGCTGCTCATTCTTCGGAACGCGCTTCTCCGCAACGTAATTCGAGGCGAACTCGGACTGTCCGCCAAGCTGGCCCGGCTTAAGCAGCGTGATCAGGTTGAACAGCTCGGACAGATCATTCTGAACCGGCGTAGCGGTCAGCAGCAAGCAATATTTTTTACGGATCTGGTTGACGAACTGATAATTGGACGTTTTTTTGTTTTTGAGCTTGTGGGCCTCGTCGATGATCAGCAGATCGTAGTCAAGCTGCAGCACAATATCCTTGTGTGGATCGCGCTTGGCCGTATCCATGGAAGCAACGACGACGTCGTACTGCTGCCACATATACGCCTTCTTCTGTGCGACGGCGGGAATGCCGAATTTCTGATTCAGCTCCCGCACCCACTGAAGCACGAGTGAAGCCGGAACGAGGATGAGCGCCTTGCGCACCAGCCCGCGCACCATATATTCCTTCATGATAAGTCCGGCTTCGATCGTCTTGCCGAGTCCGACCTCATCAGCCAGAATGGCGCGTCCGCGCATCTCCGTCAGCACTCGCCTTGCCGTATCAAGCTGATGGGGCAGGGGAGTCACCTGCGGCAGCTGCTTCAGCGACTGGAGCTCGTCGAACGAACGGATGAGCGAAGCTTCCTCCGCCTCCCGCGCAAGCTCGAACATCGCCTGGCTGTCCCACGGTCCGTTGCGTTCAAGCCGAAGCTCCAGCTCATCCACCCAGCTGCGGTCATATTCAATTTGCAAATGCTCGTTCAGAGGACGTGTAGAATCTGGCTGCGTCTTGCGCATGAAATTCCTCCTTCGGCGTCTAGTCCGGCCAACCTTTACCATCTAGTATGCGCGAACTTGCAAAGATTCATAACGTTAGGCGCGAATCCGTACGATTCATGAAGATTTTGTTGAAATTTTCGTATATGGAGAAAAGGTGTAGACAGATGCTGGGAGGATTCCTATAATGGATGTAGGCAAAAGGCGAATGATGGGACAGGGAGAGATTGCGGTTCGCGCAACGCCGAAGGAGTAAGCCGCCTAAACGGGCGGGGAATCTCTCAGGCAAAAGGACCTGTTTCGGACGCAACTCTGGAGAGCGCCGCTGCGAGCGGCCACCCAAGGGGAAACTTGACAGTCTCAGGCGATTGGATGAACAGCCGGACTTAATAGGCAACTCTCAGGTACAAGGACAGAGCGACAGCATAACGTTCTTATGAAACCAGGCTTGTATTTTGGTTTCATTTGCGGAAAGCTGTAGCTATGGCCTTATTTGTGCTGTGCACGGATTAAGCTGGAAAAGAAGGAGGCGTACGGATGTCGGAGCTGAAGCAAACACCGCTGTTTCCGCTTTACGGGAAATACGGTGCCAAGACGATCGATTTTGGAGGCTGGGATCTACCTGTGCAGTTCGAGGGGATCCTTCGCGAGCATGAAGCGGTGCGGACGGCGGCGGGACTGTTCGATGTGTCCCACATGGGCGAGTTTATCGTCGAAGGGGAAGGGGCGGAAGATTTCCTGCAGCGCATGACGACGGGTGATGTGGCGAAGCTTGCGAGCGGCCAGGCGCAGTACAGTCTGATGTGCTATTCGGACGGCGGCGTGGTGGACGATCTGCTGGTGTACAAGAAAGCGGAAGGCTCGTATATGCTGGTCGTCAACGCGTCGAATATCGACAAGGATTTCGAATGGCTGAGCAAGCATCTGGAGGGCGCTGTCACACTGGTCAATGTCTCGGATGAGACGGCGCTGCTCGCGCTGCAGGGACCTCGGGCGGAAGCGGTGCTGCAGCGCTTGACCGACGTACCGCTCGGCGAGCTGAAGCCGTTCCGCTTTATCGATCAGGCGCCGATTGGCGATGTCAACGCGTTGGTGTCGCGGACTGGTTACACGGGTGAGGACGGGTTTGAGCTGTATGTACGCAGTGAGGATGCGGCATCTTTGTGGGAGCAGCTGCTGGAAATCGGACAGGACGAAGGGCTTGTGCCGATCGGACTTGGCGCACGCGATACGCTGCGGTTTGAGGCGAGACTGCCGCTGTACGGTCAAGAGCTGAGCGCGTCGATATCGCCGCTTGAAGCGGGGCTCGGATTTTTCGTCAAACTGGAGGGCAAGGGCGACTTTATCGGCCGTGATGCGCTCGTTCGGCAGAAGGCGGCCGGAGTACCCCGCAAGCTGGTCGGCATTGAGATGATCGAACGGGGAATCCCAAGGTCGCATTATCCGGTAGGAATCGGGGACAGCGTCATCGGCGAGGTGACGACCGGAACGCAATCGCCGACACTGAAGAAAAATGTCGGACTTGCGCTCATCCTTAGCGAATATGCACAACCTGGAACAAGGCTGTGGGTCGAAATTCGGGGCAAACGGGTTGAAGCAGAGGTCGTGAAAACACCATTTTACAGCAGAAAAAAAGGATAATGTCTGGAGGGCAAACCAATCATGGCTCAAGAGGTTGAACTGAAGCATCGATATTTGCCGACGACCGATCGCGACCGTACAGAGATGCTGGCGGCGATCGGCGTCGATTCCGTAGAAGACTTGTTTGCGGACATTCCGCAGGATATTCGCTTCAAGGGGCGTTTAGCGGTGGGCGAAGCGATGAGCGAGGGCGAGCTGCTCCGCTATATGCGCAAATTGTCCGGCAAAAATGCCGATGCCGACCGGTATGCTTCGTTTCTCGGTGCGGGCATGTATGATCATCATGTTCCGGTTGTGCTCGGACATCTCGTGTCGCGTTCGGAATTTTATACGGCGTATACGCCGTATCAGCCTGAAATCAGCCAAGGCGAGCTGCAGGCGATCTTTGAATTTCAATCTTATATTTGCGAGCTGACCGGAATGGCGGTTGCGAATGCGTCGATGTACGACGGTGCGACGGCGTTTGCGGAAGCAGGCGCATTGGCGGCAGGCGCGACGAAGCGCCGCAAGCTGATCGTTTCGCGCGCCGTACATCCGGAAGCACGTGAGATTGTAGCGACGTCGGCGAAGGGGCTTGGCCTCGAAGTCGTCGAGATCGGCTGCGTAGGCGGCGTGACGGATATTGCCGCGCTGTCGGCCGCTGTCGATGGAGATACGGCGGCAGTTATGGTGCAATCGCCGAATTTCTTCGGCTGCGTGGAGGATGTTGCGGCGTTCGGGCAAATCGCCCATGGTGTCGAGGCGCTGCTCGTCGTCAGCGCGAATCCGATGTCGCTTGGTGTACTGGAACCGCCGGCCAAGCTGGGCGCGGACATCGTGGTCGGTGATGCGCAGCCATTCGGCATTAGCGCATCTTTCGGCGGCCCCTCCTGCGGCTATTTCTCGGTTGCCGAGAAGTGGATGCGCCGGATGCCTGGACGTATTGTCGGCCAGACGGTTGACCGGGACGGCAAGCGCGGCTTTGTGCTGACGCTGCAGGCGCGGGAGCAGCATATTCGCCGCGAGAAGGCGACGTCGAATATTTGCTCCAATCAGGCGCTGCTTGCACTATGCGCTTCCGTATACTTGTCGACGATGGGCAAGCAAGGGCTGCAGGACGTATGCCGGTTGAACGTACAGAAGTCTCATTATGCGGCGCGCCGCTTGAGCGAGGTGCCGGGGGTGTCGCTGCCGTTCGCGCAGGACAGCTTCTTTAATGAATTCGTCGTCAAGCTGGGCGAAGGCGTCGATGTGGCTGCGGTGAACGAGCGGCTGCTGGAGCAAGGCTTTATCGGCGGCTACAATCTGGGCCGGGCGTATCCGGAGCTGGCGGGGCATATGCTCATCGCCGTAACGGAGCAAAGAACGAAAGGCGATATCGACAGCTTCGCGACAAGCTTGCAGGAGGTGCTGGCGTAATGAATTCAACAACCCATGTACAGACAGACGGCTCCGACAAAGTGACAGGGGCGGCTGCTGCCGCATCGCTGCAGGGCAGCAATCCGAATTCAAACGGACAGAAGCTGATTTTTGAATTAAGCCAGGCGGGCCGCGTTGCGTATTCTCTGCCTGAGCTTGACGTTCCGGAGCAGGAAATCGGCGAGCTGATCGACGCAAAGCTGCTGCGGTCGAAGCCTGCGGAGCTGCCGGAAGTGTTCGAGGTGGACGTTATCCGCCACTATACGGCGCTGTCGCGCCGCAATTTCGGCGTAGACAACGGTTTTTATCCGCTTGGCTCGTGTACGATGAAATACAATCCGAAGATCAATGAGGATGTAGCGCGGCTGCCGGGCTTTGCCAAAATTCATCCGTACCAGCCGGAGAGCTCGGTACAGGGAGCGCTTGAGCTGCTGTGGAATTTGCAGCAGGATTTGGCGGAGGTCACCGGCATGGATCAGGTGACGCTGCAGCCTGCGGCTGGCGCTCACGGCGAATGGACCGGACTCATGATGATCCGTGCTTACCACGAGAGCCGCGGCGAGAAGCGTCTGAAGGTCATCGTTCCCGACACAGCGCACGGTACCAATCCGGCAAGTGCGACCGTAGCCGGCTTCGAGACGGTAACGATACCGTCCCGGGAGAACGGACTTGTCGACCTGGACGCACTGCGCGCGGCGGTCGGACCGGATACGGCGGCGCTGATGCTTACGAACCCGAGCACACTCGGATTGTTCGAGCGGGATATCGTCGAAATTGCACGCATCGTTCACGAAGCCGGCGGGCTGCTCTATTACGACGGAGCGAATGCCAACGCGATTCTCGGCATATCGCGTCCGGGCGATATGGGCTTTGACGTCGTGCATTTGAACTTGCACAAGACGTTCTCTACCCCGCACGGCGGAGGCGGTCCCGGTGCAGGGCCGGTCGGAGTAAAGGCGAAGCTGGCGCCGTTCCTGCCGTCCCCGATGGTGGAGAAGACAGCCGACGGGACATTCCGGCTCACCGGCAAGGAAGACATACCGCAGTCGATCGGACGCGTCAAAGCCTTCTACGGCAACTTCGGCATTCTCGTCCGCGCCTACACGTATATCCGAACTCTTGGACCGGACGGCTTACGCCGCGTGTCGGAGAACGCCGTGCTGAACGCCAACTATATGTTCCGCAGACTTGCTCCTTACTTTGACGTACCGTTCGATCAAGTGTGCAAGCACGAATTCGTGCTTTCCGGCAAACGCCAGAAGCAGCAGGGCGTGCGTACGCTCGATATCGCCAAGCGGCTGCTCGACTTCGGCTACCACCCGCCGACCGTGTATTTCCCCCTGATCGTCGAGGAGTGCATCATGATCGAGCCGACCGAAACCGAAAGCAAGGAAACGCTCGATGGCTTTATCGACGTCATGATCCAGATCGTCCGCGAAGCGGAGGAAACGCCGGAGCTTGTGCAGAATGCGCCGTACACGACGATCGTGAAGCGTCTCGATGAAGCGCAGGCAGCCCGCAAGCCGGTGCTGAACTGCTCCTGCGGCTGATCGCCGCGGGGGAATCCCGCCAAGCCTGAGCATTCAGGTGCGGCGGGATTTTTTGTGGAGCTCGCCGCCGCGGGTGCAGCTTGCGGGGCTGGTGCCCTTGCCGAGTCATTTTCAGCGTATCCCCGTTCATCCGCCTGGCTGCAGCTAGCGGGGCTGCTGCCCTTGCCGAGTCATTTTCAGCGTATCCCCGTTCATCCGCCTGGCTGCAGCTATCGGGGCTAGTGCTCGTGCCGAGTCATTTTCAGCGTATCCCCGTTCATCCGCCTGGCTGCAGCTATCGGGGCTGGTGCCCTTGCCGAGTCATTTTCAGCGTATCCCCGTTCATCCGCCTGACTCCAGCTTGTGTGCTAATGCCCATCCCGAGTCATTTTCGCCGTATCCCTGTTGATCCGCTGGATGCCGCCGGATTTCCGTTATTTCAATAATCATTCGTTCAAAGTTTGGTATAACGTATCCATCCTACCATTCAAACGTAAAGCCTTTGCGGATGATTTGGGATACGGAAGAAATGCCGAGAATGAGGTATAGCAATAGACGGGGAGAATATGGAAAATAAAAGCATATGAACATAATTATGTTTATTCGAACGTGGCAGAAGATGACCGGAATGTTCGGGATACAGAGCAAATAGAGCAATTGGCGTGGGAACTCCCTTTTTTTTTGAATTGTGGATAAGTTGGAATACAAAGAAATGATCCTGAATTTCGAAAGTGAATTCTCATAAAATAGTAAAAAGCGCTCCAAATCTTTGGTAGAATGGTGTTTGACGAGAACAACCAACCCAAAGAGAGGA
>JBEPYM010000121.1:0-11121 GCA_041641375.1 Paenibacillus sp.
CTGTCAAACTACTGCGAGGCTCAAATTCAACAAATCGCCTCCTAAGCAACAACTATCTAGAACTCAGCCATATTAAAAAATATTCGGGAACAAGAAGCGGGTAGTTACCGGTCAATTAACGTCTTTTTACAAGGAAGCGCGCACGTCCCTCCCATGAGTTCTTTGGTGCCGGGGCTAATGCGTGATTTGTTCGAGTGGTATGAGTCCAGCGGCGGCATTCATCCAATTGAAAAAGCCGCGCACTTTCACCACCGCTTTGTGCATATCCACCCTTTTGTCGATGGAAATGGCCGTACCGCGCGCTTGCTCATGAATTTGATTTTGATGCAGCATGGGTATCCGCCTGCTGTTATTCGGGCAGAGAACAGGGCACGATACTATGAAACACTGCGCATTGCAGATGAAATTGGATCGGTACAGGAGCTCGTTATGTTGATTTCAGAAGCTGTGGAAAGAATGATCGATGATTATTTATGGGTCCTTGGAGTTCAAGAGGGGGAGTAATATAGCGTGTCTTTTTTATGCACGAAAACCCGGTTGAACTCATCAACCGGGTTCATTTACAATTTCGACCTTACTCAAGCACAACGCCTTGCTCTCGAAGTAATCGTTGCAGCTCGCTGATCTGAACCTCTCTGGCGACAACCCCATTCTGTGCGGCGATGGAGGCAGCAGTACCTGCTGCTTGTCCTGTAGCCATACAGCTTGGAGTGAGCCTTGTCGTGGCGAGCGCTTCATGGCTGGTTGAGATGCAGCGTCCTGCTGCCAGCAGGTTGTCTACAGATACAGATACAAGGCAACGGTATGGAATGTCGTATGCGCCATCCCCGTGAACCCAAGCTGCGGTAACGCCTTTTCCGGATGGGTCATGGATGTCGATCGGGTATCCGCTGCGTGCAATGACATCCCCGAAGCGCCGTCCTTCCACGACGTCATCGACTTGCAGGGAGTACAGTCCTTCAATCCGACGTGTTTCGCGAATGCCGATCTGAGCTCCTACCTGTGAAATATGAGCTCGCTCAAAACCAGGCAGATTTTGCTTCATGAACGCGGCAACCATCAGCACCTGTTTTCGTCCTTGCTCCTCTGCTTCTGTCAGAGCTTCTACATCGGTTCCGTCTAGCCCTTGAACACGAGTCGTATTGACGAGCACCTCGTCATCTCCTGGACCGGTAAAGAACAGGATTTGGTCTCGGTTAATCGGCAGGTTTGCTTCCTTCCAATGCTTATAAAACCCGAGTACACCGGACAAGGGAAGGGACTCGAGCTCGTCAAACGGCGTCTTTTTATAAAATTCATCTGGATGCTCGAGCATATACTGCTTCACTTTCGCAAGATTAACACCCGTCATCCGAAACTTCATCGTCATCGGCTGCATAAGCTGATCCCCGTTGCGTCCTTTGAGGCAGCTTGCACCGGACAGATAAGCGATATCTGCATCACCGGTGGCATCGACAAACATACTGCCGTGTACAGTTAATCTTCCGGATTTGGTCGATAGCTCGACAGCTTCGATCCTGCGACGGTCGGGGGAAACCTGCACCCGGTCGACAAAGCTGTGAGCCAGGAGCGTTACTCCCGCCTCCTTCAGCATTTCGAGAGCCAGCACTTTATATTCCTCTGGGTGGTAGGGTGTTATCGTATGAACAAAGCCTACGGTATCGCGAACATGACCTGGAGATGCTCCCCGTTCCATTAAACGATCGATGATCTCCTGTGCAATTCCGCGAATCACTTGCTTCCCATCGGTCGTATGAAAAGTCATCCACGGATAGACGAGTGCTGCGGTGGACATTCCACCAATAAAGCCATAGCGTTCAATCAGCACCGTACGCGCCCCGCTTCGAGCGGCCGCAATTGCTGCGTTTAATCCGGCTGGTCCTGCCCCGCAAACAACGACATCTGCACTCCATTGCTTTCCCATTTAATCGTACCTCCGCCAGCTTTTTTTCTTATCCTGTTCCTATTATAATGGTGAAAATACCTTCACTTTTGTTTAACTTTAGTTTAAAAAATGAGAGGGACGGGAATCCCGATGGCACGAAAGAAAAAGGTGACGCTTGCCCACATTGCTCAAGAGCTGGGGCTCACGATTCAGACGGTTTCCAAGGCGTTGCGCGGTTTGCCCGGAATGTCCGAGGAGACGAGACAGCAAGTGTGGGAGGCGGTGAGGCGACTTCAATATGTGACCAAGGAGCAGGTGCAGGCGCTGGCAGCGGAACGGGTTGAGCGATATCCGACGGTGCGGAGACGTTTTATACTGCTGCTGACGGAGGCGGCAATGAATTATAATCGCCTGTTGATGCAGGGGCTGCGTGAACGGTTTCTGGAGCTGGGACATACGGTAGAGATCGTTGTCCTGCCGCAGCTTGTGACTGAGCTGGAATTTCGCAGATGGGTAGAAAAAAGCGGGCTGCTATACAGCGATGGATTGTTCATTGGACCCAAAATCGGAAGAGCGGCGGTTGAGGAATGGCTTATGGGTCTCGGAATTCCGAAAATCATGCTTGGCTTCCCGGCCCCTGAATCGGGTGTGGACAGCGTCATTTGGGACGTGGAGGAAGCGATTCACCAAGCGGTAAGACACCTGGTTAAGCTTGGTCATCGACGTATCTTGTATGTGGGCGATACTCGCAGTCAACGAGGTTTTGCGCTGCGCTGGTATGCGTTTCAGGCGGCGATGGAGGAGCATGGAATCGGGGTGCGCCCGGAGGAGCACTGCACGGGACAAGGATTCAATGGAATTCTGCATCAACGAGAATTTGCAGATAGGTACGAGATGGTCAAGCCTTCGGCGGTACTGTGCGGGATCGATGAGGATGTGCTGCCGATTTATGAAACGATTGTCAGACGCTATGGACCTGTTCCTGCGAGCTGTTCTTTGGTTGGAATACTTAATGAGCAGACCGATCGTCTGCCTGTATTGTCGCGGCCGCTGCTTCGGATCAAGGATACCGGCTACCGGGCGGCGGATCGACTGCTGTGGCGAATCGCGAACCCGCTATTGCCGGTAGAGCATATTCGGATCAAAGGGGAATGGTATCCGGGCGCAACGGCTGTCGAGCAATAATGCGCAGCAAGGAGTAGGCTATTTCGGCGGTATCTGTTGAAAGAGGTGATTGAGTGCGATCGCTGCGACGGTCCGCTCATTCGTGCCAATTTTCATATAGATGGAGCTAACATAGTTTTTGACAGTGCCTTCGCTCATAAATACCGTCTCGGCGATCTCGCGGTTGGATATCCCTTTGGCCATACATCTGGCAATCTCCAGCTCCCGATCGGTAAATGCAGCGCTTTCCGCTTTCCTCACAATGGTCTCGAGCTGCAGATGACCGATGGTGATGGCGGATGACAGCCTTGCCGCAAGCTTGGCGGCCACGGAGGCAGGCAGCATCAGCTGTCCGGCTGCGGCATCCCGTACGGCTTGAAGCAGCTTGTCCCCCGGCATATCCTTCAGCAGGAAGCCATCCGCTCCGCTTGCCAACGCTTCAATGATATAATCGTCTTCCACATAGGTCGTAAGCATAAGCACAATCGTTGCGGGGAGTTGTGACTTGATCGCTCTTGCTGAAGCAATTCCGCCCATTCCCGGCATTTGGACATCCATAAGGATCAGTCCCGGTTTCAGCTTGAGGGCGAGCTCGAGCGCCTCTTCGCCGGTACGGGCCGTGCCGACAATGTTGATATCAGCTTCATCGCTGAGTATGGTGGATAAACCGTCGCGCATCAAGGCATGATCGTCGGCGATAAGCAGGTTGATCATGAAACTCACACTCCCCGGGTCCTGTTGAGGTAATACTTTTAGTATAGGATAAGGGTGGTACCGTCTACAATCGGCCTTCCGGGGATGACTGAGTCATGTTCATACAGGTCAGGAGACCCCTCGTTCCGTTCCTGACCGTTCCGCCAGCTTGCCCTGTTCGGTAACGCGGTCCCAATCGTTCACTTCACGGTAAATTTGATCTCCTCCAAGCTCGCCCCACATTCGAAGCCATTCATCAAACGCGCTAGACGGTGCGGAGCCGTATATCACTTTCAGGAATGTTTCCTTTTCGAGCTTTTGGATCGAAGCCCATTTGACGGATGATTCCGGAGATAGCTGCCCGTAATACAAGTTGGGCTGTGCTTGCTTGACTTGAGAGTGGCCGACAACCATCCCTTCCAGGTACAATTGTGAGGATGATGTCGCCATACGTTTCTCATACGGCGTTACTACTTGTCCGCGCAATACACGTTCTTGGATGCTTTCGCGAGGCTGCAGTGCGGTCGGCACACTTCCTGGCGTTATTAGAAAGAAGCTGCTCAGCATGGCGGTGCTCCCCGGGAAATCATAGACGATCTCGCCATCCTTGCGGAGATAATCGTATCCTTCCCCGTACCCGTGAAGGAAATCAGATTGTGGGTCCTCCGACAAGGAGCTGTAGACGTGGTCCAAATATTGAAACACGAGATTCATATGTGCGAAATCCTTCCGGAAGAAATATGCGCCATATGAAATATGGGAGCCCACCTTGTTAATGGCCTTTCCGCCAGGACCGCTCGGATAGGGGATAGCCTTTACCTTCATGCCCTTTGCCGGCATTTCGTGGAGAGGCCAGCCGCCCATCCATCCTGGACCTGATATCACTCCAGCTCTCCCAGACATAAATTCGGACACCGCTCCTTGCTCGTCATGCGTACTGAAGTCGGGATGCAGATACCCACGGGCATACCACTTATTCAGCCGTTCCAGGGCGTGCTTTACCCCGACATGGAGCGAGCCGTAGGCGAGGTTGCCGTCGGGCGAACGGTTCCATTGGTAGGGCTGATCCCCGAATGCCCCGAAGACGAGCGAGGCATCGCCCATCCAGCCGTTCAAGGTATGTTTGCCGGAAAGTGCAAAGCCGTATGTGTCCTTGATCCCATTGCCGTCCGGATCGTCGTGCGTAAACGCATGGAGCACTTCCTCAAGCTGCTCCAGCGTAGCAGGCGGCTTGAGCTTCAAGCGTTCCAGCCAGTCCTCACGGATCCACAATATCGGAGTCCCGACCTGCTCGTCCGCAATTTGCGGAAGACCCCACGCGACACCGTCAACGGTTACCGTCTTCCATACATCGGGATTGCTCCGGAATGCTTCTTTGATCCTGGGGTTTGCATAAGCCTCGTAGGCAGTCTTCATCGGCATGACTTTTCCCGACTTGGCAAGGTCAAACAGCACCTCCGGCAAATCCTGACGTTTCACAAACAGGACATCCGGAAGCTCCTCTCCGCTGGTCAGAGCCAGCTTGATTCGCGTGGCCATCGATTGATTCTGATCGGTGAGCACCCATTTGTTTACTTGTTTGATGCCCAGACGTTCCTTTGCCCATCTCGTGATCGGATTGTGATCGATCGTGTCGCTGCCCTTCAACACATCGTAGTCGCGAAGCGCTTTGGCTGTTGTGATGGTGATGGTATCCGTCTGTATGGTGTTCGCACTGTCCAGCTTCGGGGTTTCAGACTCGCAGCTGGCTGTCACGAGGCTTGTAAGCAGCGCAATTGGCAGCAACACTGAAGACGCATTAACCTTTCTTCGGTTCAAGGGAGGACCCTCCTTCGAGCGGAATCCGAATCGCTAGCACGGAGCCGTCTACAGCAGCATCAAGACGAATTGTACCACCGATACGTTCGATCCGATCGGCCATCATCCGTAGTCCAAATCCGTATGAATGACCGTCATATGGAATGCCGTCATTCCACAGCTCTACAATAACTGCCGAATCCGACATGCTGGCTGACAGCTTGAAGCGGGCGGCGCCACCGTGCCGCATGCCGTTCGTGATGCCTTCCTTGCAGGATAGGGTAAGTGCGTGCAGGATAGCGGAATCTACGATTCGGTCAGTCTCCGGGGCGATCGTCAGTGTCACCCTTACGTGCATATACAGCTCCGCTTCCTCGGCGATTCGGCTCAGCTCGCTGGCGATGCTGGTGTCTTCCCCCCGAAATAGTCCGTGAACCGTCTCCCGCATATCCGTAAGTCCTTGCCTAATGAGCTGCCTCGATTGCTCCAGCTTGGCAAAGCCTTCTGCCTTGTTGCTTGCGAGCAGCTTCTTGGCCGCTTCCATCTGAATTAACGTCCCGGTCAACGTATATCCGACGACATCGTGCAAATCATGTGCGATCCGTCTTCTTTCTTCGGTCAGAGTGCGCTCGATCGAACCGGCCAGCTCCTCGCTGCTCCGGCGTTCCTGCACACGGCTAATCGCATCAGCTGCAGCTGCCAGCAGTTCCTCATCCCGCACCGGCTTCAACAAATATTGGATGGCTTGCAGTTCGATTGCCCGCTTGGCATATTGAAACTCCGAATAGCCGGTGAGCAAAATACAGACGATTCCTTCATGAAGCTGACGCGCTTGTTCGATCAGCTCCAAACCCGAAAGCCCGGGCATGCGAATATCCGTAACCAGAACATCGATGGACTGCGTCCGTATACAGGCGAGTGCCTCGTCACCGGAATATGCCCCGTACACATCCTCGATACCAAGCTTTTTCCAATCAATCGTAGTCATCATGCTTTCCACCAAATGCTTATGATCGTCTACAAGCAATAACGTATACATGATCCAGGCTCCCCCTTATGATGCATCCGTACGTTGGATCGGCTTGGTGTGCCATAGCAAAGCAACCTTCAATCCGCCGAGCTCGGAGTCCTCCAGCATCATCTGAGCCTCCGGGCCGAAGTGATACTTTAGACGTTGATTCACATTCCAGAGTCCAAAATGCTCGTCTTCCGTTAGTGGCGCCCCCATTCGCTCCAGCATCGCGGTCCGCCGTTCTTTCGACAGTCCGATACCATTATCTTCGACGATGATTGCGATACGGTCTTCTGTATTTGATGCCGTAATACGTATACGGCCAGCTTCTTGAATCGATTCCAGTCCATGGACGATCGCATTCTCAACAATCGGCTGGATGAGCAGTCGCGGGATCGCAAGCTTTTCGATGAGCGGTGGGAGGTCAAGCTCGTAATGAATCCGGTCCAGCTGGTCATTCATGATCTCCATATAAGAGGTGACAAAACGAATTTCTTCGCCCACGGTAGTCAGCATGGAGTTGTTGCGCGCCGTATATTGAAAATAATCCGCCAAATTATAGGCCATCGATACGACAGCCTGGGATCGGTTCATTTTGCCCATGCTCACAATGTACGCCAGACTGTTATATAAGAAGTGAGGGTTGATCTGTGACTGCAGCTGCTTCATGATCGCTTCCTTCGAACGAATTTCCTCCACATGCACCTTCTCGATCAAATGCTGAATTTGTGCCGCCATCCCGTTAAACTGGTCGATCAGCAGTCTGAATTCGCGATTGTGCTTCCGCTGGATGCGAACCGAATAGGTGCCGTGCCGCAAACTTGAGATGCTTGTTATCAGACTGCGTATCGGGACTTGAACATTCCAATAGATCATCAATGCAGCCGCCGCACCGACAAGAAGCAGCACGCCGACCGTTGAATAAAAGAGCCGCTGGCTGCGTGTGACCGGGGACAAAATGTCCTGCAGCGGAACGTAATCGTATAACGTCCAGCCAAGCTTTGTCGAAGGATAAAAGTAGACGAGATATTCCTTGCCTTTGACGCGAACGATGTCATAGTGATTTTCGTACGGCGGGGGGCCAGTCCGAATCGATTGTGAGACAAATTCAGCCATCTCCCGGTTCACCGAGCTGTTGAAAATATACGATCCGTTGTCCTTATACAAAAACGGATCGTTGTTGCCCTTGGTTTTAAATTCATTCAGCAGGACGATCAAATTATCCTCCATCAGATCGACCTCAAGCACGATAGCAGCTTGGCGGAGATCCGTCATCGCCGACGGAGGCTCAACAAAGTAGCGGGTAAATGCTCGCTTGGCAACGCCGTTATCGGAAACAGTGCGGAGCGTCCATTCCGCTGCGCTTGCTTTGGCCAGATCATTCTCGCGATAAGCAAAGCCCGAGACGTAAGAGGAGGCGGCATGACCACTCTTCGGAAAGTAAGCGTTGATTCGGCTCATGCGATCGGCTGCCAGGCTGAACAAACCGAGCTTGCGTTCGATGGAAGCGAGCAGGCTAGCGTATTCATAGCGGTTGGACCGGAAGGAATTGGAGGCAAACTCGATAAAATCGGGATCGCGTGTCATCAGATTGGACAGTCCGGCAATATGGTCCATCTTGGCTTCTGTCTCGGCGATAAAGCGTTCCAGTCGGGTTTCATTGGCGACATGGATTTGACTGCGTACAACTTGAACGCTCTGGTGATTTGCATAAATAAACAGCACGATGACCGGCGCCATCAGCAATCCGATCAGCAGCAGCATTTTGGAGATCAGATTCATGGTTGCGGTTTCATGCCTCCTTGCGAATGGCTGTACACTTCCTATATCGGCTGAAGGCCGGAGGGAATGAAGAAAGCCCCCGCCGGTATGTGCCGGCAGGAGCTGTGGAAAGTGGTGGGATCAGTACACGGGACGGTCCTGCAGCTGCGCGCGCTTCTCCAGATAGCGCAGGAAAGCAGTTGCTGCCTGTGCACGCGTAACCTGTTCAGCCGGTCGGAAGCGTCCATCTGCGGAAGGAGTCATGATGCCAAGCCCGATCATGATCGCGGCGTGGCCTTTCTTCTGGATCTCGACGGCATCGCTCAAGTCCAGCTTGAACAGTCCTTCGATCTGCGCAAGCTTGCTGTATCCGAGCGCGCGTACGAGCAGCTCAGCGAGCTCCTCGCGGTTCATCGGCGCGTCTGGCTGAAACGTACCGGCGTTGCGGTCGATCAGGTTGCGATCCGCCGCTGTTTCGACATAAGCGAAATAGTGGGAGTCAGCCTTCACATCGCTGAAGGTAGCTTTACGAGACATATCGTAGTGATAATGGAAGTGACCGCCGTTTAAAGCGATAATGAGCATCTTGATCATTTCACCGCGTGTCGCCACTTGGTCGGGCATCGCCTTGCCGTCTTTTACTTCGATTGCGTGATACTCCGCCATCAGCTCAAGCGCCTTCTGCGCCCAATGGCCGTCAATATCGGAAGGCTTGCCGCTGCCGATAACGACCTTCTCGCCGTTGCGTCTGTTCTTCCACTCTCCGGTTACCCCGTCCAAATAAAGCTCGTAGCTCCAGCTCATCTGCTTCGGAATAGCGGAATAAATGAGCTCTGCTTTGCCCGGGGCGTCGGCGGTGAGCTGACCCGGCCTGATTTCGCCTGAAGCAACCATAAGGTTGTATTTTTCCTGCGGCAGGCTGTACACATTCATCCCCTTCCAGTCGACATGGTACGTATATTGAAGCTCTGCTTCAAATTGGCCCAGCCAAAGCTCCAGCGCTTTCTCCGGTGATATGGACTGCGGTTTTTGGGCCGGGAACTGGATGGTTGTCGAGCTGTTTTTGAAGGAGGTGATCGAGCCGTCCTTCCGGTTTATGTGAATGATGAAATGGTCAAAGCCTGTCTCGACGCCATCAATCAGTCGCTTGAAGGATATTTGGAAGCTCGGCATCGATTGAAACTTGTCTAGCGGAGTGCCGGACAGGTCGCCTTCCAGATACAGCTCATGTGTCCGATGCGGCGCCGCTTTTTTTACGAGCTCGATGGCTTTGGCTTTTGCATCCTCATAGGACAGCTTGTATTCGGTGGAAGCTGCTGCATCCGTGGATGCCGGAAAAGGATGGAACGAACCGTCGTTTATGTGATAGTAGACAACTTCGCCGGTTTTTGCGTTCACATTTGCAAATATTTGATTGGATGGAACCGGAATGATTTTACCCGAAGCTTCGGAGCCGCTCTTTTCGCTTCCGCTTGCCGGAATAGACCAGCGAATGGACCATTGAGCGGACGGAACTTCTTCAAAGTAATAGGAGGTGTGCTCCGAGTAGGAGGCCTCCTCGAGCTTGACGCCCTTAGGCAGCAGCAGTAGAGACTCGACGGCCTGGATCGCCTCCTCGCGGGTAAGATCCTTCGTGCGAGCCGGAAGCTTTCCAATCGGCACAGGTGTAATCGGTTCTTTGGAGAGACGCTGATGGAGGACGACCGTCCCGTCGAACGCGTACGGCTCCCCGGTTTTAGCATTCAATGGCTTGCTCCACCATTGGTAGGCGAGCTGAGGAGTGCGGCTTGTTTTGGACTCGTAGGGAATCAGATAGCTCAGGTTCAGCGTCGAATGCTTTTTGAAGGCGTCCATTGCTTTGCTTGCTGTCATAGCACCAGCAGGATCCTCGAACGAGATCCCTTCCCACCAATTAAAGCTGTAGCTGACAATATTCCCGTCGCCGTCAATATCAGCTGAGATGCCGTTCTGCGGGAACGGAATGCCGTTCATAAGCCGGTCAAAGCGGATATGGTACCGGACTTGACCGTGGAGCGGAGTGCGGAACGATTTCTCAAAGTTCGTATTGTAGCGTATTTGATCCACGAGCTCCGGATGAAGCTTGGATACATATTGGCGGGCGATTTCCTTCGCTTGCGCAAGGTTTGTCTTGGGCGGATAGGAGTGAGTGTGGGTTGGTTCCCATTCGTTGCGATGAAATTGAATCACGGCGCCGGTTTTGTCGTTGACGGTTACGTGAATGTGAGCGGTTTCCCGGTTATCTACGCGCTTGGTGAAGCCGATGCTCCAGGATGCGGATGAGCCGGGATCCGCAGGATTGAAGTGGGAGTTTAAGTGAACGTTGGACACCGTGTAATCGTCGCCGATCTCCAGCTTGGCTTTCGCAATGGCGACTGCTTCGTCTCTGGACATGTTGGCTTGGATTGCTTGGGCTGCCTCCGATCCCGGTTTAGTCATGGGTCCTGCAGAGATTGGCACGGTTGAAGCCTTGGGTGCTTCCATTGCGGACATGCCTGCAGGCAAGACGGAAGCGCCAATAAGCGTGGAGCTCAAGCTGAGCAACATGATGCGTTTACGTATGTACATAGGGGATAAATGCCTCCTTCCCTCTTATGAGGGGTTTTGAAATTAGACGGAAGCATCTGGAAAAATGTTGCGAGGAGACGAAATTTTTGTGTTTGATTCGGGGGATTGAGTGAATTGGGAGGAAGGAAAAGGGAGGAGTTGGACGAAATATTGGGAGAGAGCAAAACTTGGAGGGGATCGGGATGATGGCGGTAAGAGCGGTAGGCTTGACGATAGCGCTAAT
>JBEPYM010000122.1:0-11079 GCA_041641375.1 Paenibacillus sp.
CCGATGTTCGCAAGATGCATGAGCAGTCGGTTCAGCTTCGTCAGACGCTGCTCGTTCGGGAGAAGGAGAAGGAGGTTGCGATTGCTTCCATTGCGCAGAAGGAAGAGCTCCAACGTGAGCTGAGCGCGGAGGAAGAGAAGCGGCTTCAGGAGATTATCAAGAAGGAATCCGCATTGGAGCGGGAGAAGGCAAGCTTTACGGCCATATACAAGGGCGGTAAGATTGCGTACCCGCTGCCCCGCGAATATCCGCTGACGTCGGGCTTCGGCGGACGGGTCGACCCGATCTCGGGCAAGATGGGCACGTTCCATAACGGTATCGATATCGGGGCTCCGGGCGGTACCGATGTGCTGGCGGCCGAGGGCGGCGTTGTCATTCTGGCGCAGTGGTACGGCGGGTATGGAGAGACGGTCATTATCGAGCACGGCGGAGGTCTCCAGACGCTCTATGCGCACATGCGTACCGGCACGATCACGGTCAACAAGGGCTCCAAGGTGGCACGCGGCGATAAGCTGGGGGCGGTAGGAACGACGGGTTATTCGACGGGCAATCACCTGCATTTTACCGTATATAAGGACGGGGAACCGGTAAATCCAATCAGCTATTTGCGATAATGTAGAGAGGTTGTGCAGCTTTTGGAGACAACGGTGCTGGTCACGGGAGGTGCAGGTTTCATTGGTTCCCATATCGTCGATGCCTGTATCGAGCGGGGATACCGGACGGCGGTGCTGGATAACCTGAGTACGGGCAAGCGGAAGCATGTACACGCGGAGGCGGAGCTGCTGGAAGGGGATATCGCGGATGAGCGCTTTGTCCTTGATTGTGTGGGCCGGCTGAAGCCGGATGTCGTGATACACCTTGCAGCGCAGATCGACGTTCAAACTTCGCTTAAAAGACCGGGCTTCGATGCGAGTGTGAATGTAGTCGGAACCGTGAATGTGCTGGAGGCTTGTGTGCGGCATGGCGTGCGAAAGCTGATCTACCCGTCATCGGCTGCCGTGTATGGGGTACCGCAGCGGCTGCCGATCGACGAAGAGCATCCAGTTGCGCCGATTTCATTCTACGGCATTTCGAAGCACACGCCAGAGCATTATTTGTCCGTCTATGCCGACTTGTACGGGCTGGATTATACGGTCCTCCGGTACGCCAATGTGTACGGCATCAGGCAGGACCCGAAGGGCGAGGGCGGGGTTGTCTCGATTTTTACGGAGAAGCTGCTGCGTGGCGAGACGCCGGTTATTTTCGGTGACGGCTTGCAGACGCGCGACTTTATCTATGTAGCGGATGTGGCGGCGGCGAATTTGGCGGCGTTGGAGCGGGGCTCCCGGTCCGTGCTGAATATCGGCTCGAATGAGGCGACCACCGTATATGCACTGCTGGAGCGGATGTGCGAGGCAGCCGGTGTGGAGCTGAGGATGCGGCACGAGCCCGAGCGGAAGGGCGATATCCGGCATAGCATGCTTAGCAATACGCGGGCGCGGGCGGAGCTCGGCTGGGAGCCAATTGTCCCGCTGCGCGAAGGCTTGCAACGGACCATCGACTATTATCGGCCATATATGGGTATCGGGTAAGCGGATTGTAAGCTCATCAGCATGCGCACAGGGCGCGAGGCGGGTGGGCTTTTTGGTTGTATAGGAAATTATGTTTTTCGAGAACTGAGAATAAGTTGTGGACAAATCTGTGGATAGGGGTGACCGCTAGATGCGGCGATTTTGTACGAAAAAACGTACAAAATCATGGTGATGGCCGCTAGATGCGCCGACTTTGTATGAAAAAACATACAAAATCGTGTGATGACCGCTAGATGCGGCGATTTTGTACGAAAAAACGTACAAAATCGTGGGGGTGACCGCTAGATGCGGCGATTTTGTACGAAAAAACATACAAAATCATGTTGATGGCCGCTAGATGCGGCGATTTTGTATGAAAAAACGTACAAAATCGTGGGGGTGACCGCTAGATGCGGCGATTTTGTATGAAAAAACGTACAAAAGTAAGTTGAATTGGAGAAGTGTGATTGTATCGATCCCGTTCATTCACCCGTAGGGTGAATTTGCCCCCTGGAAAATAAGAGCCGCAGCCTGCAGGACTTCCGCTATAGGGTGTTGTAGCCCTGCGGCTGAGCGGTATGCACAAAGCCGAGCCTGTCGGCAGCCGAACGGTCGGCCTGCAGCACGCGGGTTGACAGCGCCAGCACCTTGCAGCCGCGTTTGCGATGGTCCTTCGCCCAGGCTTGGGTTTTGCTGATCGTCAATGCCATCCAGGGCTCGTGAACACGGTCACCTTGCCAATCCTCCCATACGATACCGTGCAGGAGACTGCCGACGTAGGAGAGCGTGCCGAAACCGCGGTTCTGGACGAGCAGCGCTTGTGGAAACTGCGTTGCTGCCGTGTGAAGCAGCTCCCGATAAGCATGATGAAGCTCATGACGCTGCTGATTCGAAGAAACCAGCTCCTCGATATCCCCGACCGTGTCCAGAAAAAAACCGTCAAATCCGAGAGAAGCCCATCGAGCCAGCTCCTGCAGCAGGACATCCCGATACGAGGGCTGTCTCAGGTCCATCACATAAGAGCGCCACGCTTGTTGAACCAGCTTCTGACCATGCGAGTTACGAAGGTAATGCTTGTCCTGCAGGCAATCCATTCGAGCTTTGTTCCACTCCGGGCTTTCCATGACGGGTACATAGGCGAGCAGCAGCGTACCGCTTGCTTGAATGCGGCGAAGCCATTCGACGTCATAGCAGGAGGGCTCGATGATCGCCGCATCGCAGCCGGACAGCGTTCGGATGACAGCCTCCGCCCCGCCCTGCGCATAAACCGGATCGCCGTAATATACGACGAAGGAACGAACCTTGCTCCATGCGTGGTTCGGCAAGCCTCTCCCTCCACCGGAAAGCCAATTGCGAATTCCGGACAGCACTACACCCCGACCGCCTTCCGGTTCATCGTTTCCGTGCGTACAAAGCAGGTATCGCAGCTTTTGCCATGAGCAGCACACAGGTTTCCAGGCGTTTCCCAGCAGTTCACACCCATTTTCCCGTACACCGGACAATGCTCGCATATACTTGAGGGCGTGCAGCACATTTCCCAGCACGAGCCGAGCGCGCGATGGAGTACAGCAGGATCTCTGCGCTTCCGGTCATACCAGCGAATCAGTGCATCTACAACCTGACCGTCCAGCTGTGTCCCGGAAGCAGCCTTCAGCATCTGCAGCGCCTGATCGAAGGGCAACGGATCGCGTGATTTGCGGCCGTTGATCTTCGCGAGGAACGTCTGAATGACCGCGATGATCCGGGAACCGACCGGTATGGCTTGACCGCGCAAAGCGTGCGGATACCCATTGCCATCCATACGTTCATGATGGTGGAGAATGCAGGCGGCTACATACGTGTTGCCTGTAAGCGCGTTAACGATGGTCGCCCCGACCTCGGAATGGAGCTTCATCAGCTCGAACTCCATCTCGGTAAATTTACCTTCCTTTTGGTAGAGATCGGCGGACAAGCCCAGCACACCAATATTGCTGAGGTGAGCAGCGAGTGCGATGTCGCGGATTTCGGCTTCGGGCAAATTCAGCTCTTTGGCGATCACAATGGCATAACGAGCCATTTGATCGGAATAGCCGACCGTATACGGATTCATATTGTCCATCGCACGCGTCAGCGATTTGAGCAGGGCGATGTTGGAATGCGCCAGGTGCTTGACCGAGCTTTGGTTGTCCAGGATGGAGGCGAGATCGCCAGCCACTGTCAGGAGCGCCGTGCGTCCGGTTGTCTCAGGATCGAGGTCATGTTTGCCGCGACCATACCACAAGACGAAGGCTCCGACACCGAAGCGTCCCTGCAGCCGGACGATTGCGTAACGGTCTGCGCGGACGCCGACGAGAGCTTCCTGCAGCGCCGCAAGGACAGGCTCCTGCAGCGCGTGGCTGCCGGCTACCCATATGTCTTGCCTAGCGGCTTGCTCGAGCAGACGTTGCCGCAGCTCCGGCGATGACTCCAAGCGTTCGAGAGAGACCGCCTTGTCGGCTGTGCCGTACAGCGCGCAGCCTCCGTTCGGCAAAACCGACAGTGCGCCTTCCGCACCGAGCGTCTTGCTTGCGGTCTGGACGATCATATCGAGCGTCTGCAGCGGTTCATGCGAGATGTCGCTGATTCGCATCAAGGCACGGGAGGATTGCACACTGACCTCGAGCTGCGTCTTCATGCTTTCCGTAAGCGCCAGCGTTTCAAAGGGCTGGCGAAGAGCCTCCGCAAACCGGCCGAAGGCACGCAGCGCCTTGCGGCTTGTACGCTTGAGCGGTCCGATCCGCAACGCCCCGCTTCCCCCCGGTATCGGAATATGCAGCAGCGGCACCTCGCCGTGCTTGACGATACCGAGCGGCATATCGACGATATCGCGCGGCAACGAAACAGGCGGCATGTAGCTCTCCTTCTGATACGGAACGAGTCCGCTGTAAGAAGGCTTGATTCGTCCAAAATCCTCCGCTTGATGGCGCACCGCCTTCAGCACGAATTGACCGCTGCGGGGTTCGACCGCATAGAAGCAGTATACGGGTGCGCGAATCAGCTCAGCGGCCAGCTCAAGCATATGCGTAGCATTCTTCTCGAGCCCAAGCGTTGGCTGAAGTGTGACGAGAAGCTTGCGAAGCCTGCGCTCCTCGCTCTTCGACGCACGATAGCTGCCTGTCAATCCATAGACGAGTAAAGCCAGCACGAGGCTGATGCCGCCAAGCGAAAGCAGGACATTGAACCATACCGGGTCCAGCGTAAAAATACCAGTTTGTGCGATCCAGCCTTTTGCCAGCTCCCATATTTCTTCAGGACTTACATTCACAGCTCACGCCTCCTCAGCTCTTGGCCGGAGAGCTTCGTGTCAAACAGATGATTGACGAGAACGAAGCCGATCCGGAGCAAGGTTGTAATCATATAGACGGCGGGTTTCAGCCCGCTGTGCATGCTGGTCCCTGCCGTTCGTTCACGCGAGTGGGCGGGCGTTTCCTGAATGCGAAAGCCGGCCAGCGCTGTCTGAATGACGATATTGGCGTCAGGGTAATCGTTCGGGAATTTGCCCGACTCCACATAGTACGTAAACAAGGAACGGTGCAGCCCCCGAAGGCCGGAGGTCGGGTCGCTGATGCGAATTCCGGTGCAAAAATGAATGATATCCCGAAACAGACGCATGGCGAATCGTTTGGCCGGTTCAGGCCGGTAGTGCGGGTCCCCGACAAAGCGTGAGCCAATCGCCAGCTCGCACGTCCCGCTGCGCAGTGCATCTACAAGTGCCGCCAGGTCCTCCGTGTGATGCTGCCCGTCGGCGTCGAACTGAAGCAAGTACTCATAGCCTTGCGCGGCGGCATAGCGGTAGCCGCTCTCGAGCGCTGCGCCGTAGCCGATATTGGTCGGATGTGTCAGCACGGTAACGCCGGGGTAGGAGTCCGCTACGGAAGCCGTTCGGTCAACCGATCCGTCGTTGATCACGAGAATATCGGCTGCCGGACCGTGAGCTTGCAATCCCTCGATAACACGCCCCACATGGAGTTCTTCGTTATAGGCCGGAATAATAATCAAAGTATCATGCATCGTAAAGCTCCTTTCGTTACAGGGCTAACTGTCGATAACGGTGCCTGCGCTCCTCGAGCAAGGTGCCAAGCGGCGCGAAGGAGAACTGGTCCAACAAACGTTCCAGCTTGGTATAAGTGGTGTGCACGTTGTGATACATGGCCAGCTTCAGCAGCGGAGACAGCCCCGCTGGCCGTGGCATGTTCAGATCGAATTCCCAAGGGTGCACATAGATCATGCCAGGCTGCTGCTTGTTCAGACGCCGCAGTGCAGCAGCAATCGCCCAATAGGGCAGCATTCGAAGGTAAAGTCCTCCAGCGAACGGGAAACGCAGCGGCCCGCTCCCCAATGCGAGTGCCGGGAACTCCGCCAGCTGTAGAGGCACGCCGCCAAGCACAGGAATGAATGGGGCGTTCGGGATATCGAACGAGCCGGACAAAGGCGTCGCGAACGGCTGCAGGCTGGAGTCGCACGTGTACCCTTCCTCGCTCAGAATGCGGAACAGCTCCGGCCGCTTCATCGACAACGACCAGCTTGGCGCCCGAAACAAGGTTACTTCCACACCGGAGATGCGTTCCAGAATCGCTTTCGTTTCCCGAACGTCGATACGAAACTCCTCGTCCGACAGTTGGCTGACAAGCCGGTGATAGCGGCTGTGGCTGCCGATTTCGTGGCCGGCGGCGGCAATTTCCATGACCAGCTCCGGATGCTGCTCCGCGACGGCTCCTACGATAAAGAACGTCCCTTTGACCTGTTTGCGGGCAAACAGCTCCAGCAGCATCCGTGTGTGCGGGACGACGCGGGATTCGAACCTCCCCCAATCGTCGACGGAATAGTGGAGCGCATTCGCATGAAACCACTCCTCAACGTCTACCGTTAGCGCATTGATCATGCTCTGAAGCCCCCTTTTATCGTGAGAACAGGAATGCCCAGGATTGCCTGCGCAGCGCGAGCCTTGCGCAAGCGCACAGAAAACCGATGGTTGGCATCGGATCGACTGCTGACAGAATGTCATCGCGCATGCCCTGGGCCGGTCCATGCCAGAAGGGAGGATCGAGCCTGGATCGATCTTTGTTCGCCAGCACATGGAGGATATCTCCTGGAAGCAGCGAACGGCAGCGGACTCCAGACGCATATTCAGCCAGCACCGGAATATCCCCTTCCTCGAGCAGCCGCAGCGCATGCCAGGGAAAATCAACGCCTGCGAGGGTAGCGGCATAGAGTGAGTTCCAATAGCGCGGATTAATTTCCATCAGCTTCGGAATGCCGTCGCGAGGGTCGACCATAAACTCCACCTCGGCGATGCCGCTCCAGCGAAGCGGCGCAAGCAGCTTGATTGCTGCATCCGTCAGCTCCGGGTGGATGACGCTTTCCTGTGCGGTGCTGGGTCCGCGTTCCACCGGGAAATGCCGCAGCTCCTTCTGGACGAACGACACCCGTAGCTCCGAATGTCGGTTATACAGCAGGCATACGTCGTAGCGAATGCCGGCAGGCACGAACTCTTGCAGGATCGGCCATGGAAACTCATGATGGATGCTGTCATATACCTCGAGCAGCTCGTGTTCCGAGTGGACGACACGTATGCCGCGAGAGCCAGAGCTACGGCGCGGCTTAATGACGAGCGGATAACCGAGCCGCTCCCCGGCCTCCTTAAGCGCCTCTGCGTCAAGCCGTGAGGGAAATTCCGTTGCGGGGCAAGGTACACCGGTTTGCATCGCGAGCCGCATCGTCTCGCCTTTGTCCGCGGCAGCGAGATAGCCTTCAGTCGGCGGGAGCTGCATCTGGCATAGCGGCTCAAGCTCGGCGCGGTGGCGTACGGCGTGCTCCATCGCCGCATCATCAGCGGGTATATACAGATCGATGCTGTATCGCTTCAGCGTGTCGACCAGCCATTCCGTGTAGGCGTCCGGCTGTCGACCGGGATGCGGATAACGGTGTTTGCGCACGGTATATCGGGAGAAGGCGGCAGGATTCATACGCGTCGTCTCGCCGACATGCATGGCAATGCCGCGGCTTCCGAGCGAGCGGGCAATGGCAAGCGATTTGCGGAGCAAGCCGTCTGTGACGAGAGCGGAGCGAATCATCCTTGCCGCCTCCTTGTTAACGTAGTGGAAATCCGGGTTCCCCGGGTTTGGTAATCAGATAGACGCGGTACACGTCATTGTCAAAAAAGATCGTCATATTGCGGTGTTTGCTTCGATATTGCTCGGCCCAATAATAAGCCTTGGCTTGCAGGGTGCGCCGATTGACAAAATCCCCTCGGTAATAATAGGTCGTTGAATCCGTTACATTCGCCGGCATAGGCGGTATGATCCGTTCCGCATCCGATGGCTGGAGCGGGATTCCCGCCACGTCGGGACGGAAGGAGCGAAGGGGCTGCTTCTCGACGAACAGGAATACATAAGGCGATAAGGTTGGGAAGGTGTGCGCGTCGGGATTGTCGATAAAGTTGGTGACAAAATCGGCTAGCTGCGTGTGCCAGCCATAATTTTCGGCGAGCGGAAGCTCCTCTGTCGTCGAGATCATATTCCATTCCTTCGGCGGGGCAAATTCCTGCTGGATACGCAAATAGGCTTGGACAGCTTCATTGTATTGAAGTCGTTCCGGTTCAGTCGGGCGCAAGCTGCCGAACAGGAGAACGGCAATGACAATCGCTCCGAGCATGACGAGCTGTATGCCGCGCTGCCAGCGAAAACCGGCCAGCTCGGGCAGAGCAGCTGCTACGCCGGACATGAGCGCGGCACTGACACAGAAAAATACAGTTATCCGGTCGATCGTGATGATCTCCGGGAGTCCTAGTGCCGGGATCATATAGAGAAAAAGCATGATGGAGAAAAAGACGACGATGCCGATGATCGCGCGTGAATCGATCGGCGTTGACTCGTTCTCGTAGCGTCTTCGCAACCCGATCACTGCAAGCGTCGCCGCAGCGGCAGCCAAAGCAACACCGATAAATAGCTGCGTCTCAAGTGTTACGGAAAAGGTATTCACACTGGTGCCGACTCCAACACTCTCTTGAATGTAGTTGATAGCCGTTGTATTAAAGGACAATCCTGCAGCAAGTGCGACAAGCATCGGCAATGCGCCAATGAAGGCTCCCCCGGCACAGACTGCAGCTGCTGTCCAAAATGCACGTCCGATACGACCTGCATACATAAGAAATACGACTCCGTATCCAATCGCTGCAAACAATGCGCTATAGGTATGCAGCAAGGTTACGACAGCTGCACATTCAGCAGCCAACCACACATTCATCATACGTCCGCTCTTGAAATAGGCAAACAAGAAATAAACGCCAGGAAGGACAAAAATCATCCCGTATTCCATCGGAAGCGCCATTGCCTGACGACCGATGGCAACCGGAATGGCGAACCCGACCCCATACAAGACGGCAGGGACGAGCAATACGGTCATTCGTCGGGATACCTTTACGTAAAGAAACAGCAGGATGGATGCCATAAGCGGAATTGAAGCCAACGGTCCGAGAAAACGAACAATATAGTAAGGGTCAATGATAAAGATTTTTTGGAGCAGCGAAATGACGGAGGGATATCCGTAGGAATAAATCCCGTCGGCATAGATCTGCTGCTTCAGCCCGATCAAGTTCGCCCAGCGGTAGTGGACATAGGGATCCGACGCTGCATAATAGGACTGCGTAAAGGCATGGGAGAACCTCATATACAAGGAAACCGCGATTACACTCGCGATTGCAGCCCATGCAACCGGATAAACAGCTGCTGAACGGGCGATTCGCTTTAATCCGGCCAGTGCGGCAGATACAGCATTCCTTGCTACTTTTTTGTTGGACTCCACCAATGCCTCAGGCTGATCGGTTTTCTCCATCCACTCCAGCGCCAGATCAGTAAACTGCTTCTGACGCTGCCGCCAAATGAGAACACACATGATAATCAGCACCATATAGAGGGACAGCGTTTCGTACAAACGAAGGGGTGCAAGAAGATGAACAAGCAGAATCAGAACGAAATGAGCATGTACAAAAGGGGCAAATACGTACGCATACAGATCCTCATCCGGACGCCGCCGACCCAGCAGCACTCGAGGGAACACAAAGAAGAGGAGCGTATAGCACAGTGCCAGCTTGATCAGCATCAGCCAGGTTATTATAGGTTCCGGCATCGTTACGGCTCCTTTCTCTCTGTTTTCCAGATGAGCTTATGCATGTCATCCTTCGTAAACTCACGCTCCAGCTTATAGATGCGGAGCGTCTCGTCCTCATAATAGATATCAACCGGATGTCCGGCATTTCGATGGATGTCGATCCACTCGGACAGCTTGGCGAAGTTCGCCGCTCTCTGCTTGTAGATCGGCTCCATAATCGGATAGATGGAATTTCGTGGATCGACCGTAAACAATTCCTTTTCCTGAAAGAGAAACAGGTGATGAGAAATGCCAAGATCTGGCTCGGTGTCCCCGAATTTCGTAACGGCTGGATACCGAGGGTCGTATTGTGCCAGGAAATAGTCCAGCGTCATGTGGAAGCCGGCTCCTTCAACAATGGCATATTCCTGCGACACCATATGCCAGCTTTTCGGTAAAAACGTATTCCGGATTTGCAAATATTGCTCTACGGCATTATCTCGTTCCATCTTATAAGGCTGGATCGGGACGGGAGGCGACAGCCATACGAAAGCCGCCAAGGTGCCGACGCCGATTGCCGCTGCAATCCATGCGCCGATCCGCCAATACAGCAGCGGCGCAATGAGCACATACCAGCCGAATCCGATCACAAGCGGCGTTACAATCGCCCAAAGCTCGCCGACCCGGGTATCAATGACGATGCTGCCGGTGACTACGCCGCCATAGACATATACAGCAAGCATACCTGCTCCAAACAACGCCGCCCAGCCTGCCGCATAACGCGATTCCCGACGTTCGGCGCCTCTCGCGAAGCATGCATAAAGCAGCAGCAATACGATGCTCGCGAGCGAGATCCAGTCGACCACGTTCAGTGCCTTGATTTCCGGCTCGTAGAACACTTCTGCCGTCAAGTAATTGGCCGATGAGGAGTGAAACCGTTCGCCGATCAGCAGACCGTATCCGATCGGCACCAGGGACAGCGCCACCGCTGCCGCAGATCCCAGAATGGCACGAAGGATCCGGCCCCACTGCTCCCGGCTGCGGGACAGCGCGTGGACGGCGAGGACCGAGGCAGCTCCTGCGGCCAGCAGTCCGAAGGCAAGCGTGTGGACAAGCCCGGTAATCGCTACTCCGCAGAACGCCGTCACGCCGTCCGCCTTGCGCCCCCGCTGCAAGTAGAGATGCATAAAATACAGCGAAGGGAGGATAAAGACAAACGCGAATTCCTGGGAGTTGGTCGCGGCCTGGCGCTCCCAGGCAGCCGGGTTTTGCAGGGCGGACAGGAAGCCGAAGACAGCTGCCGCCACAATGCCGGACATCCGGCTGCCGCTCATTCGCGACACGACGATATAGCTGCCGAGCGATACGAGCACCATATTCAAGGGCCCCGTATACTTCAGCACGTACAGCGGATCGATCGCGG
>JBEPYM010000123.1:0-11060 GCA_041641375.1 Paenibacillus sp.
TGGTTGTGCCAGCGCGTATCGCAGCCCGTTTAATTTCCGTCTCGTAGCCGTTCGTATTGCTCAGCCCATGACCTGCAGTCAAGCCCGATGCACCGAGAAATACCTGGTTGAAGGCCATTCTTCCTAACGTCTCGACAGCAATAGGCCCCGTCAACGACACGGTATGCTCCAATACATCCCCGCCTGTGACGATCGTAGGGATTTTTCGTTCAAGCAGCTCCATAGCGATATTCAATCCGTTCGTCACTACGGTAACCGCCTTGCCGGGCGGAATATGCTTCGCGATCTGCAGGGTCGTGCTGCCGCCGTCAATAAAGACGGATTGTCCGTCCCCGATCAACCCTGCCGCCAGTCTGCCAATTCTCAGCTTCTCCTCGAGCAGCTTCGAATTTCGCTCCCGCAGCGTATCCTCGCGTCCGGTCAGAATCGCCCCTCCGAACGTGCGTCGCACGCCGCCCAGCTGCTCCAGCTTCTCCAGATCGCGACGGATCGTCATTTCCGTAACGTCGAACCTCTGCTTCAGCTCGCCTATTTTGACCTCGCCGCACAATTCAAGCAGTTCCCAAACTGCCTGCTGCCTCTCGTTGAGTCGCTGCCCCTTGACGTCCATCCTGTATCTTCACCCTTCAACATCTGGAATTCGCACAATTCGTGGATCTGTAAAGATGTCATATTCATCCCGACTCGTGCTGGAAAATTCGGATACGACCGCCCCATCGTTCCCAGCCTGGAACCAATGAAGCGTTCCGGGCAAAATCGTATATTGCTGGCCCGGCTGCAGCTCAATCTCGTGAAACACGGTGTAATACGATTCGCTGCCCTGCGGAAGCACAGCTTGAATTGCATCGCCCGGTGTTCCCTCTACGTACAAGTATACACGACCAGCCCTGCAGCGAAAGGTTTCCATCTTGCCCGGATCGCCGCCGACCGGCGGATGCTTGTGCTCGGGACATGTCTGGTGCGGAAACAGCACCAGCTCCTTGGCACAATAACGGTCCGTATTAATATACGTCACCAGCTCCAGGCCTTCCTGCTCCAGTCTGCCCAGACCGAAATCGGCCACTTCAATATTCGCCGCCTCATCCTCGGTCAGCACAATGCCAGCCTTGGACAATTGCAGTACGGTTCGATTCCGGATATCCTGCATATCCACCTGTATCATCGCTCCATTTCACTCCTTACGTGTCATGTCCCCGGGTCCTGTCCGTACGAGGCCCTGCACCTGCCAGCTGCTGTCCAGCTCCAGGCAGCGCGACCGCTGCCTCCAGCCCGCGTGTACACGCCGTTGGACGGTGTTCCAATCCGGTATCCCGCTTATTGCATCCGTCCGTTCTACATTGCAGGCTCCGACCGCCACGGCTGCGACAAGTGTATCCTCAATCGTCATCCCGCGCAGCATTCCAGCCAGAAAACCGGCGATCGTACAGTCTCCAGCACCTGTAGTCCCTGCTACATCAGCCTCGAAGCATGGAATGTATAGCTCTCTATCGACCCAACGATCCAGAGGCAATCCATGGCTTACCGCTCCCATCGCGACAAGCCTCGCTCTGCTGCTCGTTGTCCTCACATACAAGCCGAATTCGCCCAGCTTGATCACTACGATCGCCGTTCCCATTCCCAGCATCCGTTCAGCGAGTTCTCGCACAAGCTGCTCATCGATATGCTCCAGCAGCTTATCAGCTCCATATTTGACAGCCATTCGGTCATACTGCTCCCGGTCCGTCATATAGAGAAGCTCTTCTACACTTGGCAGGAACACATCTACTTCAGGGAGCGATCGGGCTAAAATTCGCAGCCAATCGACCCGTCCCGCATCCGAATCCGGATCCGGTCTTGCCATATCGAGTGAGGTCGTCAACCCGATCCGTTTCACCCGCTCCAGCAGAGAAGCGAGCTCCACACCATGATTGCTGTACATTCTTCTCATAAGCGGCGGATAGCCGAAATGAAACAGCTCTGCACCCCGAAGCTCCTCATCTCGGATATCCTCCGGTCCGAACGTATCGTTGGCGCCTGTACAGTGAAGAAACAGCCGATCGGTACCCGGCGGGCTAATAACAACCGTGTAGGAACTCGCATCGCCTTCCACCACAATCATTCCGTCCGCCAGCTCGTGCCCGTATTCCGATAATAGACCAAGAATCGCTTGCCCAAACGTGTCGCCACCGATTTTTCCCATCAAGCGGGTAGCAACGCCCAGCCGGTGAAGCGCCAGACCCGTATTAGAGACAGCGCCGCCGGTCGACACCGTCGCCGCACCGATGTTGATCAGCTTGCCCGGGACAAGCTGATCCTGCAGGCTTGTATGCGTTCCCTGCATAGCCGGGATCATATCCAGACAAATATGTCCGGCAACGACAACCTGCTTGACCGGCATGTTAGTCCCCCCATTGCAAGTGTATCGTTTGCCGACTGGCGGCGGACTCGAGCGCAGCTGTGAACACCCTGTGGCTGGCCGCTGTCTCTTCCGGCGTAGCGCAGTGGAACGGCTGCCGCATCCCATCTCGATTCGTCAGCTCGTCGCAGAAGGCAGCCCACATCTGCAGGATGGAATCCGAGAAGCCGAATTCGAAAATACCTCCTGTAATGCTCCCATACGCAGAGCGATAAGGCACATCGACGACATGCCATGCCTGTTCCCCACCCGATTGGTACGGAAGGCAGGCTAGACGCTTCGGATCCTTGGTGCTGTACTCACAGGAAAACTCGGTGCCTTGAATACGTATGAACCATGTATTGGCATGACCTGGTGCAATTCGCTTCATCGAAAGCGTCATCGGGAACGTCTGGCCAGCTTGGTGCACTTCCGTTGCCAGAATCGCATTATCCCACGTCTCACAGGGGACTACGCCTCCCTGTCCATCCGGACGCTCCGTGACGATATTGGACAGCAGCGCCCGCACGTTGGCCGGTTTCCAGCCGAACCGAAGCGGCATATGCAGCACGTGCATACCGAGATCGCCCATACAGCCGTATTCCCCGTTATAAGCAACCTGACGCTTCCAGTTAATCGGCTTGTTCGGATCGAGATCGCTGGAATGCCAGAACCCGGCCTCCACCTCGATGATGCGGCCAAATCTTCCTTGCCGGACCCATTCTCCGATCCGGAATGCGCCTGGAAAGAAGGGGAATTCCGAGGAGCAGCGCACCAGGACGTCGGGATTGCGAGCAGTGGCTTCCAGAATCGCCTTATTCCCTTCCAGGTCCATCCCGAAAGGCTTCTCCCCGAGCAGATGCTTGCCTGCATGAATGATATCCATATACATCCCGGCATGCATGTGGTGGGGGACGGCGCAATAGACGGCGTCAATATCGGGGTTGGCTAGAAGCTCCCGATAATCCTTATAGACAAAACCGACTGTAGCAATTCGTTCACGGAACCAGCTGGCAGCCTGTTCATTCGGATCGCAAACTGCAGTAATCTCCGGAATAGGCAGCTCGTCTGTCAGGTGATTCCACCGAGCGGCGGCGCTGGCGAATTCCTTGCCCATTAACCCGCACCCGATCACCCCGAAGCGAATACGCCTGCGTGCAGTCATGCCGTCACCTCCGGACGAACGATGCGAATTGCCTGCTCCGGCGTCGCCTGCTTGTGAACAATGGCCATGAACGCTTCCGTCATTCGTACCGGGTCCTCATGCTGAATGACATTCCGGCCATAGACGATACCAGAAGCTCCTTGCTGCATCAGCGTATAGGTTCGGGACAAAATCTCTTCATCGGACGCGCGCCCTCCCCCTCTAGGCAATACGGGAAGACCCGAAGCTGCCTCAACGACGAGATAATATTCCTCCAGCCGATCGCACGGGTCAGCTTTGATGATATCGGCGCCCAGCTCGGCCGCCTGGCGAACAAGCGGCACAATCTTGCGAATATCGCCGTCTACCATGTACCCGCCCTTCTCCTCATTCGGCAGCATGACAAGCGGCTCCACCATAAGCGGCATCCCGTAGCGCTCACATTCCGGCTTCAGCTTCATCACATTTTGCACGCATTGACGGTGCAGCTCCGGCTGATCCGGCAGCAGCAGCAAATTGACAACAACGCAAGCAGCATCAAGCGCAAGCGCCTGCTCCACCGGGCGTTCGATTAATTCGCTGAATAAGGTGCGGGGAAGATTGCTGCCGTAAACATTGGCCACATCGGTACGCAGTACAAGCGATGGCTTTTGTTTGCCCGGTATGCTCTGCAGCAGCTTCGCCTGACCGGGGCTAAGCTGAATGGCATCCGGATTGGCTTCGACAATGGCAGCAATCGCTTCCTTCATATTCTCGATTCCTATCAAAAAGGAAAATTCGTTAAAAAAACCATGATCAATTGCGACATCAAAGCATTTGCCATCTTCTGCGAATAGTCTGTTTAGACGGGGGTATATGGACATTTGTTTCGATCACACCTTTTATATTGTTGTTTTATAACATATAATAATGATATCTCGGTTATAATACAACATATATGTTTCAAACAAACATTTATTCAACTAAGGTGACACTGCAGAAACGCATCGATCCGCCGATTTAGCTCCTCATCCTCAAAAAACACATGCCCTTGCCCCTCCATCACAACCAGTTCCACAGTGGCCCCATTCTTGTGCAGGGCTTCGTAGAGCAGCCTGCTTTGTCCGAGCGGAACAAGACGATCCTGATCGCCATGCACGATAAGGAAAGGCGGAAGCGTGTTGCCAGGCTGAATATAATGGATCGGATTCGCTTTATCCGCAAGATCCTTGCGCTCCTGTATCGGTGCCCCAATCAGCTTCGATTCCGGCGAATCAGGAGCGTTGTGCACAATATCGCTCTCTTCGTCATCCATCCGAAGCAAATCCGTCGGACCAAAAAAATCGACGACTGCCTGCACCTCGCACATTGCCTCGTGCGCATCATCGTTGCACCCACCTGTAACACCGAGCAGCGCCGCCAGATGACCGCCTGCCGATGCGCCCCACACGCCGATTCGATCGGCACGGTACCCATACTCGTCCGCATGGCGCTTCAGCCAGCGAAGAGCAGCTTTACAGTCCTCCAGCTGGGCGGGAAACACCGCTTCGCGGCTCAGCCTGTATTCAATGGAAGCGACCGCATAGCCCATCGGAATGAGTCTGCCCAGCGGCATCACATTTTTGGTACCGCCCTGCCAGCCTCCCCCATGGATCCATACAACGAGCGGTGCACGACCATCGAGCTTCTCCGGCATGTACAAATCCAGCTTCAGTGTTCGCTCAAGCGTCAGATGAAATGCTTTGTCGGCAATCACAACCGTATTAGGGGGAATCGGATATCGAGTCAATGTCAGGCACCTTCCTCATTCGCTTTTTTTGCCATCGTATCAAAGTTGCCGCAACCTGATGTTGCAAAAATCCGTTGTTCTGTGACGTATTTGATTCATTCGCAAAATTTGATACATCGGCTGAACTCTAAATCTTCATAAATTTGCACGCAAGTTAACAAATTCATATTCCCCGCTATCCGCCTGTTCGCTAGAATGAGCGTAGATTGTGGGCCCGCAATCAAACCATATGGATAACAAAGGAGACGTATCATGAGAAAAAAATGGCTCTCAGCAGTATTATCCGTATTCCTTGCAAGCACCGCACTTCCAGCTGCTCCCCAGAAAGCTGCAGCAATCGGCGAGACGGTCACGGTCCATTTTACTGACAATACCGCTTCTACCTATAAGCTATCCAAACAGCCCGACCTGACCATTCAATCGCCGAACGGTGCGTCAATGACGACCATTAGCATCGACCCGACCGTCACCTACCAAACCTTTATGGGGATGGGGACCTCCTTTGACCAGGCTGCCATGTATCATATGTTCCGCATGTCCTCCAGCAAACGCAACGAGGTCATGAAGAAGCTGTTTGACCCGAATGAGGGCTCCTCCTCCATTCGATACAGCTCATCGGCCTGGAACGCTGCGTTCGGATCCAGATCGTCAGGCATCAATACCCGCTGATCTCCGACAAAGAAGCGGTACCGCTGCGAGGCAAGCGCCGACTGGTAAGTTTCTGTCAGCTCGCTTAAGCCTTCGCTCGTATAAGCCACCGAAATAAAGGCGGTCAGCTTTAAATACGTAGACAGCGCATTGCGAATTTGCTCTCCGGCTTCGCGGAGCCGATCCGGCGAATAGGCTTGCTCCGAAGCAAGCAGCACTGCGAACAACCCTGGCTGTATCATAAAAATTTTCGTATCCCCATAGGGCTGCAGCAGCTCATTCGTAATGTTGTCGACACAGAAATAAAACAAATATTGATCGTTTAAAGAGAACATATCCGCAAACCCGCGCTGATCGATCTCAATCAGCAGAACGGAGATCATTGACGAGCGTGATGCGAACCGGATGTCGCCGGCAATGTCCGCTGCCCGAATGCTGCCGATCAGCAGCTGATGCAGCGCGAAGCTCTCGGCTTGCTCCGAATATTTGCGCAGACTTTGCGTAAGCTCACGATTTTTCCGGTCCATACTCTCCATGTAGTCGCCGATCACGGCAACTTCATCCTGCCGCGGACTGACAGGTTCCCCCTTGGACAAACGCTTCATGAGCTGTCGCAGCGGGTTGTACAGATTGTGTGAAAAGCGGAACGCGAGCACAGCTGCCAGCAGCAATAGACATGCACTGATGCCGAGCATGATGTTGCGCGCCTGCTTCGGCTGCTGCGCCAGCAGCTGCTCCGGTGTCGACAGCACATAATACCAATTGCGGTTGGAGGAGGGTATGACGCTCACATCAAGCGCCTTGGATTCGGCCGGCGTCCACTTGAATTGGTGAAACGTACCTGTTTGCAGCCCGCCCAGACGCTGAAGCAGCAACCGATCGCCGAGATACGTGCCGATCCGCGAAGGATCCGAGTGGGTAATGATATAACCGTCCGGATTGACCAAAAACAGCGAAATCGGCGTCGATTCGGTCAGAGCAGCCAGCCTGTATCCAAGCGATACCGCATCGAGGTAGACGATGATCGCGCCTTCAGCCGCCTGCAGGTTGCCTTGGCTCTTCGCGACGTTGCGAATGAGCGTAATGGCGAATTTCTTCCCCCCGCCGCTCAGCTGTACAGGCCTGGTGTGCATCCAGGTGCCGAACAGCGCTGGCTTACGGGCCTCCTGAAGTGCAGCTTGATCGGGGTAAGTCGCATCCGTGTACAGATCTCCCTTGGAGCTAAGCACCTTGCGAAACGGAATGGAATAGAAATCGAGCTCCAGCACATGATTCATCCCGCTTTGCAGGTTCGTCAGCACCTCGGAGAGCTCGTTCACCAGATCCCGGTTCTCTACATTCAAATCACGCTGCACATACCGGTTCAGATTGTTCGGTATCGTATTGTTGTAATTCGTATACTGCACGAGCAGGTCGTCAATTTTCTGAAGCACACCGTTAATATCATTTTCGACCTGCTTTAACAAGATTTGATTCGATTTCGACGCGTGGCTATATATGATGTTGGAGCTGTAATATGCCGATATAAGTCCCATCAGACTGACGGGTATGCTCGACAGCAGGAGCAGCACAATCAGCAGCTTCATCCGGATCCCCTTGGGAAAACGAAGGGCATCTTTCAATGTAAATGGTAAAATGGCAGTAACCCCCTGAGTGTCGTTGTTTCTATGGAAACCGGCTGTCACCATGATAACATAAGAGTGAGCGCTTGCACGTATCCATTCATGTCGGAGTCCATCTATTTCCCCTGCAAAAAATGATAACTGGCCACCCAAATAACAGAAAGAATAGCGAATTGTCCTGTATGTCGCCTTCCCTTACGCTATGGATGTCACGCACACTTTCATCCGGCCGCACAGAGGGGGTGAACCATTTGGCCAATACAGAAGTTACGATGACCGCAAGCGGACTTGCGAAGCCGGCTAGTCGGAAATGGAAGCAGCTATGGCGCGAGCGTTATTTATGGATCATGTGTATACCAGGGCTGTTGTTTTTTCTGGTGTACAAGTATGTTCCTATGCTCGGCATTATCATTGCCTTCCAGGACTTTAATCCATTTCGGGGGTTCCTTGAGAGCAGATGGGTCGGATTGAAGCACTTCAACAGGCTGCTTGAAAATCCGGATATCGGCTTGATTTTCTGGAATACGCTCGTGATCAGCTTTTATCAGATCGTCATCGCGTTTACAGTGCCGATTATTCTCGCGATTATGCTTCATGAAGTGAGCAATCAAGTGTTTAAACGCTTCGTCCAAACCATCGTCTACTTGCCTCATTTTCTATCCTGGGTTGTAATCGTCGGTATTTTCTATTTGCTGTTCAAGAGCGACGGTGTCGTCAACCAAATCCTTGCCGAGCTCAATGCCGGACCGATTAACGTGATGTCCAATCCATCCGTATTTCGGGAGGTGCTCGTTGCACAGGTAATCTGGAAGGAAACAGGCTGGGGGACGATTATTTACCTGGCTGCACTGGCCGGGATCGATCCCGAGCTATACGAAGCGGCAAAAATCGACGGCGCGGGACGACTGCGCCAAATTTGGCACGTTACGATCCCCGGCATTCGCAGCACGATTGTCATCCTGTTTATTCTAAGGTTAGGACACGTTCTGGATGTCGGCTTCGAGCAAATTTATTTGATGCTGAATCCAACCGTATCCCAGGTCGGCGAGGTCATCGAGACGTATGTGTACCGAATGGGTATCGTAAACGGAAATTACAGCTTTACAACCGCGGTCGGTCTGCTCAAAGGCTTGATCGGCTTGATCCTCATTGTCTCAGCGAATCACCTGGTCAAGCGAATGGGCGAACGAGGAGTGTACTAGGATGAAAATTTGGGAGGTCATGTGAATGTTCAAGTCCAAAAGCAAATCGATGGTAGCAGTAACGGTTGCAGGCTGTCTGTCGCTATCCGGCCTGTTGGCAGCATGCTCGCAAACGGATACAAAACCCGCAGGCACCGGCGGCGACTCCAAGCCGCAAGCCGCTCCGCAAGCGCCTGCGAAGAAGCACAAGGTACGCGCGATGAACATCCTGTTCGGAGCTGCTCCGCCGGAGCGCAGCAGCGGTATCAAGGCGATCGAAGAACGCTATAACATTGAGTATGAGTATATCCCGGTTGCCTCCGGGGAATACAGCAACAAGCTAGGCGTTGTGATGGCATCCGGCGACATCCCGGATTTGGTGCTAACCCCGGACGCGGATTCCAAGTTCTATAACTATGCCCAGAAGGGCGCCTTCCTTCCGCTTGAGAAATACGTGAAGGACAGCAAAGCTTACCCGAACCTGGCGAAAATCCCGGCAGAGGTATGGGAGGCATTCACCTATAATGGCCACATCTACGCGGTGCCGCGACTGCGTGCATTAGAAGCACATACCATTGTCATTCGTGAGGATTGGCTGAAAAAGCTCAATTTAAAGGTGCCTACCAATTACGACGAGTTCTATGAAGTGATGAAGGCATTCACTGACAAGGATCCAGACGGCAATGGCAAAAAGGATACGTACGGAATGGCCTTGTCGACGGGCGGCAGCGCCGGCAAAATCGACGCACCTTCCATGTTCGGCTCCTTCCGCTCGATGATTGCCAATGGCTGGGTCGACGACGGTCAAGGCGGCATTGCACCGAACTACTTTGGACCGAAATCCAAGGATGCGCTTGCCCTCATGCGCAAATGGTATGATGAAGGCATCATCAACAAGGACTTCCCGATTATGAAGAACGCGCAGGCTGAGGACGACTTCCTGACCGGCAAAGCGGGCGCGATTTATAACTTTGCCTTCAACGCCATCAATATCGACCGCTTGAACAAGGCGCGCGCTGTCAATCCGAATTTCGCCATGCTTCCGATCCCAGCTCTCAAGGCGCAGGACGGCTACCAAGGCTACCTGAGAGGACCAGGCCATTACGGCGGCTTCTTCATTCCGTCCACACTCGCCAAGGATGAAGACAAGGTCAAGAAGCTGCTCAGCATTCTTGACGACATGGTCGGAGAGCAGAGTGCAACATTCTATGACTTCGGCGTCGAAGGAACACACTTCACGAAGAAGGATGGCAAGAACGAGCTGACAGAGCTTGGAAAATCGGAAGGCCCTGGCAAATATGTGCTGACGAATCCTCCGGTTGCCGGCGACCGCGTTTATGCAGCAACCGATACGGACGAAATTCGCAAGCTGAAGGACATCTCGATTAAAGCCTTTAATGAAGGAAAGCCGTATTCGGATAAGTCGATCGGGATTCTGTCTCAAACCAGAAATGAGAAAGGCACTGAGCTTGACAAATTCGCGTGGGACGGCGTCGTTGCCATTATTATCGGCAAGAATGGCCTGGATACGTACGACAAGCTGGTTGCTGACTGGAAGAGCCGCGGCGGCGATCAATTGCTCAAGGAAATGAACGAGGGACACAAGAAGAAAGCGAAGTAAGCTGGGATGACTTCGGGGCAAACGGTCCAAGCGGTCGTTTGCCCCTCTCTATGGAGAGAGGAGGCAGCGCGAATGATCCGAAATTGGTCGAACCGTGCATTTGACACCACTAACCTGACACTACTCCTGCTAATCTCGGCCATTACCCTATTCCCCTTTTTCCATGTATTCACCATGTCCTTCTCTACGTTTGAGGATCAGGTGAAAGGCGAATTTTTGTTATGGCCGCGCAAGTGGGATTTTTCGGCATACGAATACATTTTCAGTACGAGGGTATTCTTCCGTTCGCTGCAAAATACTGTATTTATCACGGTTGTTGGAACAGCGGTCAACCTGGCAGTCACCAGTCTGATGGCGTACGCCTGCTCAAGACGCGACTTCAGCGGACGCAGGTGGATACTGTTCGCCGTACTGTTTACAATGCTGTTCGGCGGCGGTATGGTTCCAACGTACCTGATCGTCAAGGCGACGGGATTAATCAACTCGCTCTGGTCCCTCATCATTCCGTCAGCCGTATCAGCGTTTAATTTGCTAGTCATGCGTGAATTTTTCGAATCGATCCATGAGGATATTACGAATTCAGCCAAGATCGACGGCTGCAACGATATGGGCATTTACTTTAAAATTATTTTACCCTTGTCCATGCCGGCCATAGCTTCATTTACCCTGTTCTATGCGGTCGGACATTGGAATTCTTAGTTT
>JBEPYM010000124.1:0-11054 GCA_041641375.1 Paenibacillus sp.
CATCCTCAAGGGAGAATGGTGGAATCGCGATAATGGACCGCTGCTCGCTTTCATCGAGGAGGACAATCGTCCGGTCGCCCTCATTCCGGTCAAGCCGACGGAATATGAGCTTCACGATCCAACGCACAAAACAATCGTAACGCTGGACCGAAAGGCGGCGGAACTGCTCAAGCCCATGGCCTTTACGTTCTACCGGCCATTCCCTCAGAAGGCGCTCAAGGTGAAGGATATCCTGGGCTTCGGTTTATCGGCGGTTTCCCGGAAGGATCTGTCACAGGTCGTATTGCTTGGCATCGCCGGAGGTATTCTCGGCTTGATTACGCCGATTGCGACCGGAGTGTTGTTCGATACGATAATTCCGGAAGCGGAACGCGGTGCGTTGTTCTACATGACGCTAGTGCTGGTGACAGCTGCGATAACCGCCTTCCTGTTTGAATTTACGCAATCCATCGCAATGCTGCGCGTAGAGGGCAAAATGGATGCGACGATTCAGGCGGCCGTTTGGGATCGACTGCTGGCATTGCCGGTTCCGTTCTTTCGGAATTTTACGGCGGGCGATCTCGCTCATCGCGCGAACAGTATTCATGCGATCAGCTTGATGCTGTCAGGGGCGGCTATGGGCACGATCCTTGGCGGGTTTTTCTCCATCTTCAGCTTCCTGCTGCTGTTCTTCTACAGCATTCCGCTTGCGATGCTGGCCGGAGGCCTGGTGCTGTTCAACGTCGCCGTTACGGTCGGCTTTGGTTATTTCCAGGTCCGTTACCAGCGTAAGCTGATGAATATGGAAGGCCGGATGACGAGTTTGGTGCTGCAGCTGATTAACGGAATTGCCAAGTTCAGAGTAACGGGTTCCGAGAGCCGTGCGTATTACCTGTGGGCTAAGGATTTCAAGGAACAGCGCAAGGTCGAATACCGGGCCCGTATGAACGAAATTTTTCTTGCGATGTTTAACGTTGGGTTCCCGATCTTTACTTCCGCTATTTTGTTTGCTGTCGTCGCTACCTCGGAATCGGTCGGTTTGACGCCGGGCAAATTTATTGCCTTTAACGCCGCCTATTCGAGCTTTGTCGGTTCCATGATCGCACTGACTACGGTTGTCATTACGGTGTTGAATCTCGTTCCGCTATATGAGCGGGCCAAGCCGATCTTCGAGACGCTGCCTGAGATCGACGAAGCCAACGCCGATCCGGGCGAGCTAGACGGAGAGATCGAGGTGCAGCATCTGTTCTTCCGTTACCAGCAGGATGCGCCTTATATTTTGAACGAGGTATCCATCAACATTAAGCCGGGTGAGTTTGTGGCGTTCGTCGGCTCCTCCGGCAGCGGAAAGTCGACGCTGTTCCGATGCCTGCTCGGGTTCGAAAAGCCGGAGCGCGGTTCGATCTACTACGACGGCAAAGAGCTTTCGACGATCGACATTCGCTCCGTCCGTAAGCAAATCGGCGTTGTTTTGCAAAACAGCAGGCTGATGGCCGGTGATATTTTCACGAATATTTGCGGTTCTTCGGCCGTCAACACGATCGAGGATGCATGGGATGCAGCGCGCAGCTCCGGGCTGGAGGATGATATCCGCCAGATGCCGATGGGTATGCATACAGTCATCAACGAAGGCGCGACAACCTTGTCAGGTGGGCAGCGCCAGCGTCTGCTCATTGCCAGAGCCATCGTCAACAAGCCGCGTATCATTTTCTTTGATGAAGCGACAAGCGCTCTCGATAACAAGACGCAGGCAATTGTGAGCCGCAGTCTCGAGAATTTGAAGGCGACACGAATTGTAATCGCACATCGACTCAGCACCATTATGAATGCCGACCGTATCTTTGTGCTTGATAAGGGGACGGTCGTTCAAACCGGCACCTATCAGGAGCTGCTCGGCCAGCCGGGGCTGTTTGCGGAGCTGGCCAAACGCCAGCTGGCTTAAGCGCAGCGACCTGTAAACAGATGAGGTGACAGCTTGTATACGATTTTTCAATTGCAGGAGCACCATATTGCAAGCTACGAGGATATGACCTTCACAGAATGCCGCCCGACTCTGCACCGGCTGGGCCGTGACGAAGCGGTCGTCGCTTTCGGGGCGGCGCTGTTCGGACAGCCGATCGGGCTTATCCTGGCGGAGCGCAGATGGAACGGCGATATGGAGATTATGACGGTTTTTGTCAAGTCGAAATACCGCGGTATCGGGGCGGGCACCGCTCTGCTCGGAGCACTGCAGCAGTGGAGCGAAGCAGCCGGATGCGCTTCCGTGAACATCGGCTTTATTCACGATCATCCGGACAGCAGCGCGTTCGCGCGGATTGCCGAGAAAAATGGCTGGAATGAGCCCGTTACCGAAATGTACATTTACAAAATCGATATGGATGAGCATTTGGCGCATGATCCGGATATGGATCCACCAGTGTTCACCACCTATAAGCTGCATGCGGGACTACGGCCTTTTTACTGGCGTGATTTGACGGAAGAGGAGAAGGCCTATATCCGATCCGGTAAAAATGTGTGGTATCCCGATTTCCTGGATCCGTTCCAGCAGGAGCATATCGTTGAGCTCTCCAATTCGCTTGGACTTCGCAATGAGGATGGGGAAATCATCGGTTGGGTCATTACGCATCGGATCGAAGCGAACACGGTGCTGTACAAGAGCATGTATATGAAGCCGGAGTACCGAAAATATGGCTATGGTCCGACGTTGATGGCGGAAGCCGTCAACATCCAGATGTACGAAACAGATATTGGATGCATTATGTTCTCCGTAAATGTATTCAATTTGCCGATGAAAAAAGTAATCGACCGATTTTTGAAGTCTTATGCGTGCTACATCAAGGAAAAAATCCGAATTCGAAAACTTTTTGGAGGAGACAACTGACATGAAAACATTCGAGGAAATCAAGCAAATGATCAAGCAGCAGATTCTGGTAGAACGGCTGGAGCTTGAGCACGTGACGGCGGATGAAATCGAAGACGAGGCCCCGCTGTTCGGGGAAGGGCTCGGACTCGATTCCGTAGAAGCGCTCGATGTTATTGCCGGTGTAGAGCAGGTATTCGGCGTTAAATTGCAGGGCAGCTCCGAGCAGGAATTCCGCGAGCATCTGTACTCGGTCGAAACGCTTGCCAAGTTTGTACAGTCGCACCTGAAGGAGTAGGTATGGATGCGGTTCTGGAAGCCCGTATTGCCGTCCTGCGCTCATTAGGCGCATCGGACAGTGTACAGGAGGAGCTGCTGGCTTATAACGAGAATCGGTTTCGTCCGGCAGCTCCGCATGAGCTGCCGCTTGCAGACGAACGTTTTGCCACAGTGTGGCAAGAATATGCCCGCGAGGCGAAGGAGAAAGCCGAGCTGCCGTTCGAGGCGCTTCGGCGCAAGCTGGTGCAGCTCCGGTTTCCGATTGGGCCTGGAATGAGCAAGTCAGACGAATACCGGGCGGCGACGCTGCAAGGGACGGAAGCACAAGAAGGGGACGGAATCCGGCTGCTAAGTCCGGAGCTGCTGAATATTGAATTTGCTCGTGGACCGGCTGGAACCGTTCCGGTGCTTGCCGTTCGTGAACGGAGCGATTTTATCGTGCTTGTGCAGGCACTAACAGCCCGCAATGAGCCGATCGAGGTGCCGGAATCCATGGGAGCGGCGATGGTCGTCGGCTACAACAATTGGGATCGGATTCGACAATACCAACAAGCTTGGCGCGAACAGCTTGGTGCGCTTGCTACTGAGGCCACGTGGAAGGATGAATTCCGCATGCTGATTCCGCGCAAGGAGCTGTACCAGGACCGCTTTATGCTGCTGAGTGATGGTCCGTACAGCGGCGTTGCGGCAGCGGAGCTTGGACTTGACGATGAGGAGTGGCGCGAGCTCTCGCTGATCATCAGGCGCGAGCACGAGTATACTCATTATTTTACCCAGCGCGTTTGCGGTTCCATGCAGAACAAGATGCTGGATGAGCTGATTGCCGACTACTTCGGTATTGTCGCGGCAGCAGGCACGTACCGCGCCGATTGGTTTCTTCGTTTTGTTGGACTTGAGGCGTATCCTTGCTATCGAAAGGGAGGGCGTCTGGAACATTACATCGGTTCTCCCCCGCTTTCGCCTGAAGCCTTCGATTGTCTTACCCATATGCTGAAACGTGCGGCGGAAGGACTGGAGGCGTTCGACCGCAAATACGGCGAGAAGCTCCGGACCGACTCCGGACGGATCGCCATGATGCTCGCGTTGACCCGTATGACCTTGGAGCAGCTGGCATCCGATCAATCGGAGGCTTGGCTCAATCTAGCGATGGAGTTGTCAGGGCATAATGAGAAAAAGTAACCAAGAGGTGCTTCGGCTGGCCGAAACGGTCATAGGCTACATTGAAAGCGATGAGCTCACTGCGGCTCAGAAGCAGCAAATTGTGGACGATTCAATCGCCAATTTTACCCACTACGTCAACAAGGGGATTTTGCAGCAACGCAAATCCGTTAGCGATAATTATTCGTTCGTAGAATGGGAGGATAAGGACACCTGGTTCTGCGATACGAAGGGCGAGCAATTTATCGATTGTCTCGGAGGTTATGGGGTTCATCTGCTCGGACACCGGCATCCCAAGGTGGTCAAGGCGGTGGCCGCCCAGCTTCAGCGATGCGCCTTGCACAGCCAGGAGCTCGTCGATCCGCTTCGGGGCTACTTGTCGCAGCTTGTCGCTTATATTACGCCGGGAGGGCTGCAAAACTCGTATCTCGTCAATTCCGGTACGGAAGCGAACGAGATGGCGCTGAAGCTTGCTCGAATTGCGACCGGCAAGAAGTGGTTTATTTCTACCTTCAACGGGTTTCATGGCAAGACATTCGGCTCCTTGTCAGTCAGCGGCAAGCCGCTTTATCGCGATCCGTATATGCCGCTGCTGCATGCCGTCAAGCATGTGCCGTTCGGCGATGCAGGCGCAGCGGAGGATGCGGTTGCTACACTGAAGGCGGATGGCGAGACGGTGGCGGGAATCATTGTGGAGCCGATCCAAGGGGAAGGCGGCATCAATGTGCCGCCGGACGGGTATTTGACTGCGCTTCGCGAGCTATGCGACCGGCATGGCTGCCTGCTGATTGTGGATGAGGTCCAAACCGGGATGGGACGCACCGGCAAGCTGTTCGGGGTCGATCATGAAGGCGTCGTACCGGATATTATGACACTCGGCAAGGCGTTCGGCGGTGGCGTTATGCCGGTAGCCGCCGTTGTCGCGAAGGCGGAGCTATGGGGCTGTATTGAAGAGAACCCGACCATCTTCGGATCCTCGACGTTCGGCGGCAATCCGCTTGCCTGCGCTGCGGCTATCGCCTGCATCAAGACGGTGCTTGAGGAGGATATTCCCGGGCAGGCGGCGGTTAAGGGCGATTATTTGCTTACGGGCATGAAGGAGCTGAGCCGCAAGTACGCGAGCGTGCTGATCGACGCCCGCGGGCGCGGTCTGCTGCTGGGGCTCGAATTTGCGAGCAACGAGCTTGGGTTTGAATTTGCTAGGCGCATGTTCAGCAATCATATTTTGGTCGGCGGTACGATGAACAATGCCAAGGTCATTCGCATTCAGCCTCCGGCTGTCATCACACGGGATCAGATGGATCAGCTGCTGGCTACGATCGAACGGCAGCTTGAGGCGATGGCGCATGGATAGCCGGGAAACGAAGCGGATGTATATGGCGGGCCGGTGGGTCGAAGCGGTTAACGGCGGTTGTCGTCAGGTGACGAACCCGGCGACGGGCGAGCCGGTAACGCGGGTCGCCGACGGCGCGCGCGTGGATGCGGAGGCTGCCGTGCGGGCAGCCCGCGAGGCCTTTGAAGCCGGACTGTGGAGCGGATTGTCTGCCGCTGTCAGGGCCGGCTTTTTGCGTCGGTTAGCCGACGCGATCGATGCTGATGCAGAGAAGCTGGCGCAGCTCGAAACGGCGTGCAACGGAAAGCCGATTGCAGAAAGCCGCCAGGATGCCGCAGATGCTGCGAGCACGTTCCGCTATTATGCGGAGATGGCCGTGCAATCCGAGGCGGCGGAGCCGATCCCGGTGGAGGGCCCGTTCAGCTCGGAAATCGTGAGAGAGCCGATAGGCGTATGCGCACTGATCGTCCCCTGGAACTATCCGCTGCTGATCAGCGCCTGGAAGCTGGCACCCGCACTGGCTGCGGGGAACACCTGCGTGCTGAAGCCGTCGGAGCTTACGCCGCTTACGGCGATTCGGCTGTTCGAGCTGATCGACGCGCTCGGCTTCCCTCCGGGTGCTGCGAATTTGCTGCTTGGCGACGGTGCCAACGTCGGCGCACCGCTGGCGGAACACCTGGACATAGGGAAGATATCATTTACGGGGAGCACGGAGACGGGCCGGAAGCTGGCTGCTGCAGCCGCATCGAAGCTGTCGCGTCTGTCGCTGGAGCTTGGCGGCAAATCGCCCTGCATCGTATTTGCGGACGCCGATCTTGAGCTTGCTGCAGATCACATCGCATCGGGAAATTTCGGGAACGCTGGCCAAATTTGTTCGGCGGCTTCCAGAGTGCTCGTGGAGCGCTCGGCTGCGGAGCGGCTGCAGGCGGAGCTGGTTCGGCGTGCAGCGTCGCTGCGGGTAGGCAGCGGCATGGACCCGGAGACGGAGATGGGTCCGCTTATTTCGGAGGCACACCGACACAAGGTGCTTGGATTTATTGAGCGGGGCATCGCCGAAGGAGCGAAGCTGCTCTGCGGGGGCAAGGCTCCGGCGGATGAAAGGCTTGCTCGCGGATATTTTGTGGAGCCGACCATTTTTGCCGAGGTGACGCCGGAGATGGAGATCGCACGCGAGGAAATATTCGGTCCGGTGCTCTGCTTGCTGCCCTTCGACAGCGAGGAGGAGGCGATTCGCCTCGCTAACGATACGCCGTATGGGCTTGCTGCTGGTGTGTTTACGCGGGATCGCGGGAAGGCGGAACGAACGGCGTCTCGGCTTCGAGCGGGCACCGTATGGATCAACACGTATGAGGTCAGCTTTGTCGAAGCGCCGTGGGGCGGCTACAAAATGAGCGGACTGGGCAGAGAGCTTGGCAAAGCGGGCTTCGAAGCCTATACCGAGCTGAAGCATATTGCGAAAGCAAGGGGGACATTCACCGATGGCTGACACGTATCCGCTGCTGCCCGATCAGCAAACGATTTATGTCCGCAGCTTGGCGCGCAAGGAGGAGCAGACGGAGCAGCTGATCTTCCAGTTTAAGGAGAGGCTTGAAGTCTCAGCGCTCGTTCGAAGCTGGTATGCGGCGATTGAGCGCAGACCGGAGCTTCGCACCGTTCTTCGCCATCGAGGCGGCGAACATCCTTACCACCTGGTGCTGGATTCGATTCAAGCGGATTATTCGTACCGCCGCATACAAGCAGGCAGCGAAGCGGACTGGAGCGAAGGCTTGCGGCAGCTGGCCGAGGCGGAACGCCGCAGGCCGTTCGCGCTTGCCAAGGACAGTCTGGTGCGGCTGGCGATTGCGGAAGCTGCTTCAACTGCCGGAAGCCGGTTTGCTTTGATTTGGACGTATCATACGGCCATGTTTGATTTGAACGGAATAAGCCGTCTCATCGAAGGATTCGTCGGGCTGTATTGCAGCTTCTCCGAAGGCGGCGATGTTATCGCACCCGACCTTCTTGCGGAGCAGTCGCATGCCGACTATGTAAACGGGCTGGCAGCGCGAATCAATACGGAGCGTTCCTCGAAATATTGGAAGGAGCTCCTGGCCGGCGTGGAACATGTCGCCACCGTCCTGCCCGAAGTGACAAGTGTATCAGCCGAACGGCGTCCTTCGCAGGATAGGTCGAAAGCCTACCAAGAACCGCTTCCGGCTGATGTGAGCCGGCAATGGATCAGCCTTGCCGACAGCTGCGGCATAACGGCGGATGCCCTCTACGTGACGGCGTGGGGTGCGCTGCTTTGCGCCTACAACGGACTTGAGGAAATCGTGTTCGGAGCTATGACGGCAAGCTCTGTTCCGAGTATCGGAGCTGTGCAGCGAATTGTACCGGTTCGTTTGTCCAGCTTACAAAGCTTTGAGGAAGCAGCCCGCGACGTACACGAGCAGCTGGCGGCGGCGAGCCATAACGGCGGGCTTACAATCGCGGAGTTGGAGTCCTTCCTGCAGCTGGGAGGACCGTTGATCAACCAAGTAGTCCGCGTATACAGCCGACATCCCCAGCACGAGCTGTCCCGCACTTGGGGACCGGAATGCTCGTCTTGTTCGTGGACTCGGTCGTCCACTTACGCAGCCGAGCTTACCATCTTTATGGACAGCACCCAACGGGCCGTAACGGCAGCAGCGGATGACCGGCACGAGCTGCGGCTTGAGCTTGGCGGCGCCTCTTGCGAGGTTTCCGAGCTCGAACGGATGGCGGGGCATTACCGCAGGGTGATCGAGCAGCTGGCATATAACCCGGGCGCTCGTCTTGCTGAAGTGGAGCTGCTGCAGCCGGCGGAGCAGGCGCTGCTGCGTTCGTTCAACGACACGAACGTCTCTTACGATACCGGGCTTTCTTTGCACCGATGGTTCGAAGCCGAAGCACTGCGAGGAACTGACCGGATCGCGATCATTCACGAACGGGGCACAATGACCTACGGGGAGCTGCGCACCGCTGCTCGAGAGCTTGCCGAACGGCTGGCGGCCGCAGGGGTGACCGGAGGCGACGTCGTCGGCTTGTACATGGAGCGCTCGCCTGAGCTGGCGGTCGCTACATTGGCTGTAGTTATGCTGGGCGCGGTGTTTGTTCCGATCGTTCCGACGCTGCCTGCGGCGAGAATCGAGGCGATGATGACGGAAAGCGGGGTCAAGGCGCTCTGCGCAAGCCGCCGAACGGCCGCGACGGCGGAACGGCTGCAGCTTTCGGGGCCGCTCCTGACCGTGGACTCAGAGCAGCCCTCCTCGGAAGGCACAGGCTGGGAGCCTCCTGATGTGAATGGCGAATCGCCGGCGTATGTGCTGTTTACGTCCGGCTCAACCGGCAAGCCGAAGGGGGTGCTCGTGAAGCACCGCTCTGTTGTGAACGGCTTGCGGTACGTATTTGAACGATTCCAATATTCCGACCGGGACCGGTTCATCTGGAAAGCGCCGACTACCTTCGTGACTTCCATTTGCGAGCTTTTCTCCGCCATCCTGACGGGAGGCTCGTTACTGATTCTTCCTGCCGGACGGGAAAGCGACCTTCCGTTCCTGCTCGATACGATAGAACGGAATCGGGTGACCGTCGCTGAATTTGTACCGTCCTTGCTTCGCCATTTGCTGCAGGAGCTTGAACGGCGGCCGGAGCAAATCCGGCAGCTTGCCTCACTGCGAATTGCGTATACGAGCGGAGAGCCGCTTCAGCATCAAGATGCGGAGGTTTTCCGGGAACGCATATATAAATCCGTCGGTACGAAGCTGATCAATACGTACGGGATGACCGAAACCTCCGTAGACGTCACCGCTTATGACTGTACCGCCTCGTCTTCACACGGACTGCCTTACACGCCGGCAGGCGGCCCCATTGACAATGTGCGCTTTTACATTGTGAACCGCTATGACCGCCTGTTGCCGGTCGGCTTGCCCGGCGAGCTGTGCATCAGCGGCGATGCACTCGCCGCCGGGTACATCAACGCACCGGGTGAGCAGCGGTTTACAGCGAATCCGTTCGAGCCCGGAACACGTATGCTGCGGACCGGGGATCTTGCCGCATGGCTGCCGGACGGGACGATTCGGATCATCGGCAGAATCGACCGCCAAATCAAAATTCGCGGGCAGCGTGTGGAAGCGGGAGAAGTAGAGCGGCAGCTTGCCGCTCATCCGCAAATTCGCGACGCAGCTGTGACTGCCATACGCGCCGCCGCCGGTCCCGACATGAGGCTCGCTGCTTATTATGAAGCCGACCGGGATATGACGGTGGCGGAGCTTCGGAGCTTTCTGGAACGCGTATTGCCCGAATTTATGATCCCAAGCGTCTACGTCCGGCTGGAGCAGCTCCCGGTCAACGCGAATGGCAAGGTCGACTACCGAGCGCTCCCCGAGCCTGCAGCGGCAGCCGCATATACCGGAGCTCCCTTCGAAGCGCCTGCAACGGCGACCGAGCGAAGCATTGCGGCAATCTGGTCGGAATTGCTGGCGCTGGAAGGCGGAGAGATCGGCCTGCACGATTCGTTCTTTCACCTTGGCGGACATTCTCTGCAGGTCATCACGATGCTCGCTTTGATCAAGGATCGGCTGCTGGTCGATGTGCCGCTGCAGGAGGTTCTGCATACGTTCACGGTCAAGCGGGTTGCCGAAGTTGTCGACGCGATCAAGGGCTACAACCGTTATGCCAACAAGCCGATCACCCTGCTGAACAAAAACCGCGACTCGAAGCTGTTTTGTTTTCCGCCGCTCACCGGGTACGGAATCATTTTTAAGGAATTCGCCGCTTTTCTCGACTCGCATGCCCTGTACGGGTTTGATTTCGTGGCAAGTACCGCCCGTATCGATATGTACCGCAATATGATCGTGCAAATCCAGAAGGAAGGTCCGTACCGGCTGCTCGGCTACTCCGCAGGGGGCAATCTGGCGTTCGAGGTGGCGAAGTCGCTCGAGGAGCGCGGCTACGAGGTGAGCGACCTGCTGCTGCTCAATTCCCAGTGCAAAATCAAGCCGATTGTGCGGACAGAGGAGCAAGTAGGCCGCCAAATTGAGCGTCTGTTTGAGGAAATTTCACGTAAGGCGACCGAATTTACCGCGAACGAATTTGTAAAGAACGTCATTCGCAAGACAATGCTCGGCTTTCTCGAATATGAGAGCGAGCTCGTGAACGAAGGTACGGTACAGGCGCATATCCATTGGATTGGATCGGAAGCCGGGGATGGCGGCGAGGATGGGGATGGCGCTGAAGGTGTGTACGTTCCGTGGAAAGACTGCTCGGCGGGCGCATATTCGGAATATGCGGGGAACGGCGCGCATTTTGATATGCTGCAGGGTGAAGCGGTGCGCGGCAATGCGAGCCTCGTCATGTCGATTTTGAAAAAGGAAAGGTGAGCGGGAATGGGGAAAAGGGACGATTATATCAAGGTGATCAACGGCGAGCAGTGGATTGTGGAAAATCATG
>JBEPYM010000125.1:0-10741 GCA_041641375.1 Paenibacillus sp.
ATCGAAAGAGGCGAATCGTTGAAACCGTTTCAATGCTGGCGAATTGGCGAAAACAGGCGTCTTTCGCGCTTGTTCACGGCTTTACAGGGGAGCTTTTTCGCAGTACGATTCTGTAGGTACATGATACGTAACTGAGCTCGCTGAATCCTTGCGCAGGGCCGCAAGGAACGGGGGAACCAACGCGCCTTCCGGCGCATCAGGGGTGAATCGCGAAGCACGGTGCTTCGCGTAGGGCGACTCTCACGTCCGAATCCGCCAGCTAACCTCGTAAGCGTCATCCGGAGAGGAGATCACGATTCCTTTGGAATTCGTCCTTGTGTTTGTGAACTTATTCGTATTCGTTTTTGCGTTGCTTCATATTTTCGGCTTCAACGGCATCCGGTCGGGTCCGTTCTCGCGGCATGGCCTGCGCAACAGGGTGCTGCTGTCCGTCTCGCAGGCGCTGATCCTGTCGTTGATTGTGAAGTGGGTGCTGTTATAAAAAAGGCTCGGAATACGAAGGTCAGGCGGGGTTGGCCGTGGATGCGATGGCTTGCGCTGCTCGCAGCTGCCGCCGCCTCGTATGTTGCTGTCATGAGTGCGCTGGTGCTGTTTACCTGGTCGACGTCCAAGGGGAAGCCGAGCGACACGATCATTGTGCTGGGTGCGGCGGTCTGGAACGGTCAGCCGAGTCCGGCGCTGCGCGAACGGCTGGATGTGGCGCTGCAGCTGTGGAAGGATGGAATGGCGGGCAGCGTGATCGCCTCTGGCGGAGTCGGGCTCGAACCGGTGTCCGAGGGTGAAGTGATGAAGCGCTGGCTGGTCGAGCGGGGCGTACCTGCCGAAGTCATTCATGTCGAAGACCGTTCTGTGAACACGTATGAGAATTTGACGTTCAGTCAAGACATAATGAAGCGGCACGGCATGGAATCGGCGATTCTTGTGACGCACGGCTTCCACTCGCTCCGCTCGTCGCTGCAGGCGCGTGCAATCGGGCTTGACGCCACGGTGGAGCCGGTGCAAATTCGGCCGGAGGCGCTCGTCTACTATACGCTTCGCGAATGTGCGGGCATCGCGTATTTGCTCGCTTCGACATCGGTGAAAACTCTTCAGGGCTCGTAATGGGGCTTTGGGGAGTTTTTTTTGCCCCACCACCTTTGAATATGTACGCAAATAAAAATGAAAGGAATATAGGCATATAAAAAATAAAAACCGATCGTTGAGTACCATTCGGATAATCGTTCAATGGTTTTGTGATCCACAATCCATACACTTACTGCCATCACAACAGCAAGTGATATCATTGTCATAATCCGTTGGTGGAGGCGAAACGCCGTCTTAGTTCCATGGCAGGCGGCCCATACGTACACACTTACACCTGCTATAATTTTAATCAACCACAAAGACAAAGCAAGGTATTCCAGTCTTTGGAATAAGGGGACCTCGAAAATACTGATCATTTGTAGTGTAGGCCAGGTTGTATGGTGTAGTTGACCCTCACTGAAGAAAAGGAATGTGAGTAGTAAGATTAACAAAAATAATAGAGTAACCAATCCGACGGCTAAGTGGGCCCATCTTTGTGACTTTTCCGGTTTATCGATTAGTGGGAAATACACCAGCAGCAATTCAACGCCTAAATAATTAGATACCATTGCTCGGGAGGAAATTAGAATATCCAATATAGAATGCTTTATTAATGGCTTCAAGTTAAGGGGGTGCCAGTAAGATATTGAAAGTAAGGATTGTGGGATAATGGTTACTAACGAAAAAAAAGCTGCCCACATACTGAGACCGGTAACAGTACGTAGACCACCGGTTACTGTATAATAAATGAGTAATACCAGAATTAGACTGATCGGAAGCATATTCATCGCCGGAAACAACCAAACATGGATTATTTCTGTATACAATCTCATTTTTATACAAGCCCCAATAATGATATATAAAACAATTGTCAAGTTAATAATCTTTCCTGCAATATTTCCAAAGAGCATATTATTCACCGCTGTAATACTTTGCCCAACTGATCCAGATGAACTTAATCTGAACATAAACCATAATATGATATGTATGCTCGCTCCAGTCAAGATTACAGATAACCAAGCATTGTACCCGGCATACTCGATCAGTTTTTTTTGAAATGTGAACACACCGCCTCCAACCATACTTACATAGAGCAGAAACACAATGAAAAAGGGGGGTATAGTATTATTTTTTTTGCCTGTACCGCTCATTTAGAAATAACCTCCCACCGCTCAAATCTTGGCTATCGGTCAATCGCCGATGCCTGTTTGAACAATTGTTGATTTTACATGGACCGTTATATTTGAAGATTCATAATGCTCCTGGAACTCAATGATTTGGTTTTTTCTTGAATGGCTTCTGAGTAAATCTGTGAGCCCCAATGGGTCCAATTGATGTGCCTTACATAACGAGATGAAACTCTGAATTTCTTTCATGAGATAGTCATTAAATGCTGCCTCAAGCTTTTTAATTTCCTTCTCAGATTTAAGATCCCAGCAGCCTGGATTATTCTTCACTTGGATGTCCATTTGGAGGTCAATAGCTATCAATGCTGGTGGGCCGAATTCAATGACACGTAAATTTCTTTTTGAACCAAGACTTTGTATGAACATATTTGCACGTCCCTGATGATCCGTCTCATCGATAGGAACTAATAAATTGCCATACCTAGAGTTGCCGAGCAAAGCCTTCATAATGAACGCTTCTTTCATTCCTATTTTGGTCACTACTTTATCTTCTTTAAAAAGCGCAATTCCGTCGATCTTTGCTTCTCCACGTTCTACAGTAAAGGATGGTATGAAAACATCACGACCATAACCGTAATAATTGAAAAGGGCAACGTGTAGATTCATCTTAGGCAAATTCCCATATCGGATATTATTCTCAATCATGTCAAATAAAAAGTATGGGTCTTCTTTGATTTCTTTCAAGCTTAGTATGTCGAGAGCATCTCGGTCCGCTACTCCAAGGTGCAATCTCGAAGATGTTTTGGGTTCGCGAACTAAACGGTCTATTGCCGTCTTTATCCCATGGCGAGAGAATGAATCTCCGAACAATACCATTCTCATTTGACCGTATTCAATCGGAAAATCGAGTTTCGTATTTAGTCTCGGCATACTATCGTACACGGTTTCTGAATCCGTGGAAAAAAGTTCAAGCTTATCATTTCCCTTTTCTTCATAATTGGCAATCAAATAAGCGCTCCGCACCTCATCCTCAACAACATCGTACCCTACGGTTTGGACCAACTTAATATTGTTAATAATCGATGGACTTGCACATGCTGTAAAAACTGAAAAGATGGAAAGACAAAGAAACAGTTTTGTCCAGTTCATCTGCTCTGTCCCCCGTTATTATTCGTTCTCTTCATGCTCCGTATGATCATATTCAGGTTTATATCTAAGTCGGGATTGGGTTCTTAAATAATGTGGTCTTCGGTTCAGAAATTGGAACGATGGACGAATTACGCTGTCTGTCAAGTCCTTTACTCGAAGTGGATAAATGGGGAGAGTGTATGGTGCGCCTAACGAAGTCAACCTAGTAAGATGGACAAGCAAAAAAGCAACACCTATAAACATACCTATACCTCCCCACAAGGCAGTTAAGAATATCATAGGGAATCGTAAGAATCGAATTGTGTTTGACATCTTATAGATCGGCGTTGCAAACGAGGCCAATGCGGAGAATGCGACGATAATGATCAAAATATTGCTGGTAAGCCCGGCTTGAACAGTAGCTTGTCCAATGATAATTCCTCCTACAATCCCTAATGTCTGTCCGATCTTGGAGGGCAGACGTGCCCCTGCTTCCCGCAGGAACTCAATGGTCAACTCTAGGAAAAGCACTTCGACCAAAGGGGGAAAAGGCACGTTTCTTCTGGAATAAATGAGCGGCTCTAATAAATCCCGGGGAATAACCTCATAATGGAAGGTGGTCAAGGCGATATACATGGAAGCAGCGAATAGGGAGAAAATGACTCCTAAAATTCGAATTACTCGAAAAAAAGACCCTAATATCCATGGTAAGTAATAATCTTCCGGAGATATAAAAAAGTCAAATAGTGTAGAAGGTCCTGTCACAAAATAAGGAGATCCATCGCTTATGATGGCAACTTGACCTGTTAGAAGCGCATAAACGACACGATCTCTACGCTCCGTAGTTAGAAACAATGGAAACGGTGTATTTGAATTGTCTGAAATGAATTGGTCTAAAACAGATGTGTCCCAAATCATATCGTAATCGACTTGATTCAACCTTTGTTCAACGGTTTGTATATACTTTCTATTTGTTACCCCCTCAATTGACACGATGGCTACCCTTGTTTTAGAGGCTGTTCCCATCACGATCTCATTCACAATAAGGTTTGGGATGTTTATAGCATCTCGTAACAGGCGGAGATTCGTATCCAAACGCTCCACAAATCCAATTTTAGGACCAACTACGCTGAATTCGTTTTCCGTTTTATTATCTTTACGAGTACCTTCTTTATTGCTCACATTCACTAAAGCATATTTGATATCATTTTCAGAAAGCTGCAATAAAACAAAGCCATTCAGCAATTTAGCTTGTATGACTTCTATTTGGTCTTCGATTTGAATGAACGGGATCCAATTCTCCAGATGTTCCAAATTTTTCAGTTCTTTGTGAAGCGCATATTTTTGCATTGGATAAATGACATAGGTTTGAAGCAATTTCTCATCAATCAATGTTCCGAAATAAAATAGGGTCAACTGTTGATGATGGATAAATATGTGACTTTTTTTGAAATCGTCGGATTTTTGTAATATGCTCATCAGTTGATCGAAGCTTTTATAGTTTGATTGTAGGTTATCCATGTGTTTTCCCCGTGATGGAAATATCAGCATAGATATATTTTGCAATTTACGGATGTTTTATTCTTTACAATTGAATGGAAATAACTCACACACTTTCTTTACGAAATCCGTTATAAGTCAAAGCCGAACCGCCCCGGCGGTTGAAGCTGCTGCCGCGTGGCTGCTCTGTCGGCGCAGCAGGGCGCCGTAGACGGACGCGAGCAGCTGCTGGAACAGCATGCCGATAATAACCGGCACCGCAACGGCCGCCGGGAAATACGTCGTGGCGATGACGGCCCCGGCACTGATGTTGCGCATGCCGCTGTTGTACGTCAGCGACACGACCTCCGGCTGCGGCCAGCGCAGCAGGCGGGCGATGAGCATGCCGACGGCGTACCCCGAGGCGGCGAGCGCAAACACGACTGCTGTGAGCAGCAGCAGCTTGCCGTCGATCCGCGCAAGATAGGGAGCCACGATCGAGCCGTTCAGAGCGACAACGAAACCGAGCAGCAGCTTCGGTACAGGCGCGAGCAGCGGCGCCAGCTTCGTTGCCGTTCTCCCCTTGGAGAGGTGGTACAGCGTCATCCCGACCGCCGATGGCAGCACCACCATGAGCAGAAGCCCTTTCATCAGCGCGGTGGTGTCCGTCTGGACGACATTCCCGGCAAAAAGCGCAAGACAGGCGGGGACAATAATCGGCGACAGCAGCGTGTTGGCGATGACGAGCGCGAGGGTTACCGGCGCATTGCCGCGGTGAATGTTGACCCAGATCAGACTGGTGATCGCAACAGGGATGCACATCCCGAGAATAAGTCCGGTAATGGTGTGCGGATCGTTCGGATAAATCAGATGCCCGACTGACCAGGCGGCCGCAGGCATAATCAGATGAAGGATGGTGAGCGCGACGACGATCGGCAGAGGATGCATAATCGCCCGTGCCAAATGCCCGAAGCCTGACGATATGCTCCCGCAGAATGTCATCACGGCAAAAAGCCACGGTACGAGAAAGACGAGCGGACGCAGCTGCTCGGCAAACAGCACGCCGAACAGAACGCCAAGCGGGGTCAGTAGCGGCAGTGCTTTCTCAAGCCTGCGGTTTAAGTCAGCGATCATAGGTGATATCCTTTCTTTTCTGCATGAAAAAGGGAGTTTCGAGTTACGCTATCAGCGAATAGACGCAGCTTACGAACAGCTGCATGACAGATACAGTGTTAGGGAGATGCATGAACATGCGTATGCCGAGCAGGAAGCCCGTGTTGCTTTTTCTCATTATAATCCTGATTGCCTCTGCCTGCACCATCAAAAATAACATTGTTCAGCCGCCGCCCGGAGGTTCATCGGTTCGGCAAAGCACGCCCGTTCCAGCCCCTGGGCTGCCGCTGTCGGTGCCGCAGCTGCACACGCAGCCAGGGCCAGGGGGGAATCGGTCAGCGCCGCTGCAGCAGTCGCCACCTCCGCCTTCTGTCGCTCCGGTGCAGCCAGAACCTGCGCAGCCGGCAACGCCGATTGCGGCGGATCCGGGGCTTCCCTCGGAAGCGCCGCCGCCATCTGAAGCGGCGGCGCCAAGCCCTGCGGTGGACGAGACGCCGGCAGCTCCTGCAGCCGAGCAGTCGGACGCAACGTCGGAGCAGCTGGCGCAGCAGGAGCTGCAGGCTGGCAGCGAAGCGACGGCCGACGAGCACCTGACTTACGGGCAGCTAGCCAGGGCGTTCCCGTCAACGTATTTTCTATCCGGCGCAAGCAGCGAGAGGAAGGCGGCGCTCACATTCGACGATGCGCCGGACGAAACCTACACGGCGCAGGTGCTCGACATTCTGCGCAAGCACAAGGTCAAAGCAACGTTCTTCGTGGTCGGCTGGCGTGCGGAGAAATACCCCGAGCTCGTGCTGCGTATGGCGGGGGAAGGTCATGCCATTGGCAACCACTCGTTTGACCATGCGAATTTGGCGAAGCTGTCCGAGGAGAAGTTTCGCTATCAGATTGTATCGACCCAGCAGACGCTGCAGGCGCTGATCGGCTATGAGCCGAGCTTGCTGCGGCCTCCCTATGGGGAGATGAAGCGATCCCAGGTCGAATGGGCGGAGAAGGAAGGGCTGAAGGTTGTCAATTGGAATGTCGACTCCGAGGATTGGAAGCAAATCGATGAGCAGCAGGTCATAGCCAATGTGATGAAGGATTTGCGAGGAGGAAGCATCATTCTCCAGCATTCCGGCGGCGGGGTCGGTCAGGATTTGTCCGGTACCGTCAATGCGCTGCCGAATCTGATCCGTAAGCTGAAGGACCAGGGCTATGAGCTGGTGACGGTACCGGAGCTGCTTCAGGTGAGTCGTGGAAGATAAGCCGGTGTCGGTTGCCTATGTTGTTACGTCTGCTCGGGCTCGAACCATACCGCTTCCAGCCGCAGCCGTCCGCCTGCATTCGCCGGAAGCCCGGGGGGAGACGCGGTGAGTGCGGTGCGCTCTACCGCGCAAACGAGGCACAGCAGCGCATATTCTTCGTAGAGTAGCTCTTCCAGCGTGAGGAGCTTCTTTATGCTTGTCGCCTGTCCGGCTGCGGCCTGCAGCTCAGGGGAAAGCAGCGGCGACAGGAAGCCGCGCAGCAGGTAGGGCAGCTCCAGCTCGACCGAATCGCAGAGTGGAACGACGGTCAGCAGCATATCGGCTTCCGGCTCGGGGGCTGACTGAACCGTCAAGCCGAGCTCGGCAAGCTGCTCGCGCACCTTCTCCGCCGCCGCTTCTAGTCCTTCGGCCGCATACAAGCGCAGCGGCTCGCCTGTGTACCCGGATTTATCAAGAAGTCTGCGTGCTCTTGACGGGTCATAGGGCTGCTTGGACTTGCGCTTATCCGGCTGCGGAAGCAGGGCGCATGCAGCCGACAGCTCGATGTCGCCGCTCCGTTCGCCGAGCTCCGCTGCCAGCCGTTCGCGGTCCAGCCCGTGGTGCAGCGCTTTGCGGAAGGGACGGTCCCGCTGCGGGCGGTCCGTGTCTTCTATGCAGCGGAACGCCAGAACGTAGATGCCCTCGGGTGGCCGCTCGGCGTCTTCGTCGTTATGCGGCAGCCGCCACAGCTCCACCGTATCGATTAAGGGGCGCTCCCGGAAACAGCCGCTCTCCGCCTCCAGCACGAGCACCGTCTCATCGTTTCGGATCAGCTTGAACGGTCCGGTGCCGACCGGACGAAATCCGTGCTCTTCGTCTTCGAGTTCCATCGGCATGATGGCGGCACGTGGCGAGGCGAGCAGCAAGGGGAGGAGCGGGTCGGCTTCAGTCAGCCGGACGCGCAAGCATGTATCGCTGACCGCGTGAACCGAGTCCAGCCGGAACGGATGATCCGGCTGCTGTGCGAGCCGTTGCACGGAAAACGCAGCGTCGGCAGCGGTCAGAGCTTTGCCATGGTGGAAGCGAACGCCCTTGCGCAGGTAAAAGGTCCATTCGGCGCCTCCATCGTCGGTGTTCCAATGATGGGCAAGCTGCGGACGAACCGCGCGCGCTGCTTCATCATAGGAGGTTAGCGTATGGAACAGCTGGGAGGCAATGTGACGCTCCGATGGCGGGAGAGGCAGCGCCGGATCGAACGGGACGACGCCGCGGCGGTATGGAAGCCGGAGTACGTCGCGCCGCTTGCCCTGGCGCACCTCGGAGGTGAGGCCAAGTCTCGCTTTCAGCTCCATGGCAAACAGGATGCCTGCCTCCCGACCGATCGCGTTGCGTGACAGCAGCGCATTCGCCCCGTCGGCGTCCCCATCTGCTGCGAAGCGTGCGGCGAGCTCGCGCACCAGCTCCTCCGGCTCCGCCAGGAAGGCAAGAGAGGACATATGCCCTCTCCCTCTTCCGGGTGTCCAGCGAATCCAGGCTTCATCCTCCAGATGCTTCAGGACAAAATTTACATTCCGGCGGGTGCAGCCCAGGACAGACGAGAGCTCGTCAAGCGCAACGCGAAACGGCTCCCCGTTTATTGCCTCCGTGTAGTGACGTCTCAGTCTCAAATAGTGCTCCAGCGGCAGCATCACATAACCTCCCTTGACCGATTATAGGCGAAGCTCGTTTCCTACATTTTACAATAGATATTCATCTTTCGTCATCCATCTTTTGGGCACAAAATCGGGTATACTAGAGAAAAAGCATCCGCCCCAGCAATCTGAGCCTGGCATATTACGCAGCAATCTGAGCCAGCCATCTGACCCAAAGTTCAGATCATCTGAATGAAGGTAAGGTAATCTGAGGATAGGGTTAATTAGAACAAGCATCTGACCCAAAGTTCAGATCATCTGAATAAAGGTAAGGTAATCTGAGGATAGGGATATTTAGAACAAGCATCTGACCCAAAGCTCAGATGATCTGAATAAAGGTAAGGTAATCTGAGGATAGGGATATTTAGAACAAGCATCTGACCCAAAGTTCAGATCATCTGAATAAAGGTAAGGTAATCTGAGGATTGGGTCAGTGTGCACTGTTGTAGTGAAGCTGGACTCCAATCATCTGAGCCTGGCGTAAGTCGTATTGGAGTTTGTGTAATATTGACCAGATTGGAATAAATGACGAGGTGATCTTGATGAATCAGAATAATGATCATGAGCAGTATCCGAAGACGAAGGAGGAGCTGATCCAGGAGGAGATCGCCGAAGCGCTGACCGAAGGGGAGCTGCAGCGGGAGGAAACCCGGGAGCAGGCTCGCCGCAGGCTGCAGCCTACCTATGAGATTCGGATTGCCGCGAAGACGGACCCGATTGTGGAGGAAACGCGGCTCGCTCGCCAGCTCGGAGTGAAGCCCGACGATAAATACGATCGCTATATGGAACGCGCCGGCGAGTCCGAATCGGATTCGGAATCCGGACGATGAGCGGTGGCGCGTCGGCGGCGGTCTCCGATTGGCTGACCGGATCGCCGCGCGAGCACGGGCTGGACGAAGCGGCGCTTCGCGAGCTGGAGGCGCGGGTGAAGGAGCAGATGCCGAAGCTGCTGTCGGCTCTTGTCGCGCGGCACGGAAATTTGGTGTATGAGCGCTATTGGAACGGAGCGGACCGGGATACGCAGATGAATGTTCGCTCGGTCACCAAGAGCTTCACCGGTACGCTGATCGGAATCGCGATCGGGGAGGGGAGAATCTCGGGGGTTACGGCTCCGGCGGCCTCCTTCTTCACCCGCGAGGAGCTGCCGAGAGAGCTGGACGAGCGCAAGGCTGCTACGACACTTGAGCATCTGCTGACGATGACGTCGGGCTTCTATTGGGTAACCGGCAATAAGCTCGGGGAACGGCATCTGAATCGGATGCATGAGAGTCGGGATTGGGCGCGGTTTATATGGCGGCTTCCGGTGATGGAGTCAGGCCGGGGGCAGTTTCAGTATCGCAGCCCGGATTCGCATTTATTGTCCGTTATCTTGACGAGGGCGTGCGGCTGCAGCGCCATGGAATATGCGCAGGACCGGCTGTTTCGGCCGCTCGGGCTCGGACCGCTGGAATGGCCTGCGGATCCGCAGGGCAACAGCGCCGGTCATGTGTTTATGCAGCTGAAAGCCCGCGATATGCTGAAGCTCGGTCAGCTGTACTTGCAGCGCGGGCGGTGGGAGGGGCGTCAGCTCGTGCCGGAAAGCTATATTCGGCATGCGACCGCAGCCCAGACGTCAGGGCATCCCGGCTATGGGGCGTACGGCTATCAGTGGTGGAATGCGACATACGATGGAGTGCGTTACTATTTTGCACAGGGGCATGGGGGACAGTATATTTTCGTAGTGCCGAAGCTGGAGCTGGTCGTCGTGTTTACGGGCGATCCGAGTGTAAGCCGCTGGAAGAGCCCTCGTGTGCTGTTTGAGCAGCTGCTGCTGCCGGCCGCGAGGCAGGGATAGGATGGTGGAGTCATGGGCGGGCAGGAACGGAGCAGGACGCATTATGAGATTAAGAAGGCGCTGGAGCGTGAGGCGATTCAG
>JBEPYM010000126.1:0-1561 GCA_041641375.1 Paenibacillus sp.
CGGATTGTCCCTTGCTTTCGATTTGCCCACGCAGCTCGGCTATGATGCCGATCATCCGCTCGCATTCGGCGAGGTCGGCAAAGCAGGCTTGTCGGTGACCAGTCTGGCCGATCTTGATCGTGCGCTTCAGGCCATTCCGCTGAATCAAATCAGCTTATCCATGACGATTAACGCACCGGCTATCGTATTGCTTGCCATGATCGTCGTATTGGCGGAACGACGCGGAATCGAGCAAGGTGAACTGACAGGAACGATACAGAATGACATTTTGAAAGAATATACAGCACGAGGAGCTTATCTGTTCCCACCCGAACCATCGCTGCGCCTTAGCGCGGAGCTGGTCGCTTACTGCGCTGCGCATATGCCCAGATGGCGACCAATGAGCGTAAGCGGCTATCATATGCGGGAAGCGGGCTGTACGGCAGCTCAGGAAATTGCCTTCACCTTCACGCATGCGTTTACGTATATTGAAGCGGCGAAACGGCTCGGTGTCCCTGCGATCGATACACTGTCAACGTTATCGTTTTTCTTTGCGGTCCACTCTCATTTCTTTGAGGAGATCGCCAAATTCCGCGCTGCCCGCAGATTATGGGCAACACTCGTTACAGAACGGTATCAGGCGACTCCAAGTAGCCCCGCTGCCCAGCTGCGATTTCACGCGCAGACAGGTGGAGTGACGTTGACCGCCCAGCAATGCGATAACAATATGACCAGAGTTGCGCTTCAAGCGCTCTCCGCCATATTCGGGGGCACGCAAAGCCTTCACACGAATGCGAAAGATGAGGCGCTCCATCTCCCGAGCGAGACGAACGCCTTATCGGCACTTCGTATTCAGCAGGTGCTTGCATTCGAGACCGGTGTTGCAGATACAGTCGATCCGCTCGCAGGCTCCTATTATACGGAAGCTTTAACGGACAAGCTGGAAGCAGATGCCTTGTATTGGATTCGGGAGGCTGAAAGACGGCTCAAAATGGAAGATCGAATTCAATGGATGAGAGGCATAATTGCCAACCAGGCACTGGAGGATTTCAAGCGAATCGAGCTTGGCGACAAGCCTATTGTGGGGATCAATTGCTTCACAGAAGGCTCGACAGAAAGCGGCATGACAAATGAGCCTTCCACGTTGAAGTTGAAGTCGGCTATGCCGAATCCGTCCATTCGCAATCGAAATTTGCGGGAGATTCACGCTGCGTTGCAGGAGCTTCGGCTTGCCGCCAGCAGCGGTACATCGCTTATGCCTTCCATCAAGAAGGCGGTTAAGCTCGAAACGACGATCGGTGAAATATGCGGAGTGCTTCGAGAGGTATTCGGAGAATATGAACCAAGCGAGGAGTGGGGACAAGATGCAGATCCATTCGATACGTGTCTTGATTGGGAAACTTGGTTTGGACGGTCATGACCGAGGTGCTGTCGTTGTGGCAAGAGGCTTGCGCGAATGCGGGATGGACGTTCGTTATACGGGCATTCGCAAGACTCCGTCGCAGCTTGCCTCCCTCGCCGAGGTGTATCAACCGAACGCAATTGGCTTGTCCTTTATGACCGGCACCCATATGGAGCATAC
>JBEPYM010000126.1:1571-10724 GCA_041641375.1 Paenibacillus sp.
GGAGCATACCCGAATGCTGCTGCAGGAGCTGAGCGCACGTCGACTCCCGGATATTCCGATTCTGATCGGCGGAATCATTCCGGAGGCTCATATTCCGGCACTCCTGCAGCTTGGCGTCAAAGCCGTATTTACACCTGGCAGCTCCATTGCATCGATCGCTGCCGTAATAAGGGCTCATGTCCAACAGAAGACTGACGGCGTTATTGCACCGTCACCACACCCTGCTCGTCCACAAATACTCGCCTGGCGGGATCATTCTTTAATTTGACATTAACAACCTTGATTTTATTTTCATCCATGCGATACGTTTCCCACTGGTCTGCGCCATCCGCTTGTCCGGGGAAAACCATGTGGGTTTTGCCGGATATTGCTTCCTCCTCTGTGTGCCACCACACCGCTCCGTAATAATCCAGCTTGTACCCGTTTTTTTGTACCGCAGCGACAAGCTCTCCGGTGTCTTTGTTTCTCAATACATACGGCATATCTGTCTTCCCTCCCTCTATTTATCCCAATTTCAGCTTCTGCAAATCATCGATCCCATGTTTGAGCTATTCCTCAGAGAAAGGTATACTGATCAGAGAATAGAATTGAATATGACTAGATCATACATGGGAGTGTCATCGCAGGTGAAAATGGCAAGGTTTCGCATGATTTGTTCTCTGTTGCTCGTTACGTTTCTCATCCTGTCGGGATGCAGCTCCGCAAATACGAATTCTCCGAAGGGTGAACTGCTAATATCCGCTGCCGCAAGTTTAACAGATGCACTCAAAGATATCCAGACCCTCTATGAAACGAGAGTGCCTGACGTCCGACTAACCTTCAATTTTGGTTCATCTGGCGCACTCCAGCAACAGATTGAACAAGGGGCGCCCGCCGACCTCTTTCTGTCTGCAGCACCCAAAAATATGAAGGCTTTACTCGATAAGCAGCTGATCGAAAGCTCCAAAACCCTGTTGACGAACGAATTGGTTGTCGTTGTGCCTGCCGACAGTCAGGCGAACCTTACTGGGTTGGCTGACTTGGGTAAGCCCACCATACGCAACCTTGCGATCGGCATTCCCGACAGCGTACCTGCCGGGCAATATGCGAAGGAAGCACTCCTAGACGCCAAGCTTTGGGACAGCATCAGCTCCAAAACCGTTCAAGGCAAAGATGTAAGACAAGTGCTTCAATACGTCGAGACAGGCAATGTAGACGCCGGCTTTGTATATAAAACCGATGCTCGATCCTCGTCTACAATCAAGATCGCGTTTATCGTCGATCCGAAAAGCTACACGCCGATCGAATACCCTGTTGGGATTATGAAAGCAAGTCCACGCAAGCAAGCGGCGGAGCACTTCTATACCTTCCTTCAATCCAAGGAAGCGATTGAAATTTTTCGGAAGCACGGCTTTTCCACTCTCAAATGATAGACTGGACAACATTCTGGCCTCCCATCCGTCTCTCCTTGCAGGTTGCGTTGTTTTCAAGCGTGCTCGTCCTGCTGCTTGGTATCGCTGCTGCCTGGTGGATGACTCGACGACGCTTCACGGGCAAGCTGCTGCTTGAAACCGCCTATATGCTGCCACTTGTACTGCCTCCTACTGTAATCGGCTTTTTGCTGCTCGTTCTACTCGGACGCAAAAGCTGGATCGGACGTATGCTCGATACGATTACGCCCGGACAGATCGTGTTTTCCTGGTGGGCAGCGGTCATTGCTTCCGTCGTTGTCACGTTCCCGCTTGTATATCAGACGCTCAAGGTAGGCTTTGCCGGTGTCGACAAGGATCTGGAGGAAGCCGGTCGTTCCATCGGTGCAACCGAGTGGCAGGTGTTTTTTTATATTACGTTGCCTCTCGCCTTCCCTTCCTTTATTGCCGCCTATATTCTCGGCTTTGCCCGAAGCCTTGGCGAATTCGGCGCAACGTTAATGATCGCCGGCAACATACCTGGCAAGACACAAACCATCCCTACGGCAATCTACGTCGCGGTCGATGCGGGGCACGATCGTCTGGCGTGGGCTTGGTCTGGCGCGATGATCGTCATTTCGTTTCTGTTGCTGCTCGTAGTCGGCATGAGAAAGAAGTCATAATTTTAATTACGCACAAGTAAAAAATCCCGATCGCTTCTATTACGAAGCGTCGGGATTTTTGTATATCCGATTTACAAGTATTCGTTCTCGTGTTTTGCCTTCAATCTCACCCAGCGGCGTTCTACCTCGTCTTCGAACGACTTCAGCGAATCTGCATATTCCGGTTTCGTCATATGCTTGGTTTTGCCCATACGCTTCAGCCAATCGCTGACTGGTATACGTTTGCCCTTCTCTTCCGGGTTGTACGTAATCGAAGTCACGCCGTTCTCAATTTCGTACAACGGGAAGAAGCAGCAGTTCACCGCTTCATCGATAATCGTCTGTCCATCCTTATCCTCAGACAGCCAGTTCAACGGGCAGGTGATCAAAATTTTGCCATACACCATACCGACATTTTGCGCGTAATACTGCGCCTTCGCCGCTTTGCGGAGCAGATCCTGAGGAGCCGCCTCCGAGCCGGTGAACACATAGGAAATGTTGGTTGCCGCCATAATTTGCGGGGTATCCTTATGGTGGAACAGCTTGCCGCCTTGCGCTTTACCCACGTTTGACGTCGAAGTACGGTGTCCAAGCGGTGTCGAATACGAGAGCTGCGCTCCTGTATTCATATATCCTTCGTTATCGTACTCGAGAATAATCATCTTATGATTGCGCAGCGCTGTACCGATTGCAGGTCCCATACCGATATCCATGCCGCCGTCGCCGGTAATCATAACGAAAGTAAAGTCGTCCTTCAGGCCGAAGTGATCAAGCTCACCGCGGCGCTTGCGCTCCCAGAACATCTCAACAACACCGGACAGTGTAGCCGCGCCGTTCTGGAACAGGTTATGAATATAAGTCGCTTTATGGGAGGAATACGGATAACCGGTCGTAACAACCATTGCGCAGCCCGTCTGGAACAGTGCTACGATATCGCCTTCGATCCCTTTGAAGAACAGTTCAAGACCGGAGAAAATTCCGCAACCCGGACATGCACCGTGACCTGGCGCCAGACGCTTCGGCTTCTTGGTCAACTGACGCAGAGGCGGTACCTTCACCTTGAGCTTGCCGCTTTCCGGCTCCTTCTCTACCGTGATCAAGCCTGTCTTGAGATCCTCATATTTCATCGGCTCAAGCACACGCTTCATCACCTTGTTCGGATCGCCCGGTGTATGGCCCCAATAATCAAACGCCTTCTCGATGTACCCCTTCTCAACTGCATCCAGTGCAAGCTCGAAGAAATGATGTCCGTCTTCCGCATAGAAGTCTTTGCCGCCAAGGCCGTAAACCCGCGAAATGACCATCGTGTCCTTGTTTCCATGTGTAAACAGGGCAGCTTTGATTTCATTCACCATGTTACCGCCGTGAGCGCCATACGAATCCGCACGATCACCAACTGTAATCGCCTTGACATTCTTCAGCGCTTCCACGATTTGCTTCTGCGGGAATGGACGAATGATGTTCGGAGCGATCGACCCGGCTTTAATTCCCTTTTCGCGAAGCTGGTCGACGACGTCCTTAATGATCTCGGAAGCCGAGTTCATCAGGAATACGGCAACCTCTGCGTCTTCCATACGGTACAGATCGAGAATCGGGTAATCGCGGCCCGTAAGCTCGAGATATTCCTGGCGAATTTCGTCAAACACTTCTTCAGCGCGGTACATCGCCATCGACTGCTGGTAGCAGTTGTTGATGTAATCCGGCTCATTCATGTAAGGACCGACTGTAATCGGGTTGTTGCGATCCAATACATGCGGATAATTCGTCTTCAACGGTCCAACGAACGCAGCGACATCCGGCTTGTGAGCGAACGTCTGTACGCGGCGCTTCTGGTGCGAGGTGAAATAACCATCGGACGCTACGATGACCGGCAATCGAACCTTGTCATGCTCGGCAAGCTTCAGCGCAATCAGATTCATATCATAGACGGCTTGCGGATCGCGCGCCATCAGAATCGGCCAACCTGTGTTTAAAGCAAAATAAAGGTCGGAATGATCCCCATGAATATCAAGCGGTCCGGATACGGAGCGACAGACCAGGTTGAGAACCATCGGGAAACGCGTTCCGGATTGAACCGGCATCTGCTCCAGCATGTAGAGATAGCCGTTCGAGCTCGTTGCGTTAAACACACGTCCGCCAGCGGCGGATGCGCCGTAGCATATCCCTGCGGAGCCGTGTTCGCCGTCTGCAGGAATCAGCTTGATGTCATGCTGACCGTTCGCTTTCATCAAATCGAGGAACTGCGCAACCTCCGTTGAAGGCGAGATTGGGAAGTAACCCATAATATGATAGTTGATTTGGTGGGCTGCATACGCAGCCATTTCGTTGCCGGATTCATATACAATCCGTTGTTCAACGGTGCCTTGCGGCACTTCCTTCTTTATATCAATCGCCACCGATCATTCTCCCCTTTCTTAATTTGCCAATTCGAAGCGATGCGGAACCCGATGCTCCTCTGAGTAACCGTCCGTCTCGCGCTCCTCGGTCAATGCTTCCGTCGGACAAGCGACGACGCACTTCAAGCAGCCCTTGCAGTATTGATAATCAATGCCTTGCAGGAACATTTGGGGGCGTCCCTTCTTATCCGGCTGCTCCTCCCATACGAAGCAGAAGTCGGGACAGGCCGTATCGCATGCTGCGCAATGAATACATTTATCGTCATGGAAATGCGGCATCATGCCCGCACGCGAGATACTCAAGTCCTTGAGAATGGAGTTGCCCGGGTTCGTAATGACGCCGCCCATCGGCTGCGTCTCGTAACCGAGAACCGGGATGTCCCAACGCGTGAAGCCCGGCATCGTAACACCTTCCGGAAGCTCGAACGTCTGGAACTTCACCTCATTGTAGCCTCTGTCGAAGGTGCGAAGCGCAGGCTCCACCGCTTGTGGATATTTCTTCTCCAACGACCTGCGGATAACCGCCTTCATATTCTCGACATCCAGGAACGGGCAGAGTCGGAACATCGCGCCAAGCATCGCCATATTAACGCGGTTTTTCTCCTCAAGGGAAATTCCGGTTGCATCGACAACGGCAATTGTGCCGCCCAGCAGCTTCATCTTTTCCTTCAACTGTTCCGGTGTTTTGGCAGAATTCACTAATACAGTGCTGTCTTCATAGATACCGGAAATGACGTTGACGGTTTTTGATAGGTTTTCATGAAAAATACCGACTACATGCGGTCTTTCGACCGGAGTCGTATCCCGGATATTCGTCTCCATATCGCAAAACCGGATATGTGCTTTAACAGGAGAACCCTTCTTTTCCGAACCATATGACGAGAAGCTGACTCCGTTGAATCCGCTTCCATTGACGCCCGCTTCCGCAAGCATCTTTCCCGCCAGGTTAGCTCCCAGACCGCCGATCGATTCAAGCCGGATTTCAAAAAATCCGAGCTCGTTCTTCTTCGGCAGCGTTCTCGGCGTAACCGACATGTCTCCACTCCCCTTCTAGCATTACGCAACATGAATAATAGTGAAACAGCTAATTGAAATTAGTATAACAGTTATTCCCTCAATTCGTATATAGTTTTTCGCAAAAAAATAAACCTCCCTGCCAAGGGAGGTTATGGGAAAGCGCTGTCATTTTTGACTTCTTTCAACCTTTCGGATTGGAGCATCCATACATTCATGACATTGTGACAAGTAGCAGTCCGCTAATTCCTGAATCGGAGAACCGCATGTCTGGCAGAACTTCGAAGGCAGACTCGCAAAAAATTCAACGACTGTTTTCGGATGAAGCTCGGGGTGCAGCACCATAACTCACCACCTCTAGTTGTATCTGTACTATATTGTATTACAACAGGAGTTGTCTGACAATACTAAATTTTCACAACTCAGAGCAGAATTGATTTCCGCTCCATCCAATTTTATACTTTGTATCATGAGGTAAAGAAAGGAGCTTTCCCATGCCCACTTATCTGGTCTTCGCCGCTGTCTTCCTGATCGTCCTGCTTCTTGCAATCGGCTGGTACTTCTCCAAGCTAGTCCTCTTTATCAAGCTGGACAGCTGGCAAGAAGTGCTGCAGCAGGAAATCGAACAAGGCAAACTGGCTGACCGATTTTACGAAGAAATACCCAAAGAAATCGTCAGCATCCCCTCTCCCTACGGGTATATGTTATACGGTGAATTGATGCCGCCCGATTCAGGTGCTTATTCCGAGCAAACCGTCATTCTTGTACATGGCGTGACCTCGTCTTTAACCGGGATGATTAAATATGCGGAGCTGTTCCGCAAGCGCGGATTCAATGTGCTCGCCTACGATCACCGTAGGCACGGTCGCAGCGGAGGACGCAACACCACATACGGCTGGTACGAAAAATATGATTTGAAAGCATGCGTTGACTGGGTGCTGCAACGTTTTGGCGCTCACTCCAAGGTGGGTATTTTTGGTGAATCAATGGGAGCGGCAACGGCGATCCAGCTTGCGGCGATCGACGAACGACCCCGATTTTATATTGCGGATTGTCCCTATTCTGATTTTATGGAGCAGCTTGCTTATCGATTGAAGGTGGAGTATCGGCTGCCCGCCTTTCCGCTTTTGCCGTTCGTCAGCATGATCGTTTGGCTTCGCAGCGGCTTTCGATTTGAGTATGTATCTCCGATTCGAGATTTGAAGCAGATAAGGGCTCCGATCCTCTTTATCCACGGACAGCAGGATTTGTATATTCCTAAAGAAATGACCCTTGCGCTTCATCGGGAAACACCGGGATTGAAACGGATATACTTGGCACCGAATGCAGATCATGCCGAATCCTACCCCAATAACAAGGCGGAATATGATCAAGTTGTGGGGGAATTTCTTAAGGAAGTAGCGGGACCTCTTCCCCATTAAGCAGAAAAGCCTGATCTCGATCATCCGATCGGGATCAGGCTTTCTTCGCTCGTACAGTCTTATTGAAGAAGTCCGGTGATATTTTCTGGAGGGAGCGGCTTGCTAAAGTAAAAGCCCTGCATGGTGGAGCAGCCGAGTTTAGGCAGGCACTCTCTCTGATGGCTCGTCTCTACGCCTTCCACGACAACCTTCAAATTGAGATTGTTTGCCAACGCGATGATGGATGAGACGATAGCAGCATCGGTACGATTGCTAATATCGTGAATAAACGACCGATCAATCTTGATCTTATGAATGGGCAACAGCTTCAAATAGCTTAAAGAAGAGAACCCGGTACCGAAATCATCCACCGAAATTTGAACTCCTAATGACGCAAGCGCCTGAAGTCGCATAATGACGGCATCAGGATTTTGGATCGCGATACTTTCGGTTATTTCAAGATCAAGGGACGATGGAGGCAGTCCCGTTTCTTTCAAAATCGCCGTGATCCGTTCAACAATATCCTCCTGCTGAAGCTGTCTTGTCGAAAGATTGACCGCCATTCGCAAGTCGCGATGTCCACGATCATACCATTCCTTCCCCTGCAGACACGCCCGTCGTAATACCCATTCACCGATCGCGAGAATGAGATCCGACTGTTCGGCGAACGGAATAAATTCTCCGGGATACACAAGTCCGCGCTCCGGGTGATCCCACCGTATGAGCGACTCTACACCGACGATCGAACCGTTCTCAACATCGAATTGCGGCTGATAATGAAGCACGAACTGGTTGCGACGAACCGCCTCAAGCAGCTCATATTCCATTCGCTGACGGTAAGGCTGCTGATCATCGCTTTTTGAATACAATCCAAAGCTGTTTTTCCCTTGATCCTTCACCCGGTACATCGCCGAATCCGCATGCCGGATCAGTGTGTCAACGGATTCCCCGTCGTTCGGATAGATGGCGATGCCGACACTGCCGGAGACGTTGAAGGTTAATCCTCGAACAAAATAAGGCTTGTTCAATTCGGTAATGATCCGGTTAGCTACCTTCTCAGCGTGCTGGGGGTGATTCAGATGGGGCAAAAAGATTGTAAATTCATCCCCTCCCATTCTGGAGATGATATCGATGTCCCGCAAGCAATGGAGCAGTCTCTTGGCTGCAATCTGAAGCGCCTGGTCACCAACCGTATGTCCGTACGTATCGTTAATTTGCTTGAAGCCGTCCAGGTCAACCAACAGAATGGCCGCTTTCTCCTGCGCTTCACCTGCGCGCTCGAGCAAAATATTCGCCTGCTCGCGAAACAATCTTCGGTTGGGCAGGTTCGTAAGCGGATCATGATAGGCCATGTGTGCAACCTGATCGTCGACGCGCTTCTGTTCCGTGATATCCTTCGAGATACAATAAATGCTTGTCACCTGATGATCAAGCACGACAGGCAAAAACAAGGTCGAGGTTTGCAGCATCTCGCCATCCTTGCTGAAAACTGCACATTCGAATTCCCCGGCTATTCCGCGTTTTGCCTCCTCCAGCATCATGGCAACAGTATCGCGTGACCGCGCAGGAAACAAGTACAAATATTCCCGATTGTGCAGCTCGTTCCAGCTGTACCCGGTCATTTGCAAAGCAGCAGGATTTGCGCTCCTGATATGACCGGAGGTCTGAAGCTCAACGACGCAATTGGGATGACGATCAAACAGCGGCATCCCGCCCTGCTCTTTTCGAAGCGCTTTGACACCTTCACGTGGTCGATAAGCATGGAAATAACCTAGAACAATCCCTGATTTCCCGTGGATCGGGGTAATACTTGGCTCAGGAAAATCCATTGCGATCGAATGACTGGCAGCTGCAATCTCGCCGTCATGCGTTCCAAAGGTACCCAAGTATAGTCGATTTGTATATAAAATGGAGCCATCGGTCGCGCATACCTTGAATGCGATATGCGAAGACTTCGAGATTTGCTCCAGCATTTCGATAGCAAGCTCTAATTGCTCTTGTAACGATCGGGCGGCAATAGGTCCGAGCAACTGTGTTCACTCCTGCAGGTTCTGTCTCGTATTTGGCTATCTATCCTACTATAAACCAACTTTTGGCTTCCTCCAAGTAGTTTTTATTGATTTTGTCGTTTTTTCGTGAAATTTATGATATTCTGTTGAAAAGGAGGCGCCTGCCTGATGAATGAAGACTTTATCCAGATCAAATATTTGGAAGGCGAATTAAAAATCTCCCACAAAAAGCGTGATTACGGACTGACTATTTCAACCAAAGAATTTGTTCTCCCAAGGCGGCC
>JBEPYM010000127.1:0-10642 GCA_041641375.1 Paenibacillus sp.
CTTCGCGCCGTTCGGCATCGAATCCGGGACGGTAGCGAGCGTCAGCTGCTCTCCTTCTGAGGCAGCCAGAATCATACCCTGCGACAGAACGCCGCGCAGCGTCACCGGCTTCAGGTTCGTCACGCAAATGACCTTGCGTCCGACCAGCTCCTCCGGCTTGTAATGCTTGGCGATGCCAGACACAACCTGGCGTCGCTCAAAGCCGAGATCGAGCTGCAGCTTCAGCAGCTTGTCTGCCTTCGGCACCGGCTCGGCCGCAACAACCTGGGCGACGCGCAGCTCCACCTTTGCAAAGTCATCGATTGCGATCTCAGGAGCTGCTTCAACCGGGGCCGCGGCGGCAGTTGACGGAGCAGCCGCTGCGCCGTCCGACTCCGGCGAGGCTGCCGTGGCTTCAGCAGGCGCGGAGGCTCCGCCCGTCATCGAGGCTGCGATATAAGCGATCTCCGCCTCCACGTCCAGCCGCGGGAACATCGGCTCCGCCTTCTGCACCTGGATGCCGGAAGGCAGCTGACCGAATGTACGAATGCTGTCCCACCCAAGCAGCGCACGGTCCGCATCGGTCAATCCGAGCTGCTTCTGAATCTCCCCAGGCGTCCGGGTCATAAACGGCTGCAGCAGCACGGAAACGATTCGCAGCGATTCAGCAAGGTGATACATGACGGCGCCAAGGTCTCCCCGTTTCGCCTCATCCTTCACAAGCGACCATGGCTGCGTCTCGTCGATATATTTATTCGTGCGCGACACGATCGTCCAGATCGCCGTAAGCGCGACGGAAAACTCCATACGCTCCATCGCCTCTTCGACCTTGGCAATCGAAGCCGCGACCGTTTCCTGCAGGGGAGCGTCGTACGGCGTTGCACCGTTCGTCATCGCCGGCACCTTGCCGTTGAAATATTTGTCGATCATGACTACGGTGCGGTTAAGCAGGTTGCCGAGATCGTTGGCAAGGTCAAAGTTAACCCGCTCAACAAAGCTCTCCGGCGTGAACGCGCCGTCCGAGCCGAACGGAACCTCGCGAAGCATATAGTAACGGAATGCGTCCAGCCCATAACGGTCAATCAGGACAACCGGATCGACGACGTTGCCTTTGGACTTCGACATTTTTCCATCCTTCGTAAGCAGCCAGCCGTGACCGAATACCTTCTTCGGCAGCGGCAGCCCAAGCGCCATCAACATAATCGGCCAATAAATCGTGTGGAAGCGCACGATCTCCTTGCCGACCAGATGCACATCCGCCGGCCAATATCGCTCGTACAGCTCTTCATTGTCCGAGCCGTAGCCTAACGCTGTCATATAATTGCTGAGCGCATCGATCCATACATAGACGACATGCTTTTCGTTGCCGGGAACCTTCACTCCCCAGTCAAACGTCGTGCGCGAAACCGCCAAATCCTCGAGCCCCGGCTTGATAAAGTTATTGATCATCTCGTTCTTCCGGGATTCCGGCTGAATGAAATCGGGATTCTCCTCATAATACTGGAGCAGACGATCCGCATAGTTGCTCATGCGGAAGAAATAGCTTTCTTCCTTCACCGTCTCAACCGGCCGTCCGCAATCGGGACAGTTGCCGTTCACAAGCTGCCGCTCCAGGAAGAACGATTCACACGGCGTACAATACTGGCCTTCGTATTCGCCCAAATAAATATCGCCCTGCTCGACCAGCTGAGCAAATATATTCTGAACAACCTTCTTATGCCGCTCCTCGGTCGTCCGGATAAAATCGTCGTACGAAATATCGAGCTTTTGCCACAGCTGCTTAATGCCGGTTACAATCTCATCGACAAACTGCTGGGGAGTGACCCCCTTCTCCGCTGCCTTGCGCTCGATTTTTTGTCCATGCTCGTCTGTTCCCGTCAAATAACGGACATCATAGCCCCGCAGCCGCTTGTAGCGAGCCATCGCATCGCCCGCGACCGTTGTATACGCATGCCCGATATGCAGCTTGTCGCTCGGATAATAAATCGGAGTTGTGAGGTAAAAGGTAGGCTTGCTCATGTCGATCATCTCCTTGATATTCTTAACGTTAGAACAGAAAAAGCCCTCATCCCTAAACTGGGACGAGAGCTCAGCTCACGCGGTACCACCCAAATTCCTCGCACGGCAAACAGCCGTAATCGAAGCACTTTGACACTTGTGCATATATCGATGCACAAGCCTCGCCGATATCGCAGCGAACGCGCCGGACCCTCACCCTCCACCCATACATGGAAAAGCTTGACCCCGGTCCCTCCCGGACCATATTCCCCAGTCATCCGTCGTACCGGTTCTCATCCTCCCGGCTCTCTGTCACGCGGCGTACTGTGTACTCATCCGTTCAACGGTGCAAATATGACATTCATTTCCACAATCATACGAAACGACTCTTGCTTTGTCAAGTTGGCGGGGGCACATGGTCCACACCGCCCGGATGAAAGGGATGGCATTTGCAGATCCTCTTCACCGCAAGCCATGAGCCGCGCACGGGTCCATGCTTCTCGAGCGCTTCCAGCGCATAAGCCGAGCAGGTCGGGTAAAACCGGCACGTTGGAGGCTTGAGTGGGGATATCACCTTGCGATAGAGATGAATCGGTGCCTGAAGCACACGCCGCATCACTTGGCAGCCGTCTCCCCTTGGCAGCTTTCGCAATAGCCATAAAGCTCAAACTTGTGGCGAACGACCTTGAAGCCGTTCGGAACCTCGACTTCTGCCTCCATCGGACAAAATGCGACCGGCATCGTCGTATCGCAGCTCAAGCAAATAATATGATGGTGGTGATGATGTTCGTTGCAATGCGTCTTGAATTTGACTCCATCCTCAAATACAAATTGCTCGAGCACGCCCATGTCGTGAAGAAGCCGCAAATTGCGGTAAACCGTATCAAAGCTGAGGCCCGAATACCGCTTCCCCATATAATCGTATACATCCTTGGGGGTTACATATCCGCTCGCATTGGCAAATAAAGCGGCCAGCGTCTTGCGCTGTTCGGTAATTCTCAGTCCCTCCTGGGACATCTTCGCAATAATTTCATCGGCGGTCATTCCTGATTGCTCCCATCCGCTTCCGGCGTTGCTGTTTCCTTTAATAATGCCCGAAAAACGAACGTTAGTCAACGAACGAGCCGACGAATCAGCGACAGCTTTCGCGGGTGATCGACATAGCTCACTATGTATAAGCCTCGCCGCCAAGGCGGCGAAGCGTTCCCTTATCGGATTTCGGTTTCGTTGCGGTTGCGGCCGAACAGTCCGGCTAATCCAAGCAAGCCAAGCAGACCCAACCAGCTCCAGTCGTTCGTAGCCGTGGCGTCCGTCGCGCGGTACGTGTTGTCGTTGGCGCCGAACATGCCGAAGCCGCGGCGATTCGTGTCGCGCTCATATCCTGTATCCCAGTTCGTGTCGCGTCCGTAGCCCGTATAGGCGTCCGAATCCATTGTGCCGCCGAATGGAGTCGTAAAGCCCATGTTGTTCGTCATGTTGTTCGTCGTCGTACCTGCTCCCGTTCCGCCTGCCGTTCCCATCGTTCCAGTACCTGTTCCAGCACCGGTATCCATCGTTCCAACACCAGTCATACCCGCAGTTCCGGTTGTACCGGTCATACCGGTCGCCCCCGTAGTACCCGCTCCGGTCGTCGTGCCGGCAGCGGAAGCACCAACGGTAAGGCCTAACGCAAGCGTAAGCGACAATGCCGATGCGTATACCTTTTTCATTGCGTGATGTCTCCTTTTGTGTTGAGAGTATTTTGGTTCGGTCTTATGGTTTCTCCGGCGGGGGAATATTATAATGACAAGAGTTTCTTTACAAAATCATTACAATTTTCGAAAATCGTCAACTTTCCTTCTTATGTCGAATAACGTAAAGAACACGTTACGATCGGCGGATGGAGGGATTACGATGAAACACTTTACATTGCAAAAGCATGCCAAGGCTTACGTGTGCATGCTGCCGGTGCTCATTGCTCTTCTTCACACCACCTTTTTCGAAAGCGCTTACTTCAATGCCTGGGCGTATTATGCACTGCTGCTGGCTACCGGACTGCTGCTGGGCAGCAAAGACATCAGGAAGACATGCGCGCCGGTTGATGGCTCCTGGAAACGCACATGGGATATTTCACTTTTGCTGCTGGTGGTCAAGGGAGTACTGGCAAGCATGGTGCTGTTCGGCATGTCTTTAGGCGGGAACTCCGATCCATAGGGGATTCTGGATCAGTATCATTCTGTCCCTACGTTCTGGCGACTCGTAACGGTTGTTCCGATTATTGCCGTATCCGAGGAAGTGTTCAAACTATTGATGCTGTTCGGCTTTATCGCATGGATGGGCGGACGCACCGGCGAACGACCGAAGCTGGTGATGCCGGTGCTGCTCGCATCGCTGTGCTTCGGCTTTGTACACAGCTTCGAGTATTCGCTGGCAGCCATGGTGCCGATCGCCGTTGCGGCGATACCTACTTATTATATTTTGCTGCGATACGGCAGCATCATACCGCTGATCATTACCCATTTTTGTTGGGATGCGTTCTTCCTGGCCGGCCAGATCGAAGGCTTCGGACCGCTTTTTGTCGCTGCGCTGCAGCCGCTTGCGGCTCTCTTGGCAGCCTATTACGCAATCCGGGCTTATACAAGAAAATTGGATAGACAAGAGCACATGCTGCGTGATGCGAAAACGCATACGATACAGCAATAGGCGGAAGGGAGAGTGATTCGGGTGGCTGTACCTGTCGGCTACGGAGGTTATGGTGGGTATCCCGGCTTTTACGGCGGGGCGTGGATCATTTGGCTGATCGTTATCGTCGTGCTTGCCTTTGCTTTCGCTGGTCCATGCGGATTCCCCTTGTTTTAGGAAGCAGCCAACCGGCTGCTTGGAGGGTCGCTCCATAGCCGCCGGTTGGCCGTGTTCTACGCATCCTTCGCGATTCGGAAGCCGGTGTTGCCCGTAGAGCTGTCCGGCGTATTCGAGCTTCGTGCTGCGACGCGATACCGATTGCAATACGATTTGTGACACAAATAGGAGCCGCCGCGCGTGACTCGCGTAGAACCCTGGGAGGGTCCGGTCGGATGATTCGCACCGGAATTGGAATACGAATGCGGTGAGAACCAGTCGGCGCACCACTCCCACACATTGCCCGCAACGTTATACAAGCCGTATCCATTCGGCGGAAACGACCGCGCGGGGGCCGTGCCTACATATCCGTCGGATGCATTGTTTTTGACCGGAAACTTTCCTTGCCAAATATTGCACAAGTGCTCGTCTCCCGGCTTTAATAGGTCTCCCCACGGATACCGTTTCTGGACAAGCCCGCCGCGCGCCGCCTTTTCCCATTCTGCTTCGGTCGGCAGCCTGACGCCCGCCCAGCTGCAATAGCTGACAGCGTCGTTCCATGAAACATGAATGACGGGATGGTCCATCCGATCGGCAATGGATGAATCCGGCCCCTCCGGCTGCTTCCAGGTTGCGCCTTCTACAGCAAACCACCAGGGTGTGCCCTGCGGCGTACCTTTGACATGGTTTGTGCGCGTCGACTCCGATACGAACAGGTGGAACACATAGGACCAGCCGAATACCTCGGCTTCTGTTTGATACCCGGTTGCTTGTATGAACTCGGCGAACTGTGCATTTGTTACTGCAGTTTCTCCGATATAATAAGAAGCTAGCGTTACTTCGTGGATCGGTCCTTCTCCATCGTTCGGAAACCCTTCCTCGTCATCCGTCCCCATGAGGAACGACCCTGCTGGAATAAGAACAAGCGGATGCGGATATGCGGAGGAAGAATCAGCTTCGCTTGATGTGCTGGCAGCATTCTCGATTGGCATGAAGCCCTGCCTGGATACGGAGCAGCAGGAAGGCTTGTCTTCATTCGAAGGTTTCACATGGTTCCCTCACTTTGTTAGAATCTTATTAGAGAATGACTTCTTTATGTTAACGCTCATTATAGCATAGAATTGGACAACAATAAGCGGATGTTACGGAGGATGATCGCGTGAATATCAAGAGATTGCAGGCATTTGCACTTGTGGCGGAGCTGGGGAGCTTCTCGGAGGCGGCGGACAAGCTTGGCATGACCCAATCGGGCATTTCGCGCCAAATCCAATCGCTGGAGGAGGAGCTTCAGCTGACCTTGCTGCAGCGAGGTTCGTTGCATACCGAGCTTACCCCGGCAGGACAAGCTGTATATGAACGTGGCAAGCGGCTGCTTAAGGAATGGGCGCTGCTGCTTGACGAGAGCGGACAGGCGTCGCTCGGCACACGGGGAAGACTGCGAATCGGAGCATCTTCCGTGCCCGGGATGACTCTTCTGCCTGCACTCATTCTTTCCTTGAAGCAGCAATCGGAGCAGCTCCACATCACCGTGCACACCGGTTCCTCACGTCAGGTGCTTGCCCGCCTGGAGCGGCGCGAGCTGGATGCGGCGCTGGTTGGAAGCGCGCCAATCAGCGAAGGCTTTACCGCGGTCCCGGTCGCAAGCGACGTCCTGCTTGTCATCGGCACCGAGGCGCATACGCCGATCGCAGATCTCCGCGAGCTTGGAAGTTTGCCGCTTATCCTGCGGGAGCCCGGCTCCGGTACAAGAGAAGCGCTGTATCGAAGCCTGCTGCAGTCCGGCGTGGATCCCGAGCAGCTGAACGTGATCGGGGAAACGAACGGTCCGGAAAGCGCGCTGGCCCTTGTTGGAGCCCGGCTCGGCGTTACGGTGCTTTCAAAATGGTCGCTGCCGTTCCAGCTGCCTTCGCCTTACCGAATACTGGGCGAGTTTCAGACGGACCGTCAATTTTATGCCGTGTTTCCCGATTCGATCCGAAATGATCCGTTAATTGAACGTTTTGTAAACGAGGCATTAGGACTCGATTCCTTCTTTACAGAACATGCGCGCCCTTGATATAGTATGGGATGAGTCTTTCTCATAGGGGAAATGACGATTACGCATGAGGGAGCATTATAATGAAAAACATGGCAAGACAAACTTGGATTGTTGCACTTATGTTGATTGTAATTTTGGCCGTTGGCTGCGGCGGCAATGCAGCCACGAAGAAGCCGACTGCCGGACAACCCTTCAAGGTAGCGGTCATCCCTGCACAGACGCAAGGACAGATGAAGGAAGCGATGGAGAAGCTGAAGGGAATTCTGGAAGCTAAGCTTGGCAGAACCGTAACGATCAATGAATACCCCGACTATAACGGAGTCGTGGAAGCGATGAATTTCGGTCAGATCGACATGGCATTTTTTGGTCCGCTCACCTACGTGATCGCACACCATAAGAGCGGCGCCGAAGCGATCGTAACACAGCTTGTGAAGGGAAAACCTCACTATTATTCGTATATCTTGACGCATAAGGACAGCCCTTGGAATACGATCGACGATATGCTGAAGGACTCTTCCAAGGTCAACTTTGCATTCGGCGATCCGAACTCGACCTCCGGCTCCCTTGTGCCGACGCTTGAATTGAAGAAGCGGAATGTGTTTACTTCCGCAGAGAAGCATTCCTTCAAAAACGTGCGGTATACCGGTTCTCACGACGTGACGGCTCTGGCGATTCAGAACAAGCAGGTCGATGCAGGAGCAATCGACAGTGCCATCTATGAAGGACTTGTGGAACAGAAAAAGGTGGACGGCTCCCAGATGAAGGTGATCTGGCAATCCGACAAGCTGTTCCAATATCCTTGGGCTGTGAAGAAGGGTACGGATGCGGATACGATCAAGAAGCTGCAGGAAGCATTTGTCGGAATCAAGGACGAGGTCATTCTGAAGGGCTTTGCGATCAGCGGCTTTGAGAAAGCGAGCAATGCCGACTATGAAGCGATTCGCGCTGCTGCCGAGAAGGAAGGCAAGCTGAAATAACGAGGTGCCTGTTCCATGCTTTGGTTAAACCGAAAGACAATCATCAGCGCCGCGATCTTGCTCGCGGCGCTTCTCTTTAGCGCGCGAGGCGCCGAAATTGAGCTGGCTAAATTCGCCAATATGGCCAATTTGGCTATCTTTATCGGAGGCAGCTGGCTTCCCCCGGATTGGAGCTCCGCTCCGGAAACGCTCCGTACCACCTTGATCACCCTGCAGATCGCGTTCCTCGGTTCTTTTATCGCGCTGCTTGTCGCCATTCCGCTTTCGTTTACGGCCGCACGCAATCTGTCTCCTGCTTGGCTGGTGCGGATCGTACGCTGGGTCATGAGCTTTTTGAGAGCTGTGCCGGAGATCGTATTCGGACTTGTGTTCGTTACCGTGGTCGGTCTCGGGCCCTTTCCCGCTGTCATTGCAATCATGCTGCATAACATCGGCGTTCTGGGAAAGCTGCTATCTGAGGTCGTTGAAGCCTCCGATGCGGGACCGCAGGAAGCGCTGCGATCGGTCGGGGCGTCCCGGGGCGCCCTTGCGCTGTACGCCGTTCTGCCTGCGATGATTCCGCTCATTGTCAGCAATTATTTTTACCGGTTCGAGGTGGCCATTCGGAGCTCGCTCATTCTCGGATTTATCGGGGCCGGGGGAGTCGGGCAACAGCTGTTTATTCATTTTAAGCTGTTTGAATATGAGAAGGTTGCCGTCGACGTATTGGTCATTATGGGGCTCGTCGTAGCGGCGGATTGGATCAGCGCGCGCGTTCGAGCCGCTGTCAGGTAGGGAGGGAGCCGTATCATGCTGGACATTAGCCATTTGACCGTCAAATATGGAAAACCCGGCTCACCTGGAGAAAGAGTGGCGCTGAGCGATGTGAGTGTGCGATTTGCTCCCGGAGAGCGGGTAGCGGTACTCGGACCGAGCGGGGCCGGCAAGTCGACCTTTATCCGTTGCATCAATGTACTGGTGCGGCCTACCAAAGGAGAAGTCATATGGAACGGGCAGCGCCTGACCAGGCTGTCCGAGAAGGAGCTGCAGGCGGTACGGACCCGAATCGGGATGGTATTTCAGCAGTTTCAGTTGGTTGGCCGGGCTACTGCGCTTACCAATGTTCTTACGGGAACGCTCGGCGCGAGGGCGGCTTGGAAAAATGCAGTTGGATATTTTGACTCGACAGAACGCGGGAAGGCGATCGAAGCACTGCGGTCGGTCGGCTTGGCGGGCTACGAGCGGCATCGCGCCGAAAGGCTGAGCGGCGGTCAGCAGCAGCGGGTAGCCATCGCGCGGATGCTGATGCAGCAGCCAACGATGATTCTCGGCGATGAGCCGGTTGCGAGTCTTGATCCGATCACCGCCGCCGGGATTATGGATCTGATTGCTTCGGTACACAAGCAGGGCGAGCTACTGTCGATCATTAACTTGCACTCCGTGGAGCTCGCTACGTCATTCGCGACACGAATTATCGGCTTGAATCAGGGCAAGCTCGTATATGACGGGACGCCGCAGGGGTTAACGAAAGAGCAGCTCGACCGCATATACAAGCAGGCGAATTAAGGAATTAGCTAGTTGCATAAACCATTCATCTTCCGGCAACAACATGGAGTACCATGATAAGGTGGTAGCTCCTTGTCGGTTACCGGAAAGGTGGATTGGGATGAAGTTCCGTGCAAAAGGGCTTATGCGGGCAGCGGCGGATATCCTCGTGTACGTCGTGCTTCCGCTGGCGATCTGGACATACGGGGTGCAGGTGGTGTCGCAGTATACCGCCTTGCTCCTGTCCGCCGTTCCTGGCATCGCCTATACGCTTGCCCGCTTCGCGCAGGAACGGCAGTTTCACGTGACTGGGATATATTTGCTCGGGGCGATGATACTGAGCACGTTCGTGGATTTATGGTCAGGCTCCGCAACCGCGATGCTCCAAAACAATGTGTATGTGAAATACGGTCTTTCCGCCGTCGTGGTGATGACCGCGCTGCTGCGCCGTCCGCTCGCACTCAGCTTTGCCGTCGATTTCTCGTATGTGTATGGTGAATCGCGCGAGCAAGCTCGAACCAAATATACGCATCCCGCCGTTTCCCCCTTTTTTTATCTGTTGACGCTGCTGCTCGCCTTCAACTATGCTGCCGGAGCATGTGCCAAGCAATATTTGCTCGATTTATACGGGATCGAACAATATCATCGGGTGTTTCTTATGCTTAGCTGCCTGGAGGGCTTGTTGGGGAGCTTGTATATGGCCTCTTGGCTGTTCGTCCGCAGCAAAGCGACGGCGATCGCCGAGCATTTCGGAACTGAGCTGGACGACTTCCAGCAGGCGTAGTAGGCTTAGCCCTCTCTTTGGGGATCTCCGACCGGGTGGGCTTCCGGCGTTGCAGGGTTGCGGCCCGAGCGGACTACCGACGGGGGCTGCCAGCCGGGCTTCCGGCGGGAGGACTGCCCGGGCGGACTACCGGCGAGGCTTCCGAACGAGGTGCGTACGTATTCCAATGCATCATAATGAGGTAAACCTCGCAATTAACGAGCTTCCCCTCGTTAATTGCGAGGTTTTTTGCGTTAACCGCCAGGAAAGGCACCAATACACTCTAAATAGCGAGTTTCTCCTCGATATTATCGTGATTGCTTACTGCTGCGTGTTTCCGTTTTCTGTAGTGTATGTGGTGGAGATCGACTACTAGGGGCGGCGGCGGCTTGTGGATTTCCTCGACTCTCGGGACGGGCGCTGATTTCGGCGGAGTAATTGGTCGGGGGCGGCGGCGGCATGCGGATTTCCTCGACTCTTTGGGATGGGCGCTGGGTTCGGCGAGTAATTGGTCGGGGGGGGGCGGCGCCATTAGTATTTTCTCGA
>JBEPYM010000128.1:0-10634 GCA_041641375.1 Paenibacillus sp.
GCAGCGAGCCGAGACCGAGCAGCTCCTGCAATCGCGTTAGCCGCTCTTGTCTTGCCGATTCTGGTGTGCGACGCTGCTTCATGCCGAATTCGATATTTTGCCGGGCGGACATATGAGGCCATAACGTGTAATCCTGAAACACCATATTGATTGGACGTTTCTCCGGCGGCACGTAATGTCGTGGGCCTTCGACAGTCATGCCGTTCATCCGGATGATGCCGCTGTCCGTTTGAACGAGTCCCGCAACGATTTGGAGCAGGGTTGATTTGCCGCAGCCCGAAGGACCGAGAATGCATATTCTTTCGCCGCGGCGCAAATGGAAGGAGATTGACTGTAACACTTGCTGTCCGTCGAAGGATTTAGCGACTTGCTCTAGCTCCAGTATGTTGTCCATGTATGTTATCCTCCTTCTTGTGGGCGGAGCGGCGGTCAAGTACGACGAACAAACCTTTGCCCACAAGCTGCAATGCCAGAATGATTAGTATGACCGTACAGCCGCTGACGACGGTAGCTGCCGCCGCATAGCCATAACGGGAAAACTCGAATGCCCGGTCGATAACTAGCGGCGTCAGCACAAAGTTGGGAGGCTTCAGCATGGATGCGGTCGCAAGGTCGAATACGCAGGTGCCGAAGGCGGCCAGTGTCGCGAGCAGCAGCGAATTCCTCGTCAACGGCAGCACAATGTGGAGCATACGTGCCAGAATGCTCGCTCCTTGAATGGATGCTGCCTTCAGCATCGAACCGGACAAATTGCCGAATGCGCCGAGCTGAACACGTACCGCATAAGGAATTGCCCCTGCAATAGCCGCCAGCACAAGTAAGGATGGCGTACCATACAGATGTAAGCCGATCGGCTCGAGCCACTTCTGATTCCAGATAAAAATGTAACCGATCCCGAGCACGATGCCCGGTACAGCGAGTGAGACAATCGAAAACAGCTGAACAAGTCCCTTATATCGAAAATCGGTGAACGTCAGCACATAGGCGGCAACAAATCCGAGCAGCATGCTGAGAACGGCCGCAATGCCTGCGATCGACAGTGAATGGACGAGTCCCTGCGCGAAATCGAGCAGCCTGTGGTCGCTGGAGATGTCGTGATAACCAAAGAGCTGCGCGTAATGCACAAGCGTTATATTACTGCGCACGAAGCCATCACCTGCCTGCTTCAGCAGGGATATAGCGGCACTCGTGCCGAGCGGGATACCGATGCTGACGAGCAGCACAATCCCGGCGAAGAGGTTCAGCGGCCAGCTGCGGTGCGGCTTCTGCTTGACAACACGAATGGCTTTCGCGTTTAGAAAGTCGAAGCGGGAGCGGCGGATCGCGAACACGAGCATTGCCATCGCCAGCCCAAGCAGCAGGACGAGATAAAAAGCGAGCACGCCAGCCATGTCGAAGCGCACCGGCGATTGGTAGATCGCGGTATAGATCGAATAGGGCAGCGTGGGGTATCGATACACGGTTGCCAACGCCGCCGGCAAGCCGAAATCCCCGATCGTATCTATGAATACAAGCGTCCAGCCAGCCAGGAATGACGGGGTGGACAATGGTAGCTGCACCGTCCGCCAGACGGTGAACGGCCCGGCTCCGCATAGCCTGGCCGCATGTCCGAACTGCTTGACGCCCCATTCCGAAGCGGCGAGCACTGCAAAATAGGCGAGCGGAAATTTGCTTAATGCCATGACAAACATCAGTCCGGCTGGCTGGAAAATAAAAGATGTAACCCAGGTCCAGCCGAGCCATTGGTAGACGATGCCGTTCGGATTGGCGAACAGCACCCAGCCCTGCGCGATCATAAACGACGGTGCGATCAACAGCGCCCATGCGGCAGCATCGAGCAGGCGACCGACCGCGAAATCCCATTGCGCTCTCAGCATGGCAAGTACTCCGCCTAGCAGTGTGCCGAAGGTCGCCGCACCGAAGCCGAGGGTGACTGAATTCATCATCGAGGTGCGCCACAGCGGACGATGGAACAGTTCGAGCAGCAGGCTAAAGCCGTTGTATTGCGCTCTGCCGAAAAATATGCCGGGCAAAACGGCGTTCAACAAGACGGCGAACAACGGCAATATGATGAGGATAATCAGGAGGAGGGTAACCCCTCCTCCCCAGCGTAAATCTGCGGATTTCATCATGACTGTTCGTTATTTTACGTTGCGGTCGGCGAACCACGTCTTGATTTTGACCTCATGCTCGGCGGCCCACTTGGCTGGCGGCAGCAGGAATTTGCCGTCCTGCTTGCGCTCCGGGCGTTTGGCGACTCCCTTGGCTAGCGGAGTAAAGAAGCTCTCGTTCGTCTTTAGCGCCGTCAGCATGCCCTGCGTCTCCGACTTCAGCATGTATTCGACGAACGCCTTCGCGCCCTCCGGATTTTTGGTATGCTTGTTAATTGCGATCACCCGCAGGCTGCCCGGCGCACCTTCCTCCGGCCAAATGACCCCGATCGGCTCACCCTTCAACATCAGGTCGTATGCATTGTGCTCCTGCAGTGCAGCTACGTGAATTTCACCGCTGACAAGCGCATTGCCAACCGGACCGTTCTTCGGATACACATTCATGCCGTCCTTGAAACGCTGAATGTATTTTTTCTGAGCCTCCTCAACACCCCATTTATGGAAAAAGGACGAGACGAGCGGATAAGCGGGAGCGGCAACCGCAGGATCGGCATGTCCTACACGTCCCTTGTAGGCAAAAAACTCTTCCCATGTTTTTGGCGCCTTGTCGTCTGCAACAAATTTTTTGTTATAAGCGATAACAGCTGAAGCATGAATTCCCATCGGGAAGTAAGCGTAATCCTCCGGCACAAGCGAGGCACCGAATGAATCGAGCTGGCTCAGGTTGCTCGGCTTCCAGCCAGTCAAGAGGAAGCCGCGGTCGCCCAGGTTGCGAACCGAGCCGTGTCCGTCCATCATCAGTACATCCCACTTCGGATTTCCTTGCTCGGCTTCAATCTTTGCCAGCACCTCGCCGCCGGCATAATGAACAGCCTCCATCTGATATCCCGTTTCCTGGGAAAACTTCGGTGCTACCAGTTCCACGAAATCATTACCGTACAGAAACATTTTGATTGTCTTTGGATCCACCTTTGGCTGATCTGGCTGCTTCTCCGCATTCGTTTGCACCGGGCTTGACTGTCCGGTCTCCACCGGACTTACTGTAGATTGACCTGCACATCCTGCGGCTACCAGACTCATACTTAGCAATACCGTTCCTAACGTTGCAGCCGGCCATCTTGTTTTCATTGGTAATCCCTCCGTTAATGAATTCTACAAGGTTAACTGTATCAGCGAAGGATTAGACGAGCATCAACGGAGCGTAAAACATTCATCAAATATGATCTATACAATTTTGAAATAGATAGATATTATCTATGATAAGACAATCATTTTTTAAAAAGTGGGGTGGATTTGTGAATCTGCAGCAGCTTAAGGTGTTCGTACTCGCGGTCCAACATCAGAAGCTTTATCTTGTAGCGGAGAAGCTGGGGATCCAGCAGCCAACCGTAACCTTCCATCTGAACAAGCTGCAGGAGGAGCTTGGGGTGCCGCTGTTTATGACGAAGTCATTTCACGTGATTAAATTGACGGAAGCCGGCCGCGCCTTGTACCATTATGCGTCACGGATTACAGCCATGTCCTCTACAATCGGGACTCTGATGAAGGAGTACCAGGATTTGAACGGTTCGAGATTGGCAATCGGCAGCACGCATACACCTGCTACCTACATGCTGCCGCCCGTGCTTGGCAATTTGAAACAGCTTTACCCGCAGCTGCACATCCTGCTGGAGGTAAAGCCGGCTCCTTATATCGTCGATAAAATTAAGCAGTTCGAGCTTGATCTCGGCATTATTTCCCAGACGGAGGCGACTGATCCGGAGCTTATTTATGAACCGCTCGTTCGGGACGATCTGGTCGTAATTGTCCATCCGGAGCATCCGCTCGTGAAGGAGGAGCTGTGGACGCCTGAGTTGCTCTGCGCCTACCCTCTTGTAGCCCATGAGGAGCAATCGATCAGCCGCAGGCTTGCGGACGAATGGGCGGAGAGCCACGGCCAGCGGCTCTCGATTACGATGGAGGTGTCTGGCTCTGAAGCTATGAAGGCTGCGGTTAAGGAGCGGATTGGTTATGCGATGGTGTCGGAAACTTCCGTTGTACAGGAGGTTGCTCGAGGCGAGCTGTATAGCCATCCGATTCCGGAGTGGCGCTCTAATCGGCAAATTTATGCGATCCATCATCGGAACAAGCTGGTGAATCCATCGATGCGGTTGTTCTGGCAGCAGGCGTCCCGCTTTAAGGAGGGCGGCCCAAGCCGTACGTGACTAGCAAGCAGGGCCAACGAACTGATCCCATCCCGATCAAGGACATCGTACATGTTACTATGTTCTGGAATGTTTAAATGTCCAGTCAACTCAATCAAACCTTATTCAATAATGGAATTAGCATCAGCCGTCTCTCCTCACATGGCAAGCTGCTTGGAATAAAGTCGCCGCTTGGCAGTAAAAAAACATTGTTTTGCGAAAGGTGGTCCGAATTAAACCGCCTCGCCCCCTCGTCCTTGGTACATTTTGTGTACGATGACCACGGGTCAACCGCCTCGCCCCCTCGTCCTTGGTACATTTTGTGTACGATGACCACGGGTCAACCGCCTCGCCCCCTCGTCCTTGGTACATTTTGTGTACGATGACTACGGGTCTTACAAGGCAAGTCTGATCATGTGAGCACCTAGCTTGCATTCACCGATGTATCTCCCTGTTAGATTACACCGCCCGAATTTCTACAAATACTCCCTGATCCCCTCGGCGAAAGGCACTAGCTCCACCCCGAATGCCGCAGGAGCGTCGTGTACGCCGTGCACGATGTTCTCCTCCAGCAGCATGGTCAGCTGGCTTTGCGTAATCGGGAACCACGGGAAGCGGTCCAGGGCGCGGATCATCGGCTTCATCAGCCAGAGCGGCTGGTGCAGCAGCAGCGGCTTCGGCCTGCCGATCGCCCGGCCAACCTCGCGCAGCATCTCGTTGTAGGCGATTTTGTGCGGTCCGCCGATTTCGTAGGCGGTGTTCGCGGGCGCTCTCTCGGCATCCGCCGCTTCAGCAAAATACTGCGCGACATTGCGCAGCGAGACGGGCTGCATCCGGTATCGGCCGTCCCCAATTACCGGTGTCACCGGCAGCCGCACGAGACCAGCCAGCATATTGACAAATTCGTCGCCTGGACCGAAGATTACCGACGGTCGGAAGATGACATGCGGCAGACCGCTCGCCCGCACGAGCTCTTCCGCTTCCCACTTGGACCTGTGGTAGGCGCTGACGGCTCCTGCCCTGGCTCCGAGCGCGCTTATGTGGATGAACCGGCGGATGCCGGCCTTGCTGGCAGCTTCCACAAGACAGCGTGTGCCATCGACATGGATGCGGCTAAACGTAACTCCCTTGGAAGGCCGTTCCCGAATGATGCCGACCAGATGGACGACCGCATCGCATTCGCGGAGCGAGCTTTCGTAGGTCGCCGGGTCCAGCAGGTCGCCGGACACCTCCACCGCGAGCCGGTGGCTCAGCCCCGTTCCGGAACGACGCACAAGCTGGTAAATCGTATGGCCCCGCGCTACCAGCTCCTGCGAAATCGCGGTACCGACATACCCGGTGCCGCCTGTGACAAAAAGCTTCATACCGTTCGCCTCCTCGTACCTGCCTTTTACCCACTAGTATATACGACTCGGCGCCTGTTGCCGAATCCGCATGTATAAATAATTGCAACGCGTGTGAAACCGCCGTACGCAATATCGCGTATGTACAGTTGTATGCAAAATGGGAATAATAAAGACGAATGCGGGAGGAACGAATATGGGATTGTTCAAACGGCTTCGCGATATGACAATGGCCTCGCTCAACGACTTGCTTGACAAGGCGGAGGATCCGGTCAAGATGCTCAACCAGTACTTGCGCGACATGGAATGCGACATACAGGATGCGGAAATTGCGGTGGCGAAGCAGATCGCAATCGAGAAGAAGTTCAAGCAGCAGCTGGAAGATGCGCGTGAGATGGTCGACAAGCGGACGCAGCAGGCGGTGCTGGCGCTGGAGCAGGGCAACGATGACCTCGCGCGCCGCGCGCTCCAGGACAAGAAGGAGCATCAGACGCGCTTCGACGAGATGACGATTCAGCACGGCATCGCGAAGCAGAACGCGGATCAGCTCCGCTCGCAGCTGCAGGAGATGAAGGACGAATTCGGCAAAATGAAGACGAAGCGCGATTTGCTCGTCGCCCGCGCCGAAGCGGCGAAGGCGCAGAAGAGCATCAATCAGGCGATGTCCGGCTTCGGCAAGGACAATGCGGCGAAGGGCTTCGATCGGATGAGCGAGAAGGTGCTCCAGCTGGAGGCTGAGGCGGAGGCGAGCAAGGAGCTGCGCGGCACGTCCCGCAGCCTGGACGACGAATTCGCCTCGCTTAAGGCGAATGATGGCATTGACGATGAGCTGGCGGCCCTGAAGGCCCAGCTCGCTGCCAAGAAGCAGTAACAAGCAACACGGGAAGAGGCTGAAGGTTCGGACGGCGCTGCCGCTGCCCTTCAGTCTCTTTGTGTGCACGCTTGCCAGGAGGAGATCCGAGATGAAGAACGAGGTGGATATATTGATTGCCAATCCTTATGTGGAGACGCTCGCTTTTTACTCTGTAGCCGTGCTGTCGCTTGTCGTATTTCTGGCCATCTTTGAATTTGTGACGAAATACAAGGCGTGGCAGGAAATCAAGAACGGCAATGTTTCGGTCGCGATGGCGGTCGGAGGCAAAATTTTTGGGATATGCAACATTTTTCGATTTGCGATTCTGAACAATGATACGATTTACGATTCGCTGCTGTGGGCGGGCATCGGTTTTGTGCTGCTGCTGGTCGCGTATTTTATTTTTGAATTTTTGACTCCGGTGTTCAAAATCGATGACGAGATTCAGCGGGACAATCGTGCGGTCGGCCTGCTGTCGCTCATGATTTCCGTATCGATCTCCTACGTTGTCGGGGCAAGTGTAACATGAAGTACCTGTGGGGGACGTTGCTCGCGGTTTCCTTGATTTTTCTGGGTGCGGGTGTATACTATTTTGTTAAGTATGCAATGTGAACATGAAGGGGAGCGGCTTGATGAGAACGGTATGCCCATGGTGCCAGACGGAAATTGTGATGGATGAGGAGCTCGGGCCTGAGGAGATGTGCCCGCATTGCTTGAATGAACTGGGCGATTACCGGGTGGTCAATGTCAATGTAGAGCGGGACGATGATCGGGACGAAGAAATCTCGGCAGGCGGCGGCATCTGGAATGCCGGCTCCGTGGCCTGGGATGACGAGGAGGACGATGCGGGTTCGGTGGAGGATGAACGGCTTCGCCGACTGCGCATGGCGCTGAGACCGTATACCGAAGCGCAGGAGGAGGCTCCGGAATGCCCGGAGTGCCGCGAGTTTATGGTACAGGCCGGTACGCGGGACAAGGAGTTTGCGCCGTATCGCGCCCCGGGTATGGATGTGCCGCCGGTTGCATCGCCGCTTGAGGTTCTCGTATTTGTATGCCCGTCATGCTTCCATGTATCGGAGCGATTGACGAGCAGCGCGAAGGAAGCGCTGATGAAGCGCCATATCGGAGAAATGTAAGAGGAAGGCCGCGCTCTGGAGGGTGCGGCTTTTCCTATTGCTGGAAGGCGGTTTTCCGGATTACGGTTTGGGGCAAAGTAGGAGGAAGGCTTTGCCTCAGTACATAGAAAACCGGGTGATGATTGAATGCAAATGACGAAACCGAAACGATGGATCGGCAGCCAATCGGGGTCGCAGGGGGCATTCCTGGGATCATACTGGAGCGAATCGGAGCGGGGAGGAAAAGGAGCCGGGACTTCGGAGCGCGGCGTATTCGATGCGCAGATCAAGCTGCTGCTCGTCGTACACGGCATGATTGCGGTGGCGAACGCACTGTCCGGCGCTTTCGTTGGGGTGTATTTATGGAAGCAGGCTGGGACCTTCACGCTAATCGGCTGGTTCGCGCTGGCCACGCAGCTGACGAATGTGCTGGTATTTTTCGTTGCGGGTAAGTGGGTGCGCGAGGGCAACAAGATGAATGCGCTGCGGCTCGGGATTGTGCTATCTGCAATCTTTTATTCGCTGGTGCTGCTGCTGGAGACGTCGGCGGCTCAATATGCGCTATTGCTGGGGGCGGTTCAGGGGGCTGCTTCGGGGCTGTTCTGGCTGTCCTTTAACGTTGTATATTTCGAGGTGACGGACCGCTGGACGCGCGACCGCTTCAACGGCTGGGCAGGGCTGCTCGGTGCGGCTTCGGGAATGCTGGCTCCATGGATATCGGGATTGCTGATTGCTGCGCTGGGCGGTGTTGTCGGGTATCGTCTCATTTTTTCCCTATCCTTGGGTGTGTTTATTGTGGCGGTTATTGTGTCGTTCTTTCTGAAAAGGCGGGAGAGCGAGGGGACGTACGTCTGGCTGTTTGGGCTGCGAAAGCTGCGGGAGAAGGGGAATTTGTGGCGGCTGCTGTTCCCGGCGCTGGCGGCGCAAGGCGTGAGGGAAGGCGTGTTCGGCTTCGTGATCGGACTGCTTGTGTTTATCGCGACGCAGACGGAGCTTCAGCTGGGTAATTACTCGCTCGTGACGTCGGCTGTTGCGCTGGTGGCGTTCTATGCGGCGGGCAAGTGGCTCAAGCCGGGGAGGCGCAGCGTGTCGATGCTGATCGGGGCGGTGGCGATGACGGTTTTTATTTTGCCTTTTTTTTGGCGTCTGGATTATACGACGTTGCTCCTGTTCGGAATCGGGGTGGCGCTGGCATATCCGCTGTACGGCATTCCGATTACGTCGCAGGTGTTTGACTATATCGGGAAAGACGAAGAGAGTGCGCGGCACCGGGTCGAATATGTCGTGCTGCGGGAAGCGGGGCTGAATGCAGGACGCATCTTCGGGATTTTATGCGTTATTGCGGTCATATCGGTGTCGACGGCGCCGATCGTGCTGCATTCGCTGCTGCTGTTTATCGGAAGCTTCCCGATTGCGGCGTGGTTTTTTATTCGGAAGGCGCTGGCGGCTTCAGGGACATAAACACATTTATTCGGGGCGTATTTGTTGGTATAATGGGTGTCGTGCGAAAGATGCAAGGGAGAGATGACAGACATGGCACCCAGAATGGTTAATAATATTTCGGAGCTTATCGGCGATACGCCTGCCGTTCGTGTAAATCGATTGCTTGGCCCGGATGCGGCCGAGCTGTATGTGAAGCTGGAGTATTTCAATCCGAGCAAGAGTGTGAAGGACCGCGCCGCATATAACTTGATCGTGCAGGCGGAGAAGGACGGGCTGCTCGTGCCCGGATACTCGACGATCATCGAGCCGACGAGCGGCAACACGGGGATCGGGCTTGCGATGAATGCGGCGGCCCGCGGCTACCGCGCGATCCTCATCATGCCGGACAATATGACGAAGGAGCGGATCAATATCTTGAAGGCGTACGGCGCCGAGGTGGTGCTGACGCCGGCCGCCCAGCGGATGCCGGGCGCGATTGCGAAGGCGGTGGAGCTGCGCGACTCGATCGAGGGCGGCTTTATACCACAGCAGTTTGAGAATCGGGCGAATCCGGACGTTCACCGGGTAACGACGGCGCTGGAAATTATCGAGCAAATGGATGGGCGGCTCGACTGCTTCGTGGCGACGGCCGGAACGGGCGGCACGATTACCGGAACGGGCGAGGTGCTGAAGGAGCGGCTGCCGGGTATTGAGGTCGTCGTTGTGGAGCCGAAGGGATCGCCGGTGCTGTCCGGCGGGCAGCCGGGGCCGCATAAGCTGGTCGGCACAAGCCCGGGTTTTGTGCCGGCGATTCTGAACACGAGCGTCTACGACGAGATCGTGCAGGTAGCCGACGAGGATGCGCTGCGGACGACGCGGGATTTGGCGCGGCTCGAGGGCGTGCTCGTGGGGCCGTCGGCGGGCGCTTCGGTATGGGCGGGCATGCAGGCGGCGCAGCGGCTCGGACGCGGCAAACGCGTGCTCTGCATCGCGCCGGACACGGGTGAGCGTTATTTGAGCATGGATATTTTCTAAGGGCATAGCAGCGTTAGGGGCAGGGAGGCGTGACGCGCCTCTCATTTTGCGTTCCAACGCGTCCCTTATAAGGTCCATTTCAGCACGGCACCTGCGTACACGAGTCCACCGCCAAACCCGTACAAAACCAGTTGTTGACCCGCCAGAACTCGGCCGTCCTGCACAGCTGAATCAATTGCAAGCGGAATTGATGCAGCCGAAGTGTTGCCGTAGTGGACAAGACTGAGCAGTGTCCGCTCCATCGGAAAACCGCTGCGCTCGCAGATGGATTCGATCATTCGTGCGTTGGCGCTATGGGGAACGAACCAGTCCACCTCATCCCGCGTCATACCGGATTGCTCCAGGAGTCTGGCCATTCCTGCAGGAACCGTCTGCACAGCCCAACGATACACCTCGCGTCCATTTTGATAAAAATACCCTTTTGGATCAAAATCGACACCGTCCAACGTTGCGGCTAGTCCCGCTCGATGAACGTGTACCCCACCGCCCCCATCTGAACCGAAATCACTTGCCAGCAAGCATGACTGGACGGTCGGATCCTCCGAACGCTCGATCAGCACGCATCCTGCACC
>JBEPYM010000129.1:0-10631 GCA_041641375.1 Paenibacillus sp.
GAACTTTGCGGGCATCCTCGGGGGTAATAAAGAAGTTGGAGCAGACCAGATGCTCCCACAGCTCCTTCACATCGTCCGCTGCGCCTGACTCGGCCAAATAATCGCCCAGCGTTCGATAATTCCGCAAAAGATGAATGTTGGCCATAACCGCTGCAATCTCCGCTACGAACCGCACCTTCTGGGTTGCAGTAAGCACCTCGGTATTGAGCAGTCCGACGAAGTCAAGCGGAGCTGGGGTCAGCTTGTTGTCCTTCGCATACATCACCTTACGCTTATCCACCTGACGAGAGCTGAACGAGAGGCCGAGCTCCTTTTCCATCGTGGACAGCTCGTGCCGGTCAATTCCATAGATGGCGTGAGCGCCGTAATTCAACGTAAAGCCGGAACGCTCATAGGTAAACGCTCGGCCGCCGAGCTGGGGACTGCGTTCAAACAGCACACCCTCTACGGCAGCGCTCTCCGATAAATAAGCGGCAGCCGTCAAGCCGGCCAGACCGCCGCCGATAATCGCGATTTTCATTGTTTTGCCCTCCTTGCTGGATGGAGCCAGCTGCAGCTCCTCCGCTTCGCTGGACGAGCGCAAGCCCGACCATAAATATGCAAACCGTCTGCGCACGATGTCTGGCAAATGCTCATCCTCGCTCAAGCACCAAGATACAACACAGCCGTGATACATCGTTACGAGCGCCTGCGCTTTCCCGTGTTCGGGGAGCCATCTGCCGATCCCGGCGAGCAGCTTGCCCGAGAAGGAGCGGTGTGCCTCGGCCACAGTTTCGTTCAAACATTGCAGAGCGAGCAAGCTCCGCATTACTCTTCTGGATTCGGCAATGATAGACGACAAGTCTAGAAAAAGTCGATTGATATGCCCCTCCAAAGATTCGACCTTCGCCGGCGTGTGAGAGGACCAATGCTCGACAATCTGTGTCTGCTGATGAATCAGCTCGGCAATAATTTCGTCTTTTCCTTTAAAATAGTGGTAGAAGGTCCCCTTCGACGTTCCCGTTGCTTGAATAATGTCGTCGACGGATACAGCGTCATATCCTCGTTCTACAAACATCTGCATGGCCATTTGGATCATTCGTTCACGCTTCTTGCGCGTTGTTGGCCGCATCAGCCGCATCACGATCACCTCCATTGACAATATTATATACAAAAATAGACTGTCAGTCTATATGAAAAATGACGTAGTGGGCTGTAGCCGTTTCGGGCGCAGGTGAATAGGATGGGGGTGAGCAAAGATACTTATTTGGGAGGCTTTCCTACATGTACAATGAACAGCTTGTCAAGCAGTGCCAGCAGCATATGAACAAATATGTCGTCATGCAAACGACGGATGGACAGCATATCGACGGCATTGTCGAGAGTGTAGATCAGCACAATGTGTATTTGATCGTTCCGGTAGAAGGTGCGGTCGCAGCTGCTGCCAACCAGCCGATGCACGGAATGAACGCACCGGTTGCCGCTGCGGTTAACCAGCCTATTCATGCACAGGCAGCCGCTCCGAATATGCCGATGCGGGAAGAAGAGCGAGCATTTGTGGGCGGTTTGACCGGCTATGGCGGCTTATATCCCGGCTACGGTGTCGGCGCACCAGGGTTTGGAGCCCCCGGCATTGGCGCTCCCGGGTTCGGTGCTCCAGGCTTCGGCGCCCCCGGCTTCGGATATGGCTATGGCTACGGCTTCCCCGGCTACGGCTACGGCTTCGGCTACCCGCGCCGCCGCCTTGCGCGCGTCGCGCTTCCGCTCGCCGCCTTGCTGGCGCTGACCGCCGTGCCATTCGTATAAGGATTGCGATTGGCTAAGGACGGGATGCGCGTGCATCCCGTTTTTACCCCGCCGGAAAGGACAAGCCGCTGTCGCTCCTCCTTGCAGAGACTTTAATCGTCTTTTTGGCGGTACGAAGAAACAGGTTAAGAAAGTAATGTTCATTTTAATGGATTGGTATATCTTGTGTCATTGCGTGTTGGTAGAATGAACAGAGGTGTGCAGGAACGTTATACGCAGCCCCCTTGAATGTACAAACACGATGGAAGGGATGTAACAATCGGATGCATGTATCATGGACAGATGCGTTTGAAACTCAGGTGGAGGCAGTACTCCAACATATCAAGATACCGTCTTTTCCGGAGAAAGACTACCTCATTCCCTCATTCGGGGCAAAATGCGGCGAAAACGAGGATGCCCGGCGTGCTGTGCAGCAGGCAATCGATGCTGCAAGCTCCGAAGGCGGCGGAAGGGTGATTGTGCCGGAAGGGTTATGGCTGTCTAAAGGCCCTCTGGAGCTGAAAAGCAATGTGAATCTTCATTTGGCTGAAGGTGCGATCCTGCGCTTCGACCCCAATCCCGAATATTATCTTCCGACCGTATTGCAACGATGGGAAGGTGTTGAGATTTATAATTACTCCCCTTTTCTGTATGCATGGAAGCAAGAAAATATTGCCGTCACAGGAAAAGGGACGATCGACGGCAATGCAGAGTCCACCTTTGGCTGCTGGCGCCCCATGCAAAACCGAAGCGCTGTACACAACCTGGCTCCGCGGGGGGTTCCTGTAGCAGATCGAATCCATGGACCTGACGATTACTTACGTCCAAGTTTGATTCAATTCCTTCACTGCCAAAACCTGTTATTGGAAGATGTAACGATATACGACTCTCCATTCTGGATCGTACACCCGACATATTGCACGAACGTGACGATTCGCGGACTGCAAATTGAAAGCTTGCGGTTAAATAATGACGGAATCGATATAGACTCTTGTCGTTATGTGTTGGTTGAGAATAATCGGATTCATAATGGGGACGATGCCATTGTCGTGAAATCCGGGCGAGATCAGGATGCATGGAGGGTTGGGATTCCCAGCGAATACATCGTAATTCGCCGCAATCAATTGCGAGGCCACAATGCTTTGGCGATCGGCAGCGAGCTGTCGGGCGGTGTTCGCCACGTGTACATATACGAGAATGAGCTGCTGCAGGTCCGGAACGCCATTTATTTTAAGTCCAATGCGGATCGAGGCGCTTCGGTTGAATATGTATGGGTTCGAGATATTCGAGTTGAAGAAGCGAATTGGCTGATTCGTTTCTCCACGACCTACCACAGTCATCGCGGGGAATTTCATCCTACTCTATTCCGACATTTTATTGTGGAGCATGTAACGGCGAAGCAAGTGGAAGTAGCCATTGAAGCGAGGGGCTGGGAGGAATGTCCGATTCAAGACGTTGTACTCCGTCATATTCAAGTCGATCATGCAGACACAGCTACGGACCTGATGCATGTGAAGCAGTTCGATTTGGAGCATGTTCGGATCAATGGAAATGACGTATCCGGTAAGTAATTGTGTATCGAAAGTACACGTTACCCCTCGAAAAAGCCCCTCTCTAGCTTCCGACCGGGAAGGAGAGAGGGGCTGCTGTTACAGCTGCAAAAATAACTAGCGGAATTCGCGCGGGATCCGGCGTGCGACCCCTGTGTCGATCGCCGCTTTGACGACCTTGTCGCGTATCAGCTTCGCTACGTCCTGGTTAAACACGCTTGGGATGATATAGAAACGGTTCAGCTCATTCTCCGAAATGACGGAAGCGATCGCTTCCGCTGCCGCGAGCTTCATCTCCTCGTTGATCGTTGTCGCCCGGCAGTCCAGCGCACCGCGGAAAATACCCGGGAAGCAAAGGACGTTGTTGATCTGATTCGGGTAATCCGAACGGCCGGTTGCGATGACCGCAACGATGTCTTCGCATTCCTCCGGACGAATTTCCGGCGTCGGATTCGCCATCGCGAACACGATCGGATCGTGCGCCATCGTCATGACATATTCCCGCTTCAGCGCGCCGCCGGCGGAGAGACCGATAAATACATCCGCACCCTTGATCGCTTCAGACAAGGGGCCGTCGATCCGGTTCGGATTCGTATGCTCGGCATACCAACTCCACATCGGATTAGCGTACTCCTTGCCCGCGACGATCGAGCCTTCCCGGTCAACACCGACAAGCTCCTTCACTCCTGCTGCAAGCAATATTTTACTGCATGCAATCCCCGCCGCGCCAATGCCGTTTACAACCACCTTCACTTCGCTGATATGCTTTTTGACCAGCTTCAACGCATTGATCAAGCCTGCATACAGCACAACTGCTGTGCCGTGCTGATCGTCATGAAATACCGGGATATCCAGCTCCTCGCGAAGACGCTGTTCAATTTCGAAGCAGCGGGGCGACGAAATATCCTCCAGATTGATGCCCCCGAATGCCGGAGCAATCCATTTGACCGCATTAATAATTTCTTCCGTGTCCTGCGTATTCAGACAGATCGGGAATGCGTCGACGTCTGCGAACTGCTTGAACAGCATCGCCTTTCCTTCCATAACCGGCATCGCGGCCGAAGGTCCAATATTGCCGAGCCCAAGAACTGCGGAGCCGTCCGATACGACGGCGACGGTGTTCCGTTTCACGGTCAGCGTAAACGCCTTGCGCGGGTCATCCTTAATCGCTAAACAAACGCGCGCCACGTCCGGCGTATAGACACGGGACAAGTCATCGCGATTCTGAATCGGGGTTTTCGGCTTCATTTCGATCTTGCCGCCGAGATGCAGCAGGAAGGTGCGGTCCGAAACGTTCACGACCCGGACGCCGTCCATTGCCTTCAGCGCGTCGGTAATCTTGTCGACTACCTGCAGATCGCTTACGGTAACGGTTAAATCGCGCGTAGAGGACTTACGGTCCGTATGAATGACGTCGATCGCGATAATATCGCCGCCCGCTTCCGAGATTGCGGCCGCTACGGCTCCAAACGTAACTTGATCCGTTTGAAACTCCAGGCGCAGAATGATGCTTTTGCCGCCGATTGCAGCATTTTCCATGGCAGTAGACCTCCGTTATATCCAAATCATCATTTCTGCAACATTATAGCCTGTCCGCTGTACTGCTTTCAATGTAACAATATGAACAAAACCCGAACGTTCGCTAATTGGACGAGAGGTCAGTTTTTCGATACACTGATACGTATAGATTTCGATACAGGAGGCCGGTGTATGGATTGTATTTTTTGTAAAATAATTGAGGGAACGATTCCTTCCAAAAAGGTGTATGAGAACGAGCACGTGCTTGCCTTTCACGATATTCAGCCTGCTGCCCCGGTACATATACTCATTATCCCCAAGAAGCATATTCCGACGATGAACGACGTCGCTCGGGAGGATCTCGGGGTGCTTGGTGAAATTGCAGCCGCCGCCCAGCATATTGCACGGGAATTCGGCATCGCGGAACGCGGCTACCGACTGGTGAACAACTGCAATTCGGAAGGCGGGCAGGTGGTGTATCACCTCCACTTCCATCTACTGGGAGGCGCAAAGCTCGGACCGGTGTTGTCCCCGATTGACTCGTAGAGGTTCATTCGGGCTTTAGTTGACACTGGCTTTTCCTTTAGCCTATAATGAAGGTTAATGAACCGCGTTTGTCTTGGACGGTCTGTCCGGAGGGAGGGGAAATCTAGTGTCTGAAACGAAAGTTCGGAAAAACGAAACAATCGATGCCGCTCTCAGACGGTTTAAGAAGTCTATTGCGAAAGACGGCGTATTGGCTGAAGTAAAGAAGCGCAAGCATTACGAGAAGCCGAGCGTCAAGCGCAAGAAGAAGTCTGAGGCTGCTCGGAAGAGAAAGTTCTAGGAGGATTTGGCGGGGAATGAATCTAAGCGAGCGACTGAACGAAGATATGAAGCAAGCCATGAAGAGCCAGGAAAAGTTCAGACTTTCCGTCATACGCATGGTTCGTTCTTCGATCAAGAACGTTGAAATCGATCTGAAGCGCCCCCTCGAGGATCAAGAGGTTTTGGATATCTTGAGCCGGGAGATCAAGCAGCGCAAAGATGCCCTCCAGGATTTCGAGAAAGCCGGTCGACAAGACCTGATAGACAACGCGAAAGCCGAAATCGATGTCATAGCGACTTATTTGCCCCAGCAGCTCACCGAAGAGGAGATTCGCGCGATCGTCGCTGAGACGATTCAGGAAGTAGGCGCATCCTCGAAGGCCGAGATGGGGAAGGTCATGGCAGCTCTTATGCCCAAAGTGAAGGGCCGAGCCGAAGGCAAACTAGTTAATCAAGCGGTTCAGCAAATGCTCCAATAAGAATGTACCCTAGCAGCGGCTCGTTGGAGTCGTTGTCGATATCGGAGAGGCTGTTATGCGGCGCAGTGGCGCTTGCTGACAGCCTCTTCTTTTTACACCCGTATTTATCCTGTAAAAATGATGCGGCCAACTTGGATAATATTTTGCATCCAATGCAGGCTAATTACGTATATACGGTTAGGCTCACGGATATGGTGTGGAGAGGAGGGATATGCATGCACATATGGAGTCAGCGCGCAAGCCGAGCGATTGGCTGGCTGTGCCTGTCGGCACTTGCGATATCGATTGGGTTCGGAGGGGTAGGCGGAACAGTCGCCTCTGGCATGTCGGAGCAGCCAGTGAAGCAGCAGGGTGGATCGGGAATCACCGTAGTAATTCCGGTGGAACAGACGATTGAAACCGGACTGGAGAAGTTCATTCGCCGGGCATTCGCCGAAGCGGAGCGTCTTCATGCCGACCGCATTATTTTGGAAATCAATACATATGGCGGACGCGTCGATGCGGCGGAGAACATAGGCGGGATCGTTCAGGAAAGCAAGGCGGAGATTATCGCTTTCGTCAAGCAGAAGGCGGTGTCGGCAGGCGCTTTTATCGCGCTGAATGCAGACCGCATCGTGATGACGCCGGGAAGCTCGATCGGTTCAGCAGCGGTCGTTGACGGGTCGGGCAAGTTGATCGATGATCCGAAGACGATCGGGCACTGGGCAAGCAAGATGCGCTCCGCTGCGGAGACAGCCGGCCGCAACCCGGAAATTGCGCACGGCATGGTGGACAAAAATATCGTCGTCGAGATGAAGGCGCTCAATCGGACGAAGGAGAAGGGCGATATCATTTCGCTGTCGGCGGAAGAAGCCAAAAAGGTTGGCTACGCCGATGCGATCTTGTCGACAAGGACGGAAGTGCTCGATTTCGCCAAAGCGCAGCAATCCACGATTGTCACGATCGAACCGACCTTCGCCGAGAAGCTGGCTCGACTGCTGACGCACCCGGCTACGATGTCGCTGCTGTTTATCGTCGGAATCGGCGGTATACTGGTGGAAGTGTTTGTGCCTGGGTTCGGGCTTCCCGGCTTGCTCGGGATCTCGTCCTTCGGACTGTATTTCTTCGGTCATTATGCGGCGGGTTTTGCGGGCATTGAATCAGTCGTGCTGTTTGTAGCCGGAATTGTGCTGCTCGTTCTGGAGATGTTCATCCCGAGCTTCGGCATACTGGGCGTACTCGGATTAGCGAGTATTGTCGGCGGAGTGACGCTGGCCGCATTCGATTCGCGGGATGCGATTGTAACACTGTCCGGTTCCGCACTAATCGCAATCGCGATCGCAATGTTTGTTATTTGGCGCTTCCGCAAACGCGGCATCTGGAACAAGTTTATTCTCAAGGATAAGCTTGGAGGAGAAGAAGGCTACTACTCCTCGGAATCGAAGGAGCATCTGGTGGGCAAACGAGGAACCACGCTCAGCACACTGCGTCCGTCCGGTACGGCAATTTTGGACGGAACGCGCTACGATGTCGTTACGGAAGGGCAGTTCCTCCCCGCCGGTACGTCGGTTGTTGTCGTCAAAACCGACGGAACGCGCATCGTCGTTAAGGAAGCATCCGGTACAGACCTATAGATGTAAGCAGCAATCGGTTTCTCAATCCCACATTTCAGGAGGTTTTTTGAACAATGGATCCTATTTTCTCGCTATTGATTTTTGTCGCGCTTATTGTCATCGCCCTGTCGGTATTGCTCAGCTTTGTCCCGGTGATGCTGTGGATCTCGGCGCTTGCGTCGGGCGTTCGGATCGGCATCATTACGCTGATTGCCATGCGTCTTCGCCGCGTCATTCCGAGCCGGATCGTCAATCCGCTGATCAAGGCGACCAAGGCCGGGCTCGGACTGTCGATCAATCAGCTGGAGAGCCACTTTCTGGCGGGCGGCAACGTGGACCGTGTCGTAAACTCACTGATTGCCGCTCAACGCGCGAACATTCCGCTCGGCTTTGAGCGTGCAGCCGCTATTGATCTTGCAGGACGCGACGTTCTGCAAGCAGTGCAAATGAGCGTTAACCCGAAGGTCATCGAGACGCCGATCGTTGCAGCTGTTGCAAAGGACGGCATTGAGGTGAAGGTTCGCGCCCGCGTAACGGTGCGTGCCAATATCGATCGATTAGTAGGCGGCGCCGGCGAAGAAACGATTATCGCGCGTGTCGGCGAGGGTATAGTAACAACGGTCGGTTCCGCAAACTCCCATAAGGAAACGCTGGAAAATCCAGATTCAATCTCGCGTACGGTTCTTGGGAAAGGGCTAGATGCAGGGACGGCTTTCGAAATATTGTCAATCGATATTGCCGATATCGACGTAGGCAAGAACATTGGCGCTTACCTGCAAACCGAGCAAGCGGAAGCCGACAAGCGCATCGCGCAGGCGAAGGCGGAAGAGCGCCGCGCAATGGCGGTGGCGCAGGAGCAGGAGATGAAGGCGCGCGTCGTCGAGATGAGAGCGAAGGTTGTCGAGGCGGAGTCGCAGGTTCCGCAGGCGATGGCGGAAGCGCTTCGCGACGGCAAGCTCGGTGTTATGGACTATATGAACCTTAAGAATATCGAGTCCGATACGCAGATGCGCTCCTCGTTCGGCCGTACCGGCGATACGAAAAACGATAAGGCCTAATGCAGGCATCCCCATATGCCTGCCTGAAGCTACCTGGAACGAGGTGAGCAGCACTTGGAGCTGTTGATTGATTTTATTTTTAACAACCTGTTTTTCGTTGTGATTATTTTGTTTACGCTGTTTTCGATGCTGAAGCGTGCCGGCGGTGCCGGACAATCGCAGGAGCAGGGACAAGGCCAGGGCAAGCAGCCGCAAGGCGGAATGCCGCCCTTCGGCGATGGGCCGGGCGGCGGTGCAGGGCGCACCAGACAGCGTCCGGCGCAGGCGGCAAAGCCGGCACCGACTCCCGCGAAGCAGTCGCCGATCCGCGCCGCAGAAACGCCGCGTCCGAGCTTGTTTGCCGGGAACGGCGTAGGCTCGGGTGAAGGAGGCTATGAGGCGGGCTCGGCGTACGGCGACAGCGTGCTTAGCGTCGTTTCCCCGGAACAGGAGGATCATCGCGCGGATTCGGCTGAGTCGGCGGATGTACCGGTGCTGTCGGCCGAGAAGGCGCGTGAGGGCTTTATCTGGTCCGAGGTGTTCGGACCGCCGAGAGCTAGACGCCCGTATCGAGGCGGCGGAGGAGGCTGGCGATGATGCGGCTTCGCAGCGGCGCGGCAGCGTGGCTCGTTGCCGCCATGCTGCTTGCGGCGGGCTGCACTATTCCCGGGTTCAGCAAGTCGTCGGACCCGGCGCCGGGCAGTGAGCCTAAGCAGCCGCCGGCCCAGGACTCGTCCGTTCAAGCGCCAGGCAGACTTCCAAAAATTGGACCATACGCAGTGGATACGTTCGCTCAAGGGCTAGCCGTTCCGTGGTCGATGGCGGAAGCGCCGGACGGCCGGTTGTTTGTCACCGAGCGGGGCGGATCGCTTCGCGTATTTGATAAAGACGGCAAGCTGCAGCAGGAGCCTGTCGCGGTTATGTCCGCCCCATTCCAGGCAAGGGGGGAGGGCGGATTGCTGGGGGTTGCGCTGCATCCCGATTTCGGCAGCAACGGCTACTTGTATGTGTATTACACGTACGCAGGCGACAATGGAGCGGTGCTGAACAAGGTTGTCCGTTATCAGACAAGCGTCAGCTCATCCCGGACTGTTGCGCGCCCAGTTGACACCATCATCGAAGGGATTCCGGGCAGCACGAACCATAACGGCGGCCGGATCGCCTTCGGACCGGACAGGCTGCTGTATATGACGGCAGGCGACATGTATCAGCCGACACTCGCGCAGAACCAATCATCGCTAGGCGGCAAAATTCTTCGCGTCAAGGACGACGGCAGCGTTCCGGACGGCAATCCCTTCCCAGGCTCGCCGGTGTATAGCATGGGCCACCGCAACCCGCAAGGGCTGGCCTGGCATCCGGAGTCCGGCAAGCTGTACGCGTCGGAGCATGGGCAGTCCGCACACGACGAGATCAATTGGATCGAGAAGGGTGCGAATTACGGCTGGCCGGTCATCGAAGGCGACAAGCAGCGGGACGGGATGCATACGCCGCTGCTTCACTCCGGAACGGTCACCTGGGCGCCTTCGGGGTTGACGTTCCTGACCAAGGGCGAGTGGAAGCACCAGCTTCTCGTCGCCAATTTGCGCGGCACGCAGCTGCTCCGTCTGCAGCTCGACCGTGCGGGGACGAAAATAACGGTGCTCGACCCGCTGTTCAAGGGCGAGCTCGGCCGTATCCGCGATGTGAAGGAGCTGTCCAGCGGTGTCGTTCTGATTATGACGAACAATCGGGATGGCCGTGGCAATCCCGGTCCAGATGACGATCGAATCATTCGCCTGACCCCAATTCGATAAACGATGAAAGAAGCAGGAGGTCCAATCGGACCTCCTGCTTCTTTCATCATATTTCCCGTTAGGCGCGCATAAGGTGTAAGAGTACATGGGA
>JBEPYM010000130.1:0-10564 GCA_041641375.1 Paenibacillus sp.
CAGGTGATGCTGTTGAATCCCGGATACATGTCCATCGTTCTCCTGTTCATCGCCTTCATCCTGGTTTGCAGCGGATGGAAAGAAGTATTCCTTAAGGACGTAACCCAGGCCGATTGCAGCGACTACCCACAGGGAAGCCGCTGTTGTAAGTCCCGTAACCGAGCCGCCCTGCTGCATAATCGTGCCTGCACCAAGAAAGCCGATTCCGCTAATGACCGCTGTCGCCAGCCTCGCCGGATCGACACGGACGTTCGTCTCATTCACAAAATCGGAGAAGCCGTAAATGGACAGCAGCATGATGCCCGCAGCTCCGACACATACCAGAATGTGCGTGCGAAGCCCGGCGGCGTGGTACGTGTATTCGCGTTCAAGTCCGATCAACCCGCCCAGCAGAACCGCAAGCAGGATGCGGATGGTGATGGTTAGCGAATCGACGAGCCAGAGCTCGGAGACGGGTAATGCTGCAGCCATGTAAAGACGCCCTCCATCGGATGCACCTCTTCCGCTGCAAGTCCATATATTGCAGGGAGGAGGTCAGAGCCATCATGAAAATACATGCAAAAATGCTTGTGCTGATCTACCTGTTATCCGGTTTTCTTGGCAGCTTTGTTCTAATGGGAGCGCTGTGGGCGGACTTGCTTGACCACACATTACCCATATTGACGGAAAAGCCGCATGGCTCGCCGTCTGCAACGTGACGCTTCCATGCGGCATTCCAAGCTTTATAACTCCTGTAGCTTTTCCAGAATCAGCTTGTTCGCAAGCCCCGGATTTGCCTTCCCCTTCGATTCCTTCATCACCTGACCGACGAGGAAGCCGATTGCCTTCTCCTTGCCCGCCTTGAAGTCAGCGACGGATTGCGGATTACTGTCCACCACGCGGGAGACAATCTCCTTGATCGCCCCTTCATCGCTAATTTGGACGAGCCCCTGCTCCTCCACAATCGCCTGCGGCGATTTGCCCGTTTCGAGCATGGAGCGGAATACGGTTTTGGCGATTTTTCCGGAGATTGTCCCTTTCTGGATCAGCGCGATCATCTCGCCCAGTTGGCGACCCGTAATCGGCACCGCCTCAATCTCCAGCCCGTTCGCATTCAAGTAACCGAGCAGATCGCCCATAATCCAGTTGGCTGCCGCCTTGGCGTCCGATGTCTCGGCGACCGCTTCCTCGAACAAATCGGCAAGCTTCTTGGATGCGGTAATGACGCCGGCATCGTACTCCGGCAGCCCCAGCTCGTCCACATACCGCTTCTGTCTGGAATCGGGAAGCTCAGGAATCGTTGCGCGCACGCGGCTCTTCCAGTCGCTGTCGATATGCAGCCGAACAAGGTCTGGATCCGGGAAATACCGGTAATCATGCGCCTCTTCCTTGCTGCGCATCGAAAGAGTGCGCTCCTTCGCATCGTCCCAGCGACGCGTTTCCTGCACAACGCGACCGCCGGTATCGAGCACCTCGGCTTGACGCAGCTCTTCGTATTCGAGGCCGCGCTGTACGCCGCGGAACGAGTTCATGTTTTTCAGCTCGGCTTTGGTACCGAATTCCTTCTGACCATACGGACGAATTGAGATGTTGGCGTCACAGCGCAGCGAGCCTTCCTCCATCTTCACATCCGAGACATCGCAATAGAGAAGAATCGAGCGGAGCTTCTCCAGGTAGGCGCGAGCTTCCTCCGGCGAACGAAGGTCAGGCTCGGAGACAATTTCGACCAGCGGCGTACCCACACGATTGAAGTCAACCAACGAGCCGAAGCCGCCTTCCATGTGCGTCAGCTTGCCGGCATCCTCCTCGAGGTGAAGCCTTGTTATGCCGATCCGCTTCGTCTCGCCGCCTACCTCGATATCAATCCAGCCGTTCAATCCGATCGGCTGATCATACTGCGAGATTTGGTACGCCTTCGGAGAATCAGGATAAAAATAGTTTTTGCGGTCGAATTTGCAAATGTCACCGATCTCGCAGTTAAGCGCCATAGCCGCTTTCATCGCGTATTCGACAGCCTGCCGGTTCAGCACCGGCAGCACACCCGGATGCCCGAGACAGACCGGGCATGTATGGCTGTTCGGCTCGGCGCCGAAGCTGGTGGCGCAGCTGCAAAAAATCTTCGTCTTCGTATGAAGCTCGACGTGTACCTCTAGTCCGATGACCGTCTCATATTTGCGTGCTGTTTCGATCGTCATAGCTATGCCTGCACCTCCTGCGGGATCGACGGACGACGCTTGTGATGCTCGGTATGCTGCTCATACGCATAAGCGGCCCGCAGTACCGTCGATTCGTCGAACGCGCGTCCGACAAGCTGCAGTCCGACCGGCATACCGTCCACAAAGCCACACGGTACGGAAATCGCCGGAAGTCCGGCCAAATTGACTGGAATTGTGCATATATCGTTCAGATACATCGTCAGCGGATCGTTCACCTGTGAACCGATTGCAAAAGCCGGTGTCGGCGCGGTCGGTCCCAGTACCAAGTCATAGCTGGCGAGCACGTCGTCGAAATCCTTCTTGATCAACGTACGCACCTTCTGCGCCTTCAAATAATAAGCGTCGTAATAGCCGGAGCTCAGCGCATACGTCCCCAGCATGATCCGGCGCTTCACCTCGCTGCCGAAGCCTTCGCTGCGGGAACGGACATACAGATCGAGCAGGTTGTCGGGGTTGTCCGCGCGTACGCCGTATCGTACGCCGTCAAACCGGGACAGATTGGAGGACGCTTCACTTGAAGCAAGCAAATAGTACGCTGCAATCGCATACTCCGTATGCGGAAGCGACACTTCCTCCCACACGGCGCCAAGCCCCTCCAGCACCTTAAGCGCCTGCAGCACGGCATCCTTCACGCCTTGGTCAATCCCGGCGCCCATATATTCCTTCGGAATGGCGATGCGCAGTCCGGCAATATCGCCCGTCAGCGCTCCCGTATAATCCGGAATATCCACCTTCGCTGAAGTCGAGTCGTGCGGATCCCAGCCTGCGATCGATTGCAAAACAAAAGCCGCATCCTGTACGTTCTTGGTCACCGGACCGATCTGATCCAGCGAGGATGCGAACGCCACCAGGCCGAAGCGGGACACGAGTCCGTAAGTCGGCTTCAAGCCGACGACACCGCAATACGCCGCAGGCTGCCGGATCGAGCCGCCGGTGTCCGAGCCCAGCGCGAAATACACCTCTCCCGCAGCGACGGCAGCCGCCGAGCCGCCGCTCGAGCCTCCCGGCACCCGCGTCAGATCCCATGGGTTGCGGGTTGTCTTGTACGCCGAGTTTTCGTTGGAGCCGCCCATTGCGAACTCATCCATATTCAGCTTGCCAATCGTCACCGAATCTGCCGACCGAAGTTTTTTCATTACTGTCGCATCGTATATCGGGTCGTAGTTGTCGAGGAAACGGCTTGCACAGGTCGTACGCAGCCCTTCCGTCACGATGTTGTCCTTGATGCCGGCCGGCAGAGCAAAGAGCAGCCCGCGTTCCCCCTGTGAATCGGCGAGACGCTTGTCCAGCTCGTCGGCCGCGGCACGCGCCTTCTCCTCATTCAAAGTGAGAAACGCCTGAACCTGACCGTCCACTTCGGCAATACGTCGGTATGCTTCGTCCGTCAGCTCGGACGCCTTCAATTCCTTGCGGTACAGCTTCCCGTGCAGCTCCGACAGCTGCAAATCGAACAATGACACAGCAAACCCTCCGTTTATTCTATTCCAGCACTGCCGGTACTTTGAATTGACCGTCCTCTTCCTCCGGCGCATTGCGCATCACGGTCTCAACCGGGAGCGATGGGCGCGGCTCGTCATCTCTCATCACATTCACAAGCGGAAGCACATGGCTCGTTGGCGCCACCTCGGCCGTATCCAGCTCATTCAGCTTCTCCGCATATTTCAGGATGGCATTCAGCTGTCCCGTATAGACATCCTTCTCTTCGTCGTTCAAAGCAAGCCGCGCCAGCCGCGCAACATGCTCGACATCCTTGACCGTTATGCTCACTTCCGTCGTTCCTCCATCCTTTTTTTGCAAGCCGTTTTTTCTAGTATTATAGCCTACCCGCCACCCGAACTCAATGAACGCCGAATGGCCGATTGTGCCAGCCTTCTTTGCTAGTAAAATTGTCGGAATTGTGATAGTCTTAATAAAAAATCGCCATATTAAACGGAGGTTACCCATGTCCGCATCAGCTCCTAAAAAAATGAGATCCGACATGATCAAAAAAGGCTTCGACCGCGCTCCCCACCGCTCCCTGCTTCGTGCAGCAGGCGTGCAGGAAGAAGATTTCGGAAAGCCGTTCATCGCGGTGTGCAACTCATACATTGATATTGTTCCGGGTCACGTGCACCTTCAGGAGTTCGGAAAGATCGTCAAGGAAGCAATCCGCGAGGCAGGCGGCGTACCGTTCGAGTTCAATACGATCGGCGTCGATGACGGCATTGCCATGGGCCATATCGGCATGCGTTACTCCCTGCCGAGCCGCGAGATCATTGCGGACGCGCTGGAGACGGTCGTGTCGGCGCACTGGTTCGACGGCATGGTCTGTATACCGAACTGCGACAAAATTACGCCTGGAATGATGATGGGCGCGCTTCGCGTGAACATTCCTACGATTTTTGTCAGCGGCGGTCCGATGAAAGCGGGCAAAGACAGCACGGGGCGTTCGATCTCCCTGTCTTCCGTGTTCGAGGGCGTTGGCGCCTACCAAGCAGGCAAAATCGATGAGAAGGGGCTTCTTGAGCTTGAGCAATACGGATGCCCGACCTGCGGCTCATGTTCCGGGATGTTCACCGCAAATTCGATGAACTGTCTGGCTGAGGTGCTCGGATTGGCTCTGCCGGGCAACGGAACGATTCTGGCTGTAGCGCCGGAGCGCCGCGATTTCGTGAAAAAGTCGGCCCGTCAGCTGATGGAGCTGATCGAGCGCGACATCAAGCCTCGCGACATCGTCAATATGGAGACGATCGACAACGCGTTCGCGCTGGATATGGCGATGGGCGGCTCGACTAACACAGTTCTTCATACGCTGGCGCTGGCGCATGAAGCAGGCTTTGAATACCCGATCGAGCGTATTAATGAAGTGGCGAAACGCGTGCCCCATCTCGCAAAAATTGCGCCGGCTTCCGACTACCATATTGAAGACGTGCACAACGCCGGCGGCGTGAGCGCCATCATTAACGAGCTGTTCAAGAAACCCGGAGCGCTGCATGGCGAGCGCATTACCGTAACCGGCCGCACGCTCCGTGAGAATGTGGAAGGCTGCGAAATCCTGAACACGGACGTCATCCACACGCTTGACAATCCGCACAGCGAGCAGGGCGGACTTGCCGTATTGTTCGGCAACCTCGCTCCGAACGGCTCCATCATTAAAGTCGGCGCGGTGGACAAGTCCGTCGGCGGCTATCATAAGGGGCCTGCCATTTGCTTCGATTCGCAGGAGGACGCGCTTGTCGGCATTGCGAACGGCAAGGTGAAGGAAGGTCATGTCGTTGTCATCCGTTATGAAGGTCCGAAGGGCGGACCGGGTATGCCGGAGATGCTGGCCCCTACTTCCCAGATCGTCGGCATGGGACTTGGCGCGAAGGTTGGCTTGATTACGGACGGCCGCTTCTCCGGCGCATCGCGCGGCATCTCGATCGGCCATATTTCGCCGGAAGCGGCGGAAGGCGGACCGATCGCGTTCGTGGAAGACGGTGACGAGATTGAGCTCGATCTGGTGAACCGGACCATTACGCTGATGGTTTCCGACGAGGAGCTGGAGCGGCGCAAGAGCAATTGGAAGGGCTTTGAGCCGAAGGTCAAGTCCGGTTATTTGGCACGTTATTCCAAGCTTGTTACATCGGCAAGCACCGGCGGTGTCATGAAAATTTAAATGTGAGACGGAGCGGCGGCGGCGCGAGAGGCCGACTGGCTCCGTCTTTTTTTTCGGAATTTATTGATAAAAGAGGCGATATCGAGATGAATGGTTCATGCCCCAACTGCAGCATTGTAAATCCGATACAGGACACCGGTTATGTCCGCTTTCGCACGGCCGATACGGAAACAGCCTCAATCGTGAAGACTCTTCTGCTCCAACAAGGGATTGATTGCGGCGAAGAGGTCCGATTGCCGTATTCTTCGAAGGAGCAATTATTGACGATGCTCCAGAACCTTCAGGCTGAGCTGTCAGCTGAGCACGCCTCCTCCCTGGATTTCAGTGTCATACAAGGCTTCGAGGCAGCTCCGCGATACGGCACAGATACGAGCTTTGCTTCGTTCCGCGAGTTTCTTGCCCGCCTGCAGCACCATGACCTGGTATCCTATATCCAGAGATCAGCATTTACAAGCTATATGCAGCCCATTCTCACTACGTCAAATCAAGCTGTATACGGTTATGAATTCGTGCTTCGTCCTCATGGAGAGCATGTGTCATTTAAGCCCTACGAGCTGTTTCAGGTTGCTCAGGAGACGGGGCTTCATTCCTTCCTCGACAGACAGGCGCGGATTTCGGCCATACGCGTATCCGCTCAATATTTGCCCAAAGGCGTAAAGCGGTTTATCAACTTCCTGCCTTCCTCGATTTACAACCCTGAATTTTGTCTGAATCATACGTTCCATGCGATTGAGGAATTCTCCCTGGAGCCTGAGGACTTTGTGTTTGAGGTAGTCGAAACGGAGCGTATTGAACATATTGGGCATCTCCAGTCTATTTTTCAAGTGTATCAGCGCAACGGCGTGAAGGTGGCGCTCGACGATGTAGGCGCAGGCTTCAATACAACGAGTGTGCTGGAAGCGCTGCGGCCGGACTATGTGAAGATCGACCGGGAATTGATCAGTCATTGCGAGCAAGACCGGATGAAGCAGTCGAAAATTCAAGAGATTATGTCGATTGCCGGCCATTACGGGGCAACGGTACTGGCGGAAGGCATCGAGCGCCGCGAAGAGTATGACTATTGCCGCGATATCGGCATGCATCTCGTACAAGGGTACCTGTTTGGCAAGCCGGAGCGGGAGCCTCTAGGGTTACGTGAAGGGAAACCCATTCCACCGTCAGCTTAGCTGATGGCTTTCCCGGTATTTCGTCGGCGTCATACCTTTGATTTTCTTGAATACACGGTACAAGGTGTTGGTCGACTGAAACCCCGTTTCTGCTGTAATATCCTCGATGGTAAGGTCAGAAGACAGAAGCAGCGAGCAGGCATGCCGGATCCGCACCTCATGGAGCAATTCCACGAAGGTTTTGCCGGTCGTCTCACGCAGGAGAGCGCACAAGTAGGTGCGGCTCACGTGAAAATGCTTGCACAGCTGCTCGAGCGTCAGCTCCTCGCGAAAGTTTTGATGCACATAAAGAAGCAGCTGCTGTGCCGTATCCGATACCAGCGTCTTGCTCGGCTTGCTCCTGACAGCATCCTCGGTGCGGAAACGATCCAACTGAATGATAAATTCCAGCAGCTTCAGCCGAACCATCGTTTGCCGATACTTGTGCGCAGACTCGTATTCTTGCAGCAAGCTCAGAAAGAGCGCCTCCGCCGAAGTCCGTTGACCCTCGTTGAGGTGCAGAACATACGGCTCGGACGTACTTGGCTGCAGAAGGGAATAAACGATCGAGCGCTGTTCTATAGTCGGCTGGGTCAGCAGCAGCTCCAGGCCGAACATGCAGTTAAGCAGCACAAGCGGTTCAGGGCCGGTACTATGGATCTCGTGAAATTGAAAAGGAAGGATCAACGTCACGGTGCCGGGACGCATCGGGTGAGAACTGCCGTTGATTCGTTCCACACCCGAGCCTTCTACCACGAGTGAGAATTCGAGAACATCATGCCGATGAGAGGGATAATGTCTTGCGATCCGATTTCGGGTGACGACTATAGGCAGAGTCGATGCAAGACCCGGATAAATGGACGAATCGAAGGTTTGTGGATAAGTCACACCGAACACCCTTTATGATTTGGTATAGTTTGTGTACGATTTGTGATCACTTGTCAGCGCTTCTATTTTAGCATAGAGGCAAAGGGAGCGTGAACAAGCAAATGACAGAACGTCTGCATCTTCATGGAGCTTGGAATATGAGAGCGGTGGGAGAGCATAGCTGGCTGCCGGCCATTGTGCCGGGAACGGTAGCCTCCGATCTGCTGCGAGAGGGGAAAATGAAGGAGCCTTATTACCGCGATCAGCAGGTCGAGGTATTTGAGCTGTTCCGGCGTGATTACGAGTATGAGCGGGAATTCACGATTTCGCAGGAGCTGCTGGCAGCAGACCGGCTGGAGCTCGTATGCGAGGGACTTGATACGATCGCCGAGGTGCGACTGAATGGCCGTCTTCTCGCGAAGACCATGAATATGCATCGGACGTATCGGTTCGACATCAAGGCGGCAGCGTCAGTGGGAGACAACAGTCTGAATATTCGCTTCGCATCGCCGGTTAACTACGTGGAGGCGAAGCAGCGCGAGAGCTACCTGTGGGCGGCCAATGGCGATTATGTTGTGCAAGGGTATCCGCATTTGCGCAAGGCGCATCATATGTTTGGCTGGGACTGGGGTCCCAAAGTTCCAGACAGCGGCATCTGGAGAGATATCTACGTGGAAGCAAGCCGTGTGGGCAGGCTGAATGATCTCTATATAACGCAAAAGCATCGCGACGGTCAAGTGACTCTGGATGTGCAGGTAGACACGGAGATGCTTCAGGCAGGGGAGCTTGAGCTTGAACTGTCACTGGTTGGTCCGGACGGAAAAACCGCTGCTGCCGATGCCCGAGTGACAACCGGAGGCAGGACGCATATCGAGCTTCATGTCTCGAGCCCGCAGCTATGGTGGCCGAACGGACTCGGCGAGCAGCCGCTGTATGAGCTCAAGACTGTGTTGAAATCGGCTGGTGTGGCTGTGGATGAGCGGAATCTGACGATCGGTCTGCGGACGCTGACGGTAAAAAGGGAGCCGGATGCGTGGGGAGAGACGTTTGAGCTCGAGGTGAACGGCATCTCGATCTTTACGATGGGAGCCAATTACATCCCGGAGGATAATATTCGCGGCCGTCAGAACCGGGCACGGACAGAACGACTCATACGGGACTGCGTGGCGGCAAATTTTAACTGCATACGCGTATGGGGCGGAGGGTTTTACCCGGACGATGATTTCTATGATCTATGCGACCAATATGGACTGATTGTATGGCAGGACCATCTGTTCGCCTGCGCCGAGTATGAGATGACACCGGAGTTCACGGAGGAAATTCGTGCCGAGATCGCCGATAATGTCAAGCGGCTGCGTCATCACGCCTCACTCGGTCTCTGGTGCGGAAACAATGAGATGGAGTGGGCTTGGGTGGAGTGGGACTTCCCTAAGCGAGCGCAGAGACGAACGGATTATGTGAAGCAGTTCGAGCTCATCATTCCAGAAGTGACGAAGCAGTATGATCCCAATACGTTTTATTGGGTTGCGTCGCCTTCCTCGGGCGGCGGGTTCGAGGAGCCGAATGCCCCGGATCGCGGCGACGTGCATTATTGGCAGGTGTGGCACGGCAACAAGCCGTTCACCGAATACCGCAATCACTTCTTCCGCTTCTGCTCGGAATTCGGATTTCAGTCGTTCCCGGCCTTGAAGACCGTAGAGTCGTTCACGGAGCCGGGAGACCGCAACGTATTCACGCCGGTCATGGAGAGCCATCAGAAAAATCCGGCGGGCAACGGAAAAATTTTGTTCGGCATCAGCGACAATTACTTGTACCCGAAGGACTTCGGTTCGTTGCTTTATGTGTCGCAGCTGCTTCAGGCGGAGGCGATGCGCTACGGAGTAGAGCATTGGCGCCGCCATCGGGGACGCTGCATGGGCTCGGTATACTGGCAGTTGAACGACTGCTGGCCGGTTGCCTCCTGGTCCAGCATCGATTATTACGGCCGCTGGAAGGTACTCCATTATGCAGCCAAGCGCTTCTACGCTCCGATTCTCCTGTCTGCGGAGGAGACCGGCACACAGGTGCGTCTCGCTGTAACGAATGATACGCTGTCTGCGGTCTCCGGTACGGTCGTGTGGCGTTTGCGTGACACGAACTCACTGGTGAAACGGGAGGGCGCCCAGAAGGTAGAGGTGCAGGCGATGTCCGCCCAGTATTGTATCGACCTGGAGTTGGCTGAGGCGGTGGGCGGCCATGAGCAGGAGCTGTACCTGGAGTTTGAGCTCCACGCGGGAGGGCGCGTCGTCAGTGAAGGCTATGTGCTGTTCGTGAAGCCCAAGCACTTTAGCCTGAGCGATCAGCCGGGGCTTCGTGCGGAGCTTGTCGAAGAGTCGGATCGCTATCTGATCACGCTCCATTCGAATGCGTTCGCTCTGGGCGTAGAGTTGGATTTCACGGACCGTGATGCGCGCTTCAGCGACAACTACTTCCACATGTCTGCCGGGTCGCCGCGCACAGTGGTGCTGCGCAAGGAAGACCTGTCCGAGCCGGCTACGTCTGAGCAGCTGCGAGAGAATCTGCGGATCCGCAGTCTGGCGGATTCATACGATAGAATCGGATAGGAGGCTACCCATTAATTGAGTAGCCGACCTTCCACACCACCGTACGTACCGTTCGGTATACGGCGGTTCCTAAGTTTACGACAATACAGTCTTGTAGTGTTCCGAGAAGAATGTGTA
>JBEPYM010000131.1:0-10294 GCA_041641375.1 Paenibacillus sp.
AGATAACCCTTCTGAGTCATGTGGTGCAAATATTTACATGCGGTTCGTCGATCGATATCGAGTTGTCTGGCCAATAACGATGCACTAATCCTTCCGCCATGGTGCATTGCCAGCTTCACAACCTCGCGCTCCACGAGACCTTGTAGACCACCTGCCGGAGGCGAGGTGCCGCCAATCAGCAGCTCCCGCATGGCACGCAGGCGCAATCGGCACACTTCTGGACGATGAACAGCCTCGTCGACGGAGAAGCGAAGGAGCTTCGACACCTGCAGCAGCATGTCATTCTGACGCTGCAGCTGCCAAGAATGCTCGCTCCGGTTCAAATTTACATGCACCTCGTAGCCGTCAGCCTCGACTCCGAGGCTGACTCGCCACAACTCCTCCACAAACATAAAATCGACATACATCCGCTTGCCCGACAAATCCCTCAGCTCATATTCCGCATGCCAACCGTCAAGAGTGCCCCATTCTGGCCAAATCACCTTTTCCAATATCATTTTTTCACCATATCGGCCTGCAGATTCTTGAATTCTTCGTTTGCGTTCACCCGTGCTCGATTGAATTTGCTCCTTCATAAAAACTGCATAGGCTGCCTCAAAACCTTGGCTTCCCGATTTCGGTAACATGTCTCGCCCCTCCACCCTTTTCTTAAATAACCCCTAATTAAAAATTACTCAATCTCTCTGCAAGCAAAAAAGCACACCCCGACCCGGCAATCGCCGTTTCGCGTGGGTGTGCTACACCTTCAACATCATGTCTCTATAGTAACGCGATGCGGTCGCAAAAGCAAGGTCGGATGGATTCCATTACACAATTCCGGCTCCCCATTACATTAGTAGCGTGAGGCTGGCGCATGAAGCAAGACCCGGATTGTCTTCAAGCGATCAATTTGGTAGCATATTGCATATGCTTGGGAACGAATCGTAAAGTCGAAGAGAGGAGCCTTGGAGTCACATGGCCAAATCGAATGAACATCCGGACAGCGCCGCCCAGCCGCAGCTGTCCCCCGAACAGCAAAAGAAGCTAGAGCAGGAGCGTCATGACCGCATAGTAAAGCAAATCAGCGCCGAGCTCCAAATTAGCCATAAACAGGTGTCCACGACAATAGGCCTTCTGGACGAGGGGAATACGATTCCCTTTATCGCCCGATATCGGAAAGAGATGACCGGGGAGCTGGACGAGAACCAGCTGCGCGACATTGAAGAGCGGCTAAAGTATCTCCGTGGACTGGAGGACCGCAAGCAGGAGGTGCTGCGGCTGATCGAGGAGCAGGGCAAGCTGACGCCGGAGCTCCACACCGCGATTACGGCGGCCGCGAAGCTGCAGGAGGTGGAGGATCTATACCGTCCTTATCGGCAGAAGCGCAAGACGCGCGCTTCCGTGGCGAAGGATCGGGGGCTGGAGCCGCTGGCTCAGTGGCTGCTGGCACTGCCGAAGCAGGGCGACCCGCTCAAGGAAGCTGCACGCTACGTAGATGCGGACAAGGGAGTGTCGTCGCCCGAGGACGCTCTGCAGGGCGCGATGGATATTGTGGCGGAGCAGGCTGCCGATGATCCGAAAATCCGCGCCTGGACGCGCCGTCACACATGGGACAACGCTTCGGTCGTCACCGAGGCGAAGGATAAGAATGCCGAATCCGTATACGAAATGTATTACAATTACCGGGAGCCGATCCGCAGATTGCCCCCGCACCGTACGCTGGCGATAAACCGCGGCGAGCGGGAGGAGGTGCTTCGCGTCTCGCTCGAGGTGGACAAGTCCGAGCGTATTCTGGAGTTTATCGGAAGACACTTCCTGAAGGGACGGGATACGACGGCACACGCGCCGCTGACCGCAGCCATCGAGGACGCCTACAAGCGGCTTATCGCTCCGTCGATCGAACGCGAGCTGCGCGGCGAGCTGACGGAGAAGGCGGAGGAGCATGCGATCGGCATCTTTGCCGCCAACCTCCGCAACCTGCTTCTCCAGCCGCCAATCAAGGGCAACGTCGTGCTTGGCGTCGATCCGGCCTTCCGCACCGGCTGCAAGCTGGCCGTCGTAGACGACACCGGCAAGGTGCTCGATATTGCGGTCACCTATCCGACGCCGCCGAACAACAAGGTGGCGGAAGCGGAAGCTGTCATCGGGAAGCTGATCGAGAAGCATCGGGTAAGTCTGATTGCAATCGGCAACGGAACAGCCTCTCGTGAAACCGAAGCGTTCATCGCGCAGCTGATCGGCAAGCTGAAGCAAAGCCGCCAGCTGCAATACATCATCGTCAACGAGGCCGGCGCAAGCGTATACTCCGCGTCCAAGCTGGCGGCCGAGGAATTCCCGAGCTTTGACGTGGCGGAACGCAGTGCCGTGTCGATCGCGCGGCGGCTGCAGGATCCGCTCGCGGAGCTCGTCAAGATCGATCCGAAATCGATCGGGGTCGGCCAGTACCAGCATGATGTGGCGCAGAAGCGGCTGGAGGAGTCACTGGGGGCGGTGGTGGAATCGGCGGTCAATCACGTCGGCGTCGACCTGAATACCGCCTCCCCGTCCTTGCTCTCCTATGTTGCAGGGGTCAACGCGACCACCGCGCGCAACATCGTGAAATATCGCGAGGAGAACGGCAAATTTACCAATCGCGCCCAGATTACCAAGGTGCCGCGTCTCGGCGCCAAAACGTACGAGCAGTGCGTCGGCTTCCTCCGAATCAAAGGCGGTCGCAGCCCGCTCGATAACACGCCGATCCATCCCGAGTCATACGACGTGGTCGACCGGCTGTTCCGCGAGCTGAAGCTTGAGCTGGCGGCGATCGGCAGCGCGGAGCTGAATAGCCGCCTCGCCGCCATCGAGCCGGCCGAGCTCGCGACGAAGCTGAACGTCGGCATTCCGACGCTGCGAGACATTCTCGATGCGCTGCAGCGGCCCGGACGCGACCCGCGCGACGAGCTGCCGCCGCCGATCCTGCGCACCGATGTGCTGTCGCTCGACGACCTCGCGTCAGGTATGGAGCTGCAGGGCACCGTGCGCAATGTCGTCGACTTCGGCGTATTCGTCGATATCGGTGTCAAGAACGACGGGCTTGTCCATATTTCGCAGGTGGCCGACCGCTTCGTGAAGCATCCCCTTGAGGTGGTCGCCGTCGGCGACATCGTGAATGTGCGCGTGCTCGAGGTGGATCACAAGAAAGGCCGCGTCTCCCTGACGATGCGTACGGCGCAATAGCGCAAGCTCCAGCCAGTCCGAATGCGGGCTGGCTTATTTGTGCGTTACAATCGTTGCGATTTCGACAACAAAATAGGTGGACAGCACACGCTTATCATCCTACAATTGGATTATTACATAGTCACATAGTAGGAGGCGAATGATGTAGTGAATCGTTATTATGCACGGGGCCTCGGATTCATAGCGAAAATCGCGGTTGCTTGCGCAATGTTTCTCGGACTCTCAATTTTGGCTTACCAGGCGGCGGAAGCGAGCTCGTATCCCGAGGTCATTCTGAAGGATGCCAATACGGATGCCGTTATTTCGACTGGCAAGGTGACGATCCTTTCTACGGGGACACCTGGCCATACCGTATCGTCAGCCACCTACAGCAACGGCGTTTATCGTTCTAATTTCAGCGTGTCTAACGGCAGCTACAAGTTTGTCGGCATCGCGCCGGGCTACGAACCGAAGGAGGAAACGCGGTCGACGAGCGAATCGCCGATCACTCTACTGCTGCAGCCCGACAACGCGACTGAACTGAATATTCCGGACTACAGCTTCCGGCTGACACTCCAGGATTCCATATTCGGTCATTATTGGCCGCCATTGGGTATTTCGAGACCGATAACGGCTAATTCCATGAAGGCACTGTTTTACCTGCAGTATTCGGCTGGCGGCGAGGGCGGCTTCGGAGGCTTGACAGCCCTGGATCTAGGGGTGCTGCAATATGCAACGGAGCTGCGGGTAATTAACATGTACAATACTCCAGTTACGAATTTCTCCGCGTTGTCGACCTTGACGAAATTGATAGACGTACGCTTTTCGAACGCGGGGATTACTTCGATCGCGCCATTGATTGGCAACGTACATTTGAATTCCTTGCAAATTGACGGGAATGATGTTACCGATCTATCGCTGATCACATCGTTTCCGAATCTGACTGGGTTGTACGCAAAGAATAACCGAATTTCCATTCTTCCTGCGGCAATGCCGGCGACGTTAAGCAATATTGACCTGTCCAAAAATCGAATTCAGTCGCTCGCTCCGTTCTCCAATTTGACGGCTCTGTACGATCTCGATCTCGGACATAATTTGATTTCGGATGCAACGTTAACGCCAACCTCCAGTTTGAAGATTCTACGGCTTCATGACAATGCCATCACATCTTTTCCTGCACATGCAGCGTATGACTTGATCACGCTCGATTTGTCCGGGAATGCCATTACCAACGTGACGTCGTTATCCAATCTAAAGACGAGCTGGCTGCATTTGAATCGGAACCCGATTGCCGATGCGAGCCCGCTGAGCGTGAATCCCTATATTACTTTGTTACACATGGACGATACTCTGATAACGAGCCTGCAGCCTTTTGTGACGATGGCCCAGTTATATGAGCTGAGTGTGCGTCGGGTGCCGGTTTCGTTAGCCATTACGATTCAGCAGGTATATTATCAAACCTTGTCCGGCATTTCCAACCTTGAATTTTATTTCTCTTCATCATCCTGGTTCGACATCCATTCGATATCGCCGTCGGGTGCGACGCTTACAGCATGGCAGCAAAATGCCTTTTCGTTCACGTACCGATTGCTGGAGTCCATTCCAGATTGGAGCACATCCAAGTTCAAGTCTCAGATTGAGGTTGAGTATAATGGAGCCCCGGCTGGGTACAACGATGCCGAGATTCGCTATGGGGAACAGGTCGTTTCTGGAAGTTACGCCGCTTTATCCGGCAACAAGTCCTATACGAACCTCCTGAGCGGCATTTCTGAGAACTTCTATTTTGTTCCGAAGAAAGCAGGGACTTATAAGATCCAATTTGGGATTGTAAATGACAACACAAACGAACTTCTCTATTTCGTAAGTCGCACGTATACGGCCGCAGCCCCTTCGACGGAGGAGGGACCCATTTTTCTAGATCCTGACATGTGGGCGTACAATGCAACCGATACGGAGGTTTCTCTTGACTGGATGCCCGCCTACTCCCATACAGGAGTGGCATCGTACCGATACTCGCTGAACGGAGAGTCTTCGCTGCCCTTAATTCATTATGAGGAAGACGGAATGCTGTTCGCAACGATCTCCGGACTCTCGCCCGGACTATTCTACACCATTCAAATCATCGCAGTGGACCAGAATGGCAAGGAGGGCAAGGGACCGATACGAGCATTTATGACGACAGGGACAGCCGTTCCTATGCCGTTGTCCTATCTCAGCGATATCCAACCAACCTCGGTTCGGCTGAATTGGTACCCAGCTAATCCGTCTGACGGCATTGAAAGCTACAAACTATACAAGAACGGCATTCTGACAGCCACGGTGAGCAGTACGGCGTCGTCGTACACCTTCACGGGCTTACAGCCGCTTACGAATTACTCATTCGCAATCAAAGCGGTGAACGCAAGCAATCATGAAAGTATGTCTTATCCTTACCTGCGCGTCACACCTCCGATTGGAGGGGGTGACACACATCGATTCGTAGATCGCAATCCACAGCCGGGTGTCATTCAAGGTGTTGTTCGCTGGATTGCTCCACTCAACATTCCTGCGACTCAGTATCGGGTGTATCGGAATCATCCGACGGATCCGGTGAGCAGCTTGCTTGGTAGTGTAACCGGCACGCCAGGGAGCGGGATGAAATTCGAAATAACGAGCAATAACCCAATCACTTCCACCGATCAGCTGGTTATTGCGTATGTGTCGCCGGATAATCAGCCTGTTGTGGTGTATATGATGTTTAACCTTGATGTAACCGACGTGAGCCATATCGTTTCCCGCTATGAGAACGAGCTGTATCAATACGGCTACCCGCCTGATATTGGCACTATGGCGAAGCTACTCCAAAGTCCGCTATACGAGGGCGACAATCATTTGACACCTTCCGAAGTGGTTCATTATTTGAGTGTGCTTGTTCCGAAGACGATCGTGTACCATTAAATGATGATGAAGTAATCGATATAAGTCGAAAGACATGAGCGGTTAGAACCAATTTCTGCCGACCATGTCTTTTCTTTCTCAAATTATGGAGAAAATCATGGACAACTGCTGTCCGCCCCTTCTACAATAGAAGCAGGTATGATTTCCGTAGGATGGGGAGAGAAACGATGTTCGGATATGAGATTCGACTGGATCGTGCAGGACAGTGGAAGTGGATAATTGGCGTTTTCCTCGTATCGATGCTGTTTTTTGGTGTTTCAAGTCAAGCCTCGGCAAGTCATGTTGAGGTTCAGTTTCAGGTGAAGGATACCAGCAATGTCACTGTGAGCAACGCCTACATACAAGTGTACGACAAAGCCCGAAATCCAGGGAGTGCGACAGTAACAGAGTATGTATACAATTCTGGGACGGGGTTGTATCAGCATTACGAATCCTATTTTGCAAGTGGCAGCATCTACGAATATTACGTGATCGCGCCAGGCTACAAGCCTGTCGTAAATACGTCTTATACCTCTACAGGCACAATGCCAATTGTAGTGACTCTCGAGCCGGAAACCGGCTCCGAGGAAACCGTAGCGTTTACGGGAACGATGAAGGAAATCATCTATCGCTCAATTTACGGTTCTGAAAATTTTGGGAACCACTATAACGCCGCCACCCCGATTCGAAAGCATGCCTTGGCTGCTTTACTGGAATTGCGAGGAGCGCATCAATCGGGAGATGATCTATCTCTGGATTTGAATGGACTTCAGCACGCTGCAAATTTGAAAACGATGTACCTAGGCGGTTACGCGTTAACCAATGTTAGCTTTATTCCACAATTGAAAGAGCTTAGAAGCATTACCATCAATTACTCGAACATAACAACTCTGCAGCCCTTTGTCCAATTGCTGAATACGGAAGCGAAGCTGAAGGAACTGTATATGGATGGGATTCAATTCGATCGCTACCATCCGGATCATCTTGAGAACTATTTCAAATTAGCGAATAGCGAAGTGCTGGACTGGCTGGAGTTACGCTCGGATGACTATGATGCTTATCGGCCAAGCTTGATAGAAGGGTATTTTGAAACGGTATCCAGAACCGCCAATAGCATTCGAGTGCAAATACCTTTTTTTGAAAATGTGTCGTATTACGAGATCAGAGTTTTCAGGGATATGGGAGAGGCGACGGAGCTCGTGAAGGTCGTTACACCTATTCCGATGGACCAGTCGGAATACGTCATTTCCGGCTTGGCGCCAGATATGGATTATATGTTGCGATTGCAGGCTGTTCGACAAATGAGCGTCGATGGGATCACAAGGCTCTACTATAGTGAACCAGAGGAAGAGTATAGCTACACGTATGAGAGCCTTCCGATTTTTCTGGACGTTGATCTCGAAGAAGGAAAAATTGCGGGACGAGTTAGATGGACGGAAGGGGTACCAGCCACAGGGGTAACGGAGTACGCACTATTCTTGACTAACAATATTGAGGCAACGACATTGCCGTCAGGGGCAATGGTAGGAAGTCCCGTGAGCAGGGTGGAGGGTCAAATCAAGTATCATATTGATATCACATCCTCCATTACTGTGGATAGCAATCAATATCTGGTCATCGGACAAAAAATCAATGGTGTATGGAATCGATACATGAGTATTGTTTATCCTGATAAAGGACCCAATGAGGCATTTTATTATTTGTTCATCCTGGCTTTCCATTCTTACCCGGAAATCCCTACTCATTTGGATGTAAGTTCCGTGATCAAGCTCAACGCAGCTCAACCGGACCTGATTCATGGGGATCACTTCACGAGCAAGGAAATGTCCGTATTCCTGCAGCTGCTGCCAGCAAAATTTACGGAAGGACATAAGTTGCCTCCACTGCTTAGTTAGACATATAGAAGGCCGTCTTGCTCAGGTTCACATACCTGGACAAGGCGGCCTACCTGTTTCAGCTTACCCTTCATTGCGTTCTTTATGCACACCTGCATCTGTCCCCTGTTTATCCCTGTAAAAAAACCAGCAGTCGTTCAGCAGTCGAATTTGGCGGCGATTCTTCGTATGAAAGGCACGCATTAATTGAGAGCGCAACCAGCTTGGCATCGGAACAGCCCCTTTCCCGTGGAATCGTGCGATCAGTTACCCCTACTATATGGGGTATTCGCCCGATTGGTGCAGGTCCGGCAAAGCTTTACTTCCATAATGATTCAGGATGTTAACCGTTTATCCGGTTACATATTCGTCATACTCTTCGTACCATTGCTCCAGCTGTGCCTGCAGCGCCCGGATTTCGGTCAGGAGGGAGATGAGCGGATAAGAAGACTCTTGCAGGCTGGAGAATTGACGTTCAAGCTGGCTGACATAATCAAGGCCGCGTACGATTTGATAGCCGGGAGAAGTTAGTTCCAGCCGCTCACATTCTGCCAGTGCGGTGGGCAATGCAGGCGTGTTCGAGGCGGTAAGCTTGCCGACCTCCTTATGTAGCCGTTGAAGCAGCGCAGTAAGCTGGTAGGCATGAGTATCGGGCATTTCAACAAAGAGGACGTCAGTCCCTTCGTGAAGAATGTTAAATTTCGTCGCAAACATGTATAGAGGGCTCCTTTTGGGTATACATTCTACTTGACAGTTTATCGCAGGCCCGAGTTACAATTCAAGTAGGAGAACGGAGGGCGGCGTATGAACGATGCAAAACTACAAGCCTGGGTGGAGCGTATTTCGGAAGAGAGCTTCGGCAAGCCGTTCAGGCATGAGGCGAAGTTTAACGGACGATTGCGTTCAACGGGCGGACGCTATTTTATGAATACCGGACATATTGAAATATCCTGGAAATACTACGAAGCATACGGGGAGCACGAAACGGAAAAAGTAATCAAGCACGAGCTGTGCCACTACCACCTGCATCGGGAACGCCGAGGGTATCGCCATCGTGATCCGGAATTTCGGGAGCTGCTTCAGAAGGTGGGGGCAACCCGATTCTGCAAAACGCTGCCGGGCGCCGCGCGGCGGACACAGCCTTACCGGTACAAGCTGCAATGTATGGCGTGCAGTACGGAGTATTTGCGCAAGCGCAAGGTAAACCCGAAGAAATATGTATGCGGCAAATGCAGGGGCAGCTTACATTTGTTCGTCCTTGACGCAGGCTCAAATTCATGATAAATTAAAACTTGTCTTTCCCTGATAGCTCAGTCGGTAGAGCACTCGACTGTTAATCGAGTTGTCGCAGGTTCGAGTCCTGCTCGGGGAGCCATAACTGGAGAGTTACCCAAGTGGCTATAAGGGGCTCCTTTGCTAAAGGAGTAGTCGCTTAACCGCGTGCGAGGGTTCGAATCCCTCACTCTCCGCCAGTTTCGTTTATGTGAACCGTCCTGTGGGGCGGTTTTTTTGATATATATAGAATTTATAAGTTTACGGGGTGGGGTATCTCCTACCTCGTTTTATATTTGCGAGTGATGTGAGGTGAGGTGTTAACGCTCAGATTGCGGTCGGACGGTGAGTATTGTTCGTTTATGTTGCAAGATGTGCACCATATAGGAGAGGAAGAGCTCTGTGAGCTCCCTATGTTGCAGAATAGAGTACATGTAACTTTAATCCACTCGATAACCACTGGTCAATTGAAAATATGTACTCTTTATTGCAACATACGCGCAGCATTCATGCGAATGTAAAGAATATGGTGCGAAAATTGCATCATGATAAAGGGGAATGGCTGTGCAAATGGGCGATAGCTGAGCGAATGGCGGAAACTTCTGTAGCGACTGATCGAAAATTACGCTTGCTATCATCCTCCGAATCTATTATAATAACACTTGTCGCTTTTAACATGGCCCGTTGGTCAAGGGGTTAAGACACCTCCCTTTCACGGAGGTAACAGGGGTTCGAATCCCCTACGGGTCATACTACTTCGATTAATCCTCCCTCGGGGATGAGAACCCTTGGGTTCGTCGGAGCGATTAGCGGAGTCTCACCATCGAAGGCAATGAGATGCGTGAGTATCCCCTACGGGTCATACTACTTCGATTAATCCTCCCTCGGGGATGAGAACCCTTGGGTTCGTCGGAGCGATTAGCGGAGTCTCACCATCGAAGGCAATGAGATGCGTGAGTATCCCCTACGGGTCATACTACTTCGATTAATCCTCCCTCGGGGATGAGAACCCTTGGGTTCGTCGGAGCGATTAGCGGAGTCTCACCATCGAAGGCAAT
>JBEPYM010000132.1:0-10092 GCA_041641375.1 Paenibacillus sp.
CCGACGCACCGTCCATCCCTTTTACAAAACCTTACCCCCACCTTAACCCGCCCTCCATATCGACAACATAGGATAAAGAAAAAGACAATCCAGGAGGTACAGGCCCGCCATGCCCCTTTATGAAATCAACCACATACCGGAAGAGCCTCACCACACGCCGAAGCAATTGTCCGAGCAGCCCACGATTGATCCGACAGCGACGGTACGCGCCAGCCGCATTGGCTCCTGGACCGCGATCGGCGCACGGAGCCGCATTCTGGAATCGACCTTCGACGACTACAGCTATTGTGTGGACGAGGTGGTGATCAACTATGCCGAGATCGGCAAATTTTGCTCCATCGCTTCGCACGTATGCATCAACCCCGTCAATCACCCGATGTGGAGAGTAACCCAGCATCATATGACGTATCGCCGCATGTCGTATGGACTGGCCGACACCGACGATAAGGAATTGTTTGATTGGCGGCGCGCGAGCCGGGTCACGATTGGCCATGACGTGTGGATCGGTCACGGAGCGTTTGTCATGACGGGCGTCACGGTGGGGACGGGGGCAGTCATTGGCTCCGGCGCGATCGTAACGAAGGATGTCGAGCCGTATTCGATCGTAGTCGGCGTGCCGGCAAGGCGCGTCAGAAGCCGATTCCCGGAAGAGACAGCCGCGCGTATTCTGGCGACCGAATGGTGGAATTGGCCGCGGGAACGGCTGGAAGAGCGATACCTGCATATGAACGACGTTGAGCAATTTCTCGCGCAATCCGAAAAAATTTAATAATTCGTTGAACTGCCGTTAACATTGCTCTGATGTCGACAAGTTACGCTCCTTACAAGCAGCAAACCATGGGAGGTGAACGATGTATGCTACCGCACGAATACGATGTCGACACAGTCCCCGCCTACGCATCCATTGCGGACGAGCTGCAGCTCGAAATCGAGAGCGGGAAATATCCGCTGGATTCAAGAATGCCGTCGGAGGCGGAGCTGTGCCGGCGGTTCAAGGAGAACCGCTATACGATCCGCCAAGCGCTCGACATGCTCGTCAAAACCGGGGTGATTCGCTCGCATCAGGGCAAAGGCTACTACATCTGTGAAAAGCCGCTCAACATTCAATACACCATTACGCCGGGTACGAGATTCAGCGACGTGATGGAGCGGCTTGGCTGCAAGCCGTCGGCGAAGCTGCTTCAATACGAGCTGTGCACGCCCCCGGAAGCGGTAGCCCGCAAGCTGCAGCTTGGGAGTCATGCTCCATGTTACCGGCTGGACATTTTGCGGCTGGCAAGTGGCGTTCCGCTGTCGCTCAACGTCACCTGGCTGCCTGTAGAGCCGCTGCCCGACCTGGATGGCCATATGGCATCCTTCCGTTCCCTGTATGCGCTGCTGGAGAGCGGCTATGGGCTGCATCTTCAGCGAATGTCCTCGACCTTCGAGGCCACTTATCCGTCCGCCCGCGAGTCCACCCTGCTGCAAATACCGCCAAACACGAACCTGCTGCATATTGAAAGCGTCATGCGCGACCAGCACAACCGCCGGATCGAGTACACATCAGCGAAATACCGCGGAGACCTATGCCGCGTATCAATCGAATTTGAGGAGGAGATGTAACATGTTGAAAAAGTCGAAGGTTCTGATGCTAACGGGTGTACTGGCTGCAACGTCGCTGTTTGCCGCTGCCTGCGGGGTGCAGGAAGCTACCAAGCCTGCCCAGACAGGCGCACCGGCCGCAGCCGAAGCGCCGAAGGATCCGCGTGACGCCTGGCCGAAGGTGCTTCGGGTTGGCTCCATTCCGGGCGAGGATCAGGAGACGGTATCGCGACGTCTCGGCAAGCTGACGGAGGATATGGGCAAGGAGCTGGGCATCAAGGTAGAGTTTTTCGTCGGCTCCGATTATACGGCGACGATCGAAGCCATGCGTGCGAAGAAGCTGGATATCGCCTCGTTCGGTCCGTTCGCCTACATTCTGGCGAATGAGCGGAGTGGAGCTATGGCGATGGCCGTCGGAGCAGCAAGCCCGGAGGCGGCGTTCTATACGAGCCAGATCATCGTACCTGCGAAATCCAACATTCAGAAGCTGTCCGACCTGAAGGGCAAAAAATTTCTGTTCGTTGACCCAGCATCGGCGTCCGGCCACTTGTTCCCGCGTTCTTATCTGGTCAGCGAGCTTGGCATCAAAAATGAGGAGATGGATAAGTTTTTCGGTAATCTCTCATTCTCCGGCGGCCATGATGCTTCCATTCTCGCTATCGCGCGGGGCGATGCAGACGGTGCTGCGGTTGCCTCGAGCATTCTAAGCCGCCTCATTACCCAGAAGCTGGTGAAGGAAGAGGACATCCGGATTATCGGCACCTCCAAACCGATTCCGAGCTCGCCGGTATCGTACCGCAAGGACCTGCCAGCCGATCTTGTCGAGAAAATCAAGACATTTTACACCACATACAAGAACGAAGAGCTGTTTAAGGAATTGAAAATTACCGGTTATTATCCTGTAGACGATAAGCAATACGATGTCGTCCGCGATACAGCGAAAGCTCTTGGCATGAGCCCTGAGCAGCTGCTGAAATAAACGGAGGTCCGCACCCGACATGAACCCGAACCACCATCCGATTTTGACTGTCGACTCGCTGAACAAGGTATATCCGAACGGAACGGAAGCACTCAAGCATATTAGCTTTACCGTACATCCCGGCGAGTTTGTTGCGGTGATCGGACCGAGCGGAGCAGGGAAAAGCACCCTGCTGCGCTGCATCAATCGGCTCGTAACCGCAACGTCGGGTACGCTGACCTTCAAAGGGTTGGACGTCTTGCGTGCGCGCAGCGGCGACGTGCGGAAGCTGCGGCGGGAAATCGGCATCATTTTTCAACAGTTTCATTTGATCGATCGGGTTACGGTGCTGCGCAATGTGCTGCACGGCCGTCTGGGCTACATGAACACGCTTAGCGGCACACTTGGTTTGTTCTCCAAAGCGGACCGCGAGGAGGCGTTCCGCATTCTGGAGCGCGTTGGTCTTGGCGACAAGGCCTACAGCCGTGCCGATGAGCTGAGCGGCGGTCAGCAGCAGCGTGTGGCCATTGCCCGCGCCCTGCTGCAGAAACCGAATTTACTGCTGGCTGACGAGCCGATTGCGAGTCTTGATCCGGCAACCTCGGAGACAATTATGCAGATGCTCCGCACAATCTGTGATGAGGACGGCATACCATGCCTGGTGAATCTGCATCAGGTTGAGGCTGCGAAGGCTTTTGCGACACGGATTATCGGGATTTATAAAGGCTCCAAGGTGTTTGACGGTCCTCCGGAGGAGCTGACAGACGAGATGATTCGCTTCATCTATCACTCGAAGCTTCCCGATAACGAACAGGGGTCGGATCGGAACCAACCGCCGTCGCAGCCTCCGGCCGCCTCCGCTGATGATGCGGAGAAGCGCGAGCCGGTGCTCGTATAGGAGGATAACAGCATGAATACGACGATGGCTCAACGGCAGGGTGGCCTGTCTCAAACTCAGCTGCTAGCCCTGACACGCAAGGCCCATATGCAGAAGCAAAGGGTATGGGTATGGTCAATGCTTGGGGTTGTCGCGGTCACGCTATGGTCGATGTGGGATACCAACTTCCGTGTCGATCTGGTTATACTCGGGCTCGGTGATACGGCCAAATACATCGTGTACGACTTTTTGCCGCCGGACGTATCGGTGATTCCCTCGCTGATCAAGCCGACGCTGGATACGCTGTACATGAGCTTTGTATCCATGGTGCTCTCAGCGATCATCTCCTTTTTCCTGGCGTTTCTGAGCTCGCAGCGAACGACGCCGAACAAGGCGCTGCAGGTCGCCGTACGGGCATTCGCATCGATCGTCCGAACGATTCCGAACCTCGTATGGGTGCTCTTGATCGTCGCATCGGTCGGACTGGGCACGATGGCGGGTACGCTGGCGCTAACCATTTCAGGAGTTGGGCTGCTGACGCGCTCCTATGCCGAAGTGATGGATGAAATTGATCCCGATCAGATGGAGGCCATTCGCGCAACCGGAGCCAATTGGTTTCAGCTGATGGGCCAGTGCGTTTTCCCGCAGTTTGTGGCGGGCTTCACCGCATGGTCGCTCTACAAGCTGGACATCAACATCCGCAGCTCGGCGGTGATCGGAATGGTGGGCGGCGGCGGACTCGGATTTATGATCCAGGAGGGTATCAAGCTCTTCAAGTTTCAGCAGGTTACGACTGCCATCATTATGGTTTTTGCGCTTATCCTCGTGATTGAATTTGTGACGAACAAGCTGAGGGAGAAAATGATATGAAAAAGCCCCGTCCGAATCTGCTGATCCCCTTCACGGTTATTGTCACCGCCGTTTTCTTTGTTTTCAGTCTCGTCCAGCTGAACTTTGAATACAGCAAGCTGTGGTCGGGGGCGGATCGCTTTGTCAATATGGTCACGAAGATGTTTCCGCCAAGCCCGAAGGATTGGGAGCATGTGCTGGCGGCGGCGCTGGAATCTCTCCAGGTGGCCCTTGTAGGCACGGTGCTGGCGATCCTGTTTTCCTTCTTTCTCGGATTTCTCTCGGCGCGCAATATGACGCCGAACCGTACCGTCATGTGGCTGACGCGAATGTTTGCGGGTACGATGCGGGCGATCCCGACGCTGATCTGGGCGCTCATCTTTATCGTATCGGTCGGCATGGGGCCGATCGCGGGTATTATGGCGCTTGCCATTCACAGCATCGGCATGCTTGTGAAGGTGTTCTCCGAATCGGTGGAGGAGGTCGACAGCGGCAAGATCGAAGCGATGCGCGCAACCGGCGCCAATTGGCTGCAAATCGTTATGCAGGGCGTGCTGCCGATGGTATCGACCGCCTACTTGTCCTGGTCGCTGTTCCGGCTCGAGATCGATATTCGCTATTCGACCATTCTGGGCATGGTCGGCGCAGGCGGGATCGGCTGGGAGCTGACCCGGGCGATGCGGATGTATAAATTGGATGAAGCGATGTTTATTACGCTTGTGATTTTCTTCATGATTTTTGCGGTGGAGCTGGCTGGCGACAGAGTCAAGAAGTCACTGCTCCGTATTTGAGATGGAATAAAGGTGGGCTGACGGTTGAAACGTGCGCAATGGACACGGATTTTAATTGAGGGCGATAGCCGCTTGCTGGAATCGCTCGCGCTGGAGATCGAGGCAATTTACGATATTGAGGTGCTTTCGGCTCCGGAGAAAAGCCTCGTTATGGCGAAGGTGCGCGATTCGGTCAGCATGCAGCCCTTCTACGCGGGCGAGGTGCTGGTGACGGAGTGCGCGGTAACGGTAGCGGGCACGCAGGGCTTCGGCATGCTGATGGGTGAGTTTCCGCAGAAGGCGTATGAGCTCGCAGTTGTAGACGGCGCACTTCGCGCAGGCTTACCGCAAACGGAAGACTGGTTTGCGAGGATGGCTGCGGAAGAAGCGAAGCTTGCGGAGCGGAAGACGGCTGAGCAGGCCATGGCGCTTCGCTCGAAGGTGCAATTCGACACGATGGAGGAGACCTATGGCAAGCGTTAAGGAATGGGCGTTTGACCGCGTGCACGATACGCAGGCGGTATACCGTCAGCTGCTGGCGGCGCTGTCGCGGCCGGGCGAGCTCGGCTCGATTGCGGCTTCCGCCGAGCGGATGCAGGAGCAGCTGCCGGACAGCAGGGCCGCAGCCTGCGCTGCCGCGCTTGCTTATACGCTGCTTGACGGCGAGGTGCGGTTCGCCGTGCGCAGCGCTGAGCTGGAGCAGTCGGGCTGGCCGGCATTCGTTCGCAGCCGCACGTTCAGCCGTTCGGCAGAGCTGGCGGAGGCGGAGTTTATTTTTACGGAGGGCATGCTCCCTGCGGCGGAGCTTGAGCGGCTGGTGAAGGAAGCTCAGAAGGGGACATTGCTGCGTCCCGAAGCAGGCGCTACGCTGTTCGTTCAGGTCGATGCATTGGGACGCGGAGAATCGGCGCTCTCTGTATGCGGCCCCGGTGTTCCGGGCGAACGCACGATTCCCCTGTCGGGCTTCAGCTCAAGCTGGATTGCGGCTCGCGCTGAAGCGAACGCTGAGTTTCCGACCGGGCTGGATATGGTGCTGTATACGGCTGACGGGCTGCTGCTCGGTCTGCCGAGAACGACGCGGATCAAGGAGGTGGCGGCATGGCCTATGTAGCGGTTACGGGCGGACGGGAAGCGATTGAGGAATCCCATCGGCTGAATGACTATTACCGTCTCCGGCATGCGGACGCACCGCTCGGAACGGAGACGATCGCCGCCCAGCTGCGGCTGCTTGTCGACCGCATCATGAGCGAGGGCGGGCTGTATGCGCCGGAGCTTGCGGCGCTGGCGCTCAAGCAGGCGGAGGGAGATCCGGCGGAGGCGGCTTTTCTCGTGCGGGCTTATCGCTCGACGCTGCCGCGCAACCATTACTCCTTGACGGCGGAGCCTGCCGATATGCGGGTGATCCGGCGCATCTCCTCGTCTTTCCGCGATATGCCGGGCGGTCAGGTGCTCGGTCCGACCTATGACTATACCCATCGCACGTTGAAATTCGCGCTAAGGAGCGAAGGTGACGAGGCGCTGGAAACGTTCGTAAACGACTATGTGCGTGATTCGATGCAGGACGCGGCGACAACAGCGCCGACGACGTTCCGCAAGGTTACCGACCTGCTGCGCGATCAAGGGCTTATGCCGCCTCGTCCTTCAACGGGCAGCGGACAAGCGCAGGAGCAGGAGCCGTTCGATATTACCCGGCAGAAGATGACGTTCCCGGCTTCTCGTGCGGCACGGCTGCAGGCGCTGTCGCGCGGTGAAACGGGCACGATGACGTCGCTCGCCTACAGCAGCATGCGCGGCTATGGAGCGGTGCATCCGACGATTGCGGAGCTGCGCGTCGGCTATGTACCGGTGTATGTGCCGCACCCGTATGCGGCCGAAGACGGAGAAGCGCTGGAGGACGATCCGATCTACATCGGCGAGATGCTGATGACCGAAGTCGAGACGATCAACTCCTTCAAGCAAAACCCGGCGACGGGCGAGGTGCAGTTCGTGCTCGGATACGGGCTATGCTTCGGACAGAACGAGGTGAAGGGCATCGCGATGGCGATTTTGGAGCGAAGTCTGGAAATTCCCGGCGATTCGCCCACGCAGGATGAGGAATTTGTTATCCTCCATATTGATTCCGTCGAGTCGAACGGCTTCGTGTCTCACTTGAAGCTCCCGCACTATATTACGTTCCAATCCTCACTCGACCGGATTCGCAAGGCCAAGCAGCATGTAGAGAATCAAGGAGAGGGAGGCGAAGGCGCGGATGGAACAGATGCAAGCACTGCAGCGGCCGCAGCAAGGCAGCAGGTGGAACGACTCTCAAGCTTATAATTTCGCATTCCTGGATGAAGGCTCGAAGCGGGAAATTCGCCGCAAATCATTGAAGGCGGTCGCCATTCCCGGCTATCAGGTGCCGTTCGCCTCGCGCGAGCTGCCGATTGGCCGCGGCTGGGGCACAGGAGGCCTTCAGCTTACGCTGTCCTTAATTGGAACAGACGACTGTCTGAAAGTCATTGACCAAGGAAACGACGACAGCGTGAATGCGGTCAGCATTCGCAAGCTGGTTGAAGATACGAGCGGGATTGCCACAACGGAAACGACGGAGGAAGCGACAGTCGTTCAATCCCGCCACCGGGTTCCGGAGCTGCCGCTGCGGCCGGATCAAATTCTCGTGCTGCAGGTGCCGCAGCCGGAGCCGCTCCGCAGGGTCGAGCCGCGCGAGGAAATGACGCGCAGACGCCATGCGGAGATGGACTACAGCGCGATGTGGCTGACGCTCTACGAGAGTGTCGTGAAGTGGGGCGAAATTACGATCGGCGCGGATTATCCGGTAATGGTCAACAGCCGCTATATTATGGCGCCGACGCCGATCCCGCGCTGGGATTTGGAGAAGCTGCACCAGTCCGAGCATCTGACGCTGCTCGGAGCGGGACGCGAGAAAAAAATTTATGCGGTGCCGCCTTATACGGACGTGCTGCCGCTGGAATTCGAGGATTACCGTTTCCGCAAGGAGGCGTTCGAGGGCTGTTCATGCCGTCATTGCGGCAGCGACGACACGTTCCTGGATGAGGTCGTTGCGGAAAGCGGCGAGACGCTTTATCAATGCTCGGATACGGCGTTCTGCGCAAGCCGGAGAGCGCTGAAGGAGGCCGAGGCCCGATGAATACGGCGAGTTCCATACAAGGAGCGGTCCGCCCGATGACGAGCGAACGTCCGCTTCTGGAGGTGCGCGGCTTGTCCAAGCGGTTCGGTCCAGGCTGCCCGGCTTGCGCCGAGCCGCCGCAGGAAGGCAACCGCTGCAGCCGCTGCGGCTCGATCTGGGCCTGCTGCAGCCTGGATTTCGATCTGTATCCCGGCGAAATTCTCGGCGTCGTGGGCGAGAGCGGCTCGGGCAAAAGCACGATGGTCAAGTGCTTGTATTTTGACGAAGAGGTAACGTCTGGAACGATGCATATCAGCGATTACCGGAACGGAGCTGTCAATATTTTTGAGGAATCGGCGCAGCAAAAGCGCTATGTGCGGAACCACGTGATGGGGATGGTGTACCAAAATCCCCACCTCGGTCTCCGTATGTCCTTCTCGTCGAGCGGGAACATTGCCGAGAAGCTGTTTGCGGCAGGCACCTTCCACGTCGGCTCCGTCCGCGCCCGCGCCGCCGAGCTGCTCGACCGGGTGGAAATTCCGGTTGCGCGCATGGATGAGCCGCCGAAGCAATTCAGCGGCGGCATGCAGCAGCGCGTGCAAATTTCCAAGGCGCTGGCGAACCGGCCGCCGCTGCTGCTGCTGGATGAGGTGACGACCGGGCTCGATCTCTCCGTGCAGGCGACGGTGCTTGACCTGATTCGCGGCATTCAGCGCGACTTGCAGGTATCGATGATTGTCGTATCGCATGATCTCGGCGTCATTCGCATGCTCTCCGATCGTACGATGGTGATGAAAAGCGGCCGGATTGTCGAGCACGGCTTAACCGATCAAATCCTCGAAGACCCGCAGCACCCGTACACGCAGCTGCTGGTGCATTCTTTGCTATAAAATCAGGGGGTGACTGGCATGCTGCAGGTGGAAGGCTTACACAAGACGTTCGAGCTCCGGCTCGCGCAGGAAATGAAGGTCAATCCGATTACCAATGTTTCGTTCCGCGTCGAAACCGGGCATTTTCTCGGCATTGCAGGACCGAGCGGCATCGGAAAATCATCCATACTCAAATGTATTTATCGCACATATTTGCCTACCTCGGGCAGCATTCGCTATGAATCGGAGGCGTTCGGTCCGGTCGATCTGGCGACCGCTTCAGAGCGGGATATTTCGTTCCTGCGCAAGCGCGAAATGGGGTATGTGTCCCAGTTTCTGCGCGTCATCCCTCGTGTTCCGGCCGAGGATGTAGTGGCGGAGCGCCTCCTGCCGTTTGGCCGCACGCTGGAGCAGGCGCGCTCGGAGGCGCGGCGTATGCTGGAGCGGCTATTGATTCCGAAGCGGCTGTGGCAGGCGTATCCGGCTACGTTCAGCGGCGGTGAGCAGCAGCGGATTAACCTCGCGAGAGCGTTCGTGGCTGCCCCGCGGCTGCTCATCCTTGACGAACCGACGGCCTCGCTGGATGCGGAGACGAAGCGCAGCGTGCTGAGCCTGCTTCGCGAGCTCAAGGGCTCGGGTACGACGATGGTCGGCGTGTTCCACGACTGGGACGTCATGACCGAGATCGCGGACGGCATCTTTGATTTGCAACAGCATATTCGAGAGGCGGTGCTGCAATGAGTGGGTTGTTTCGAATTTATGGAGGGCGTATCGTCACGCCGTCAGGAATTGTGGACGGAGGCTCGGTTACCGTTGAAGGCGGCCGGATCGTCGAGGTGAGCGCCAGCTCGCACAGATTGACCGGCTCTGATGTGGATGCTTCGGGCTGTTGGGTATTTCCCGGAATGGTCGATACGCACAGCGATGCGATTGAGCATGAGATGCAGCCGCGTCCTGCCAGCCTGTTCCCGATTGAGCAAGCGTATTATGAGCTGGAAAAAAAGCTTGCCGCACAAGGTGTAACCACCATCTACCATTCGCTGAGCATGTGGGACGACAAC
>JBEPYM010000133.1:0-10060 GCA_041641375.1 Paenibacillus sp.
TCCATGCACAGCCCTCAGATTCATCCCCTACCTGGCTGACTCCAGCAGCCGAAGCAGCTCCTCTTCTCCCTCGATGACTCGAACGCCGAGCTCCTGCGCTTTCGTCAGCTTGCTGCCCGCACTCTCGCCCGCCACAACGAAGTCCGTCTTTTTGGACACGCTGCCCGAGATTTTGGCCCCCGCCGCTTCCAGCAGCTTTGCCGCCTCCTCGCGGCTCATCGTTGTCAGCGTACCCGTCAGCACGACCGTCTTACCGGCGAACATTGAATCGGCCGGAGCGGCTGCCCGCTCCTCCGCATAAGGCTCCACACCCGCCGCCAGCATTCGGTCGATACTCCGCCTTACAACCGGGTCCGCAAAAAATCCGACGATGCTGTCAGCGACAACCCCCCCGATATCCTGCACCTGCAGCAGCTCCTCCACCGTAGCGCCGCGGATGCGCTCGAGGCTTCCGAAGCTGTCGACCAGCGCTTTCGTCGTCGTCTTCCCCGTATTGGGAATACCGAGCGCGTACAAGAAGGAGGCCAGATCACGCCGTTTGCTCTTCTCGAACGCGGCCAGCAAATTCTCCGCTTTCTTCGCACCAAACCGCTCAAGACCGATGAGATCGTCGTAGCTGAGCGCATACAAATCGGCCGGGTCCTGCACACCGCGTTCATCAACCAGCTGCTCAGCCGTCTTCTCGCTGAAGGTTTCAATATCCATCGCATCCCGAGATGCGAAATGGGCGATCCGCGCCACCGTTTGCGGCTTGCAGCCGAGCTTGTTCGGGCAGAACAGATGAGCGCCCCGCTGTTCGAGCACCGTCCCGCAGGCCGGGCAAGCCATAGGAGCAACGATCTCCGCACCGTCCGCTTCATCTGTTACTTTGCCCAAAATCTCCGGGATGACATCGTTCGAACGCCGGATATAGATGGAGGTCCCCAATGCATAGCGCAGGCCCTTGCGCTCGATATCGTCCATGTTGTTCAACGTGCAATTGCGAACGGTCACACCCGCCAGCTCGACCGGCTCCACCGATGCAAGCGGCGTAATTTTGCCCGTGCGCCCGACGTTCCATTGCACCGATTCGAGGATGGTCGTCGTTTCCTCCGCCTCGAACTTATAAGCAATCGCCCAGCGCGGAAACTTATCGGTATACCCCAATGCTTCCCGTGTTCGCAGGTCGGTCACCTTCACAACGGCCCCATCCAGCAAGTAGTCGAAGCTTCCGCGTTCCCGTTCGATCTCCGCCAGCCGTGCAGCAACGGCTTCCAGGCTGTCTACAAATACGATACTCGGATTTACTTTAAAATGATTGTTTCTCAAAAAAGCGACCATATCCCGTTGATCGGCGAACAAGGCTTGTTCGGAATACCCGACATTATAGAAGAACGCATCCAGCTTGCGCTCCGCCGTTACCTTCGGATTCAGGTTGCGCAGAGCGCCCGCTGCGGCATTGCGCGCGTTCTTGAGCGGCTCGGCGGCGGTCCGGTTATAGCTTTCGAGCACCGACAGAAACATCAGCCCTTCTCCCTGCACCTCGATCACGCCGTCCGTATAAGGAATGGACAACGGGATGGAGCGAATCGTCTTGACCTGGGGAAGGATGCTCTCCCCGACGACGCCGTTGCCGCGAGTAGCCGCCTGAACCAGCTCCCCGTTCGCATACGTCAGATTCAAGGTTAACCCGTCGTACTTGAGCTCCACCGCAAAAGATGGATGCGGCAAAGGCTCCTCGTCCGGATGACAGGTATTGTAGTCCTGAATCAGCTTCAACACGCGCGTATGCCAGGCCGCCAGATCTTCCGTTGTCTGCGCCTTGTCGAGACTCCACAGCCTGCTGCGATGGCGATGGGGCTCAAAGCCGCTCAGCACCTCCCCGCCAACCCGATTCGTCGGCGAATTCGGAAGCACGACCCCCGTCTCCCGCTCCAGCTGAACGAGCCGATCATATAGCTTGTCGTAGTCGGCGTCATTCAGCAATGGCTGGTCCAGCGTATAGTAATGATAATTATAGTGATTCAGCTTTGCGATCAGATCATGCATTTCCGTCTCGTAACCGCTCACCGGGACACCCCCTATACCTTCGTTATCGGAGCAAATTTAGCCAGCAGCCTCTTAATGCCAACAGGCGCCGGAAAGGCGATTTGTAGCTCGGTATCGTCTCCCTGGCCCTTCACAGCCACTACCGTTCCTGTTCCCCACTTGCCATGAGACACCTTGTCGCCTGCGGAATAGGTTGGCACCGGTCCGTCCTGCGTCACAGGCCGGGCCGGCGCAGCCGGCTTCGTCGAACCAGATGCGGTACCGCCGCCGAAGCCGCTCTTGAAGCCGCCGAAACCGCCGCCCATGCCAAAGCTCGTCCCAGAGCCCGTGCCCAAGCCAGAGCCCGCCCCAAATCCGCCGCTTCGCCCGCCCCAGGACCTTCCCCCGATCGCGCCGCCGACAACCTCCAGCAGCTCAGGCGGAATTTCCTTCAGAAACCTTGAAGGCGCCCCTTGCGTCAATCGGCCGAACAGCGTTCTTGAGCGTGCATATGTCAAATACAGCTGCTGCTCCGCCCGCGTAATCCCCACATAGGCAAGTCGGCGCTCCTCTTCCAGTTCATTATCGTCCGTCAGCGCGCGGCTGTGAGGAAACACCCCTTCCTCCAGTCCAATAATAAACACATTCGGAAATTCGAGTCCCTTGGCGCTGTGCATCGTCATCAGGATGACGCCCTGCGGCTTCTCCTCCTCGCTGCCGACCGAATCGATATCGGCGATCAGCGCGAGATCCGTCAGGAAGGACACCAGTGACTTGTCCTCATTGCGCCGTTCAAAATCCATCGTAACTGACAAAAATTCCTCAATGTTCTCGATTCGCGCCTTCGCCTCCAGCGTCCCTTCCCGCTGCAGCTCTTCGCGATAGGCCGTCAGCTCCAGCACCTTCTCCGTCAACTCCGTGACGGACAAATACTCGACCATTCGCGTCAAATTCCAGATCATCTCGCGAAACTCGAACAACGCGACCGCCGTCCGACCCGTAACCCCGAACTCAGCCGCACGATCCAGCATGTCAAAAATCGACACCCCACGCTCCCCGGCCGCGGCTGACAGCTTGTCCATCGTGGTGTCGCCGATGCCGCGCTTCGGCACGTTAATGATTCTCGTCAAGCTGATATCGTCGCTCGGATTTGACACAAGCCGTAAATAAGCAAGCAGATCCTTGATTTCCTTGCGGTCATAGAATTTGACGCCGCCTACGATCTGATAAGGGATGTCGGATTTAATCAGAATTTCCTCGATCACCCGGGACTGCGCATTCGTCCGATACAGAATCGCGTGATCCGCATACCGCTGACCGCCCTCTACATGTTTCCGAATCGCTCCCGTTACAAAATACCCTTCCTCATGCTCCGAATCCGCTTCATACACCTGAACCTTCGGTCCGCCGCTTTTGTCCGTCCAGAGCTTCTTGGGCTTTCGTCCCGAATTGTTCTTGATCACTTCGTTCGCCGCATTCAGAATATTGCTGGTGGAGCGGTAGTTCTGCTCGAGCAGGATGACCGTCGCATCCGCATAATCCTTCTCGAAGTTCAGGATGTTGCTGATATCAGCCCCGCGCCACCGGTAGATGGATTGATCGCTGTCGCCGACGACACACAGGTTGCGGTGCTTCTTGGCAAGCAGCAGACAGAGCATATACTGCGCCCGGTTCGTATCCTGATACTCGTCCACATGAATGTAGCGGAACTTGTTTTGGTAGAAGTCGAGCACCTCCGGCACCTCTTGAAAGAGCCGGATCGTCATCATGATGAGGTCGTCAAAATCGAGGGAATTGTTTGCTTTCAGCTTCTTTTGATACAGCTTATAAATCCTGGCGGCGATTTGCTGCGGAAAATCCCCGGCCCGCTGCTCCAGCATCTCCGGCGTCAACAGCTCATTCTTCGCATTGCTGATGGCCGCCTGGATTGCCTTCGGCTCGAATTTCTTCGTGTCCAGATTTTCGTCCTTCATACAGCTTCGAATGACGGAGAGCTGGTCGGCCGAGTCCAGGATGGAGAAGCTTGAGCCATAACCGATCCGTTCAATATCTCTGCGCAAAATGCGGACACACATCGAGTGGAAGGTGGATACCCAGATGTCACGACCGCCGGGGCCAACCAGCTTCTCTACACGCTCCTGCATCTCGCGGGCCGCCTTGTTTGTAAACGTGATCGCCAGAATGCTCCAGGGAGCCGCCTTGCGCGTAGCGATCAAATATGCAATTCGGTGCGTCAGCACGCGCGTCTTGCCGGAGCCCGCCCCGGCCATAATCAGCAGCGGACCTTCCGTCGCCTCCACCGCTTCCCGCTGTCTCGGGTTTAATCGTCCGACTGCCTGAATGATATCGACCTGTTCCATCACGTTCTATCCTTTCTCCACAGCCTTGACCGCCTGCACCGTAGCCAAAGCGTTGTCCAATGATTCATAGATCACGTTGCCGACAATCACGGTATCCGCCGCCATCGCAGCCTCCCGTGCCCGCTCCGGACTGTCCACGCCGCCGCCGTAGAACAAGCGCGACGACTGCAGGCAGCCCTTCACCTGACGAACCAGCTTCATATCGCCGAACCTTCCGGAGTACTCCATATAAAAAATGGGAAGCCGATACAAGCGTTCCGACAGCCGCGCATAAGCGAGCACATCCTTCGTTTCGAGTTCAGCGCGCGCTTCCGTAACATGAGCGACGGTCGAGTCTGGATTGAGTACCAGATAGCCCTCCCCGGCAACCAAATCCCACGGCAGCATTCCGCCGTACTCCTTCACAGCTTCCAAATGCTTACCGACGATCCAATCCGCATTGGACGAATTGAGCACCACCGGTATGAAATATTGATCAAAGCCGGGAACTGCCGCCTCGAGCGCTGATACTTCAAGAACGCAAGGCACCTCATAACGTCGAATTCGACTCAGCAGATCCACAGTATTGTCAAATGTGACGCCGCTGGAACCGCCAACTACGATGGCATCCGTACCCGACATACACACTCGATCGAGCTCCTCGTCCGCAATCGTTCGTTCCGGATCCAGCTTGAACACATGGCGCCAGCGGCTGTAACCCTCAGTGGTCATACGCGTTCTCGTTCCTTCCATTTCATCCATTTCGATAAGTACACATGTTCTCTCCTCAGTCTACGCGAACCGTTTTGCCAAGTCAATTTTCAATCATTCATACGGATTTGACACAAGTATGATCATCGGAACATAATCATACCAGAGGTGAATGAGTATGAATCAACCAGAAAGCAAGATTGGCAAGCGATATCAAACTGTCGTTCCGATGGCAATCAGGGAGACTGCCAGCATCGCGGAAGGAGACAGCCTTTTGTGGTCCGTTCTGGAGGACGGCACCATTGTCGTCAAGCCGGTCAAGAGCAAGGTCGACTATCTGGCACATCCCTCAACAAGCAGATTTGGGGCACTTACGAAGAAGCGGAGCGCTACATGGCCCGTCAGAAAGAGGATTGGGAATGATCGACCGCTGTGAACGCATCGCGCTGGACAGCAATTGCTTCATCTACTTGTTGGAAGACTCACCGTACGCGGCCTCGCTCTATGGAGTGCTTCGCCGGTTGGAGCACGGAACACTCCTCGGCATATCCTCGGTGCTGACGCTGACCGAGCTGCTGACTGGCCCCTACAAGCTGAACAATTTACGAGCAGCCCGCGAATACCGCACGCTGCTGGAGCAGTTTCCCGGTATGACCTTTCATCCCGTCCATGCAGCAGTAGCCGACAAAGCGGCGGAGCTGCGAGCACAGTATGGCTTCAAGACGCCGGATGCCATTCAGGCCGCAACGGCGATCCTGTTCGGAGCCGATGCGCTTGTAACGAACGAAGCGCAGCTGAAGCGCCTTGATTTCCCGGTCATCCTGCTCTCCGAGCTGAATAACTAATACAGCCATCTCGTCCGGCCGGCAGCAGAAGCCCTGGATGTCGATGGCTGTATCGCATTATTTCACTAATTGCCCTCGCGTTACGCCGAGCTGATTGGTCGCCTTCAGCTTGCGCCACACGTCCGTTCCACTCAATTCACCTCGTAGCGCGCGGCCATATAGGCCCAGCACCTCCTGCACCTTCTCCCCGGACTCCTCGAGGAACTCAACCCGGTACCGGGAAACACCCAGCTCGAGGAAGTTGCGCAAATACTCCGCACCGGACTGCTCGACGGCGTTGTACACCGTGTTCCGGCAGCCTTCGTCCACGCGAACGGGATGGGACATGCCGATTCGATCCCGCAGCGAAGCCCGTTGTTCTTCGCATGGCCTGCCGCAGTTCGTATAATCGGTCCCCTCGCTCATAAATGTACAATATACGCAATGCTCCGTATGGAACATCGGAAGGTGCTGATGAATGACGATCTCGAGCGCAGACGTATCCGACCGCCTAAGAAGATCGATCATCTGTTGAATATTCAGGTCGTAGGAAGGCGTCAGCTTGTCCAAGCCGGCTTCCTTGAACAGATTGACCGTCTTGTGATTGGCGATATTCAGCGAGAAGTCTCCGATCAGCATCGGCTGAGGCTCCCCTGGCTGCTCCTGCCGGTGCTTCAGGAACCAATATGCCGCGCCGGTATTGCGAACAAGCACGCCGTCCGGATTCAGCTTCAGAATGTTGCGGAAATACCCCGTTTCGCCCGGCATATGAATGCGCGGCGTCGCCAGCGCAATCTTGCGGCCTGCCGCATGAACCGCTTCGACAGCTGCGGGAAACTGCTTGATGAATTCGAAATCAGCGTAGATCCAATCGATATCCGGCACCTTCAGCACGGCGAGCACCTGCTCCAGACTGCGGCAAAGCGCGATCAGACCGGCCTCCCCGTTGCCCGGCTCCGCTGCGGGAGCCCCCGCGTCGCCGTAAGGGTCGACCTCGCGCTTGCGGTATACCGGCGGCTTGCGGCGGTGCGCTTCCAGCATCTCGACCGCTTCACGGCGCATCCGGTTGAGCTCGCTGACCGGAACGATGACCTCGCCTTGCAGGCTGGATTCGATCGACTCCAGCCGGAACAGCGTGCCGCCGAGTCTGCCGAGCTGCTCCGCCAGCAGCTCATTCGTAAGCGGCCGCTTCACCGCTGTCTCCAGCGGCCGTTCGCTGTCTACCTTGACCGTAAAGCTGTTCGTCAGGTCGGTCCACCAGACGCGAAGCGGTTCGCCCGCCGCTCCCTCGGCATGCACATGGACAGGAAAGCTGCGGTACGGCTTGTCCGTCTCGAACGTCTGGCGAAGCCGCTTGTCCAGATGTGGATCGTTTGTCTTCCAGATCCGGTCGCCGATATGAAGCCGAGTCAGCGCAACATCGTTGCGTCCCGGGACAATTTCGACGAGACCGCCTTCAGCTTCTCCTTCCAGCTTCACACCCTTGCGGCGCAAGTCGTAGACGCGTCCGCCTTCCTCCTTCTTCGTCGGATCGCCCGCATCGAATACGATGCCGTCTCCCCGCTTCAGCGGCGCTTCAAGCTCGCACAGCACGCCTTCCTTCGTAATTTGCTTGACACGTCCCACATAGACGCCGCGGCTCTTGGGGAAGGTGCCTTCCACCAGCTGCTTATTGTTCGTCCCTTTCAGAAAGCCGTAGGTGAAGCCCCGGGAGAAGCTTTGCTGCAGCTCCCGCAGCTCGGTTTCGCTTGGCTTCGCATCTTCGCCGTCAAAATACCGATCGATCGCCGCGCGGTATTTGCTCACTACATTCGCCACATATTCGGGGCTTTTCAACCGCCCTTCAATCTTGAAGCTCGTCACACCCGCTTCAATCAGCTCGGGCACGAGCTCAACTGCGGCTAAATCCTTGGGCGACAGCAGATAGGCGACGTCCCCCATCGGCTTGTGCTCCCCGTCGACCATGAGATCATACGGCAGGCGGCATGCCTGTGCGCACTCCCCCCGGTTGGCGGAGCGGCCGCCCCACATCTCGGAGGTCAGGCATTGGCCGGAGTAGGACACGCACAGCGCTCCATGGACGAACACCTCCATCGGAAGCTTCGCCTGATCTCCGATTTGCTTGATTTGCTTCAAATTGTTCTCTCGTCCCAGCACAACCCGCTCCAACCCGAAAGGCTTCGTAAATTCCACCGCTTCGGGAGAGGTGATCGTCATTTGGGTGGAGCCGTGGATCGGGAAATCCGGTGAAATCTCACGGATCGCCCGGACAAGCCCAAGGTCCTGCACAATGACCGCATCGACCCCGGCATCGACGCACGCCTCAATGAGACGCATCGCATCCGGGAGCTCCTCTTCGAACACAAGTATGTTGAAGGTCAGAAAGCCTTTTACCCCATAGGCATGCAAAAAGGACATGATATCCGCTAGCTCATCCGTCTTGAAATTGTGCGCACGCGCCCGGGCATTAAACTTCTCCACCCCGAAAAACACCGCATCCGCGCCGTTCGCCACAGCTGCGCGGAGACTATCCCAGTCCCCCGCCGGTGCCAGCAGCTCAATATCGCCTTTCTCTATTCGTGTATGGTTCATCGTGAACCCCCCTTCCATGCGGCGAGCAGCTCGTGTGCTTCCGCCAGTGTCGGCATCGCCGGAATCGCGCCTCGTTTCGTCGTGGCAAGCGCGCCGACGCAGCACGCGAATTGGACTGCGGCCTCTGCGTAGGACGGGTCGGCCAGTCTGGCCGCCAGCTCATGCGGCTGTGTGCGCGTGGACGCCAAATAGTACAGCAGCCCGCCGACAAAGCCGTCACCCGCCCCCGTCGTATCGATCGGGGTAACGGAAGGAGCATTCGTTGCATATGTGGCCGTTCTTGTATACACGACCGCGCCCTTCGCACCTAACGTCACCAATACCGCCTCCGGTCCTTCGTCCAGCACCCGGCCTGCACCGGCAGCCAAATCCTGTGACGTGCCAAACAGGAAATCAAGCTCGTCTTCGCTGATTTTGACGAGATGCGCCAGCTTCAGCTGCGCCGTGATTTCCTTGCGCGCCTCCTCGGCGCTCGGCCAGAGCGCGAGACGGACATTCGGGTCGTAGGTCACGATTGCGCCCAGCTTACGCGCCCGCTGCGCTGCGTCAATGGTCGCGGACCGGCAAGGCTCCGCAATAAGGGACACCGAGCCGTAGTGAAAGACGGCCGCATCCTCCAGCCACTCCGCCTGCACGTCATCCGGAGAAAGCAGCATATCCGCAGCCGGCGATCGATAGAACAGAAAATCGCGTTCTCCGTCGGCTCTCAAGCTTACAAAAGCAAGCCCCGTTCGTGTATCCTTGTCAGCGACAAGCGCCGGCTCCACCCCTGCCTCCTCAAGCGAACCTCTCAAGAAATCGCCGAATGCGTCCGCCCCGACTTTTCCGATAAACCGGGAGGATCCACCCAGCTTCGCGACAGCGGCCGCTACGTTGGCCGGGGCTCCCCCCGCCGCTTTCTTGAAGCTCGGCACATCTGCAAGCGGAAGTCCGTTCGCCTCCGGTACAAAATCAATGAGCAGCTCGCCCAGGCACACCACTTTGTTCATAGGCTTCATATATGTGAATGACTCCTTACAAGTAAGTATCGTTACCTCTCTCCAACATCATACCAATCCGTTATCGGGGATACAATGCGGCGGCAACCTCGCTCCCTTTTATTCCCACGGGCACAGTGCTATACTATTGCTTGGTTACCATTTATCGGAGGTGTTCCTTTTGAAACTTGGCGTATTTACCGTATTGTTTAGCCAGAAGCCTTTCGAAGAGGCGCTCGACTACATCGCAGCCAAAGGATTGGACGCGGTCGAAATCGGCACCGGCGCTTGGCCGGGCAACGCGCATTGCAACCCTGACGAGCTGCTCGGCGACGAAGGCAAGCTCAAGGCTTTCAAGCAAGCAATTGAATCGCGCGGATTGACGATCAGCGCGCTGAGCTGCCATGGCAATCCGATTCACCCCCAAAAGGCGTTTGCAAAGGATCATCACGATATACTGATCAAGACGATTGAGCTGGCTCAGCGACTGGGAGTACCAGTCGTAAACACGTTCTCCGGCTGCCCGGGCGATTCCGACCAGGCGCTGTACCCGAACTGGCCGGTAGCGCCGTGGCCGAACGACTTCCAGGATTTGCTGAAGTGGCAATGG
>JBEPYM010000134.1:0-9958 GCA_041641375.1 Paenibacillus sp.
TACTTGCAGCCTGCATGCTTACACCGTCCCTGCAGCGATCGGCGCAGGGGACAGATTGATCGCTTCCATCATATCAACCAGCGCACGGACCGTATCCAGCGACGTCATACATACGACGCCGTTCTCGACCGCTTCGCGGCGAATCCGGAAGCCGTCGCGCTCCGGTTCCTTGCCTTTGGTCAGCGTATTGATGACGAAGTGCGCTTCGCCGCCGCGGATCAAGTCGAGAATATTCGGCGAGCCTTCGCTCAGCTTGTTGACGTTATTGACCTGAATGCCGGCTTCCTGAACCGCCTTGGCCGTACCGCCGGTCGCTACAATCTTGAAGCCGAGTGCGGAGAAACGGCGGAGCAGCTCGACCGCTTCTTCCTTGTCCTTGTCCGCGACTGTGGCAATGACGGCGCCGGTGGAAGGAATTTTCATACCGGAGCCAACCAGACCTTTATACAGCGCCTTCGCATAGTTCAGATCGCGCCCCATTACCTCGCCGGTTGATTTCATCTCCGGACCGAGCGTCGTATCGACGCGGCGTAGCTTGGCGAAGGAGAATACCGGCACCTTCACTGCCACATATTTGCTTTCACGCCACAATCCGCTCTGGTACCCAAGCGCTTCGAGCGACTGCCCGAGAATCGCCTTCGTTGCCACATTCGCCATCGGAATATCGGTCACCTTACTGAGGAACGGAACCGTACGCGAGGAGCGTGGGTTGACCTCGATGACATAAACCTGACCCTGGAAAATGACGAACTGAATGTTGACAAGGCCTATGACATTGAGCTGCAAAGCGATTTTTGTTGTGATTTCGATAACTTGACGTTTAATATCGTCGCTCAGCGATTGCGGCGGATAGACGGCTATGGAGTCGCCAGAGTGAACGCCCGCACGCTCCACATGCTCCATAATGCCCGGAATCAGCACGGTTTTTCCGTCGCAAATCGCGTCTACTTCAATTTCTTTGCCAAGCATGTAGCGGTCGATCAGAACCGGGTGCTCCGGGTTGATTGTTACCGCGTACTCCATATAAGACAGCAGCTCGTCGTCCGAATAGACAATTTCCATCGCGCGACCGCCAAGTACGTACGACGGTCTTACAAGCACCGGATATCCGAGCTTCGCAGCTGTACCGACCGCCTGATCAACACTCGTAACGGTGGATCCGGCTGGCTGCGGGATGTTCAGCTCGCGCAGCAGCGCCTCGAACTTCTTGCGATCCTCGGCAGCGTCGATGCTCTCGAGCGAGGTGCCGAGAATGCGCACGCCTGCCTTCGCAAGCGGTACAGCCAGGTTAATGGCAGTCTGGCCGCCGAACTGCACGATGACACCGATCGGCTTTTCCTGCTCGATCACGTTCATGACATCCTCGAAAAATAGCGGTTCAAAATAGAGGCGATCCGACGTATTGAAGTCGGTGGATACCGTCTCCGGGTTGTTGTTGATAATAACCGCTTCGTAGCCGGCGTCGCGAATCGCCCAGACAGCATGCACCGTCGAATAGTCAAATTCGATACCTTGACCGATTCGGATCGGCCCGGAGCCGAGTACAACAATTTTGGGCTTATCGCTAGGCATTACCTCATTCTCAAGCTCATAGGTCGAATAGTAATATGGAGTTGTCGCTTCGAACTCGGCCGCGCACGTATCAACCATTTTGTAGACGGGAACGATGTTGCTTCCAATGCGCAGGCTGCGCACATCCGCGTCATGAACATAGGTTGTTTGGCCGCCCTCGCGGCGCAGCTCGGCAATCGCCTTGTCGGTGAAGCCTTTGCGCTTCGCCGTCTTGAGCAGGTCCAGCGTCAGCTCGGAGCGGCGCAGCGTCTCTTCGAACGCGACGAGTCCTTCCAGCTTCGCCAGGAACCACCAGTCAATCTTCGTCATATCCTGGATCTCCAGCAGCGTCCAGCCACGGCGATACGCCTCGGCGATCAGGAAAATCCGCTCGTCATCCGGCTTCTGCAGCCGTGTACGGAGCACATCGTTCGGAATGGTGCCCGCATCTTTGAGGCACAGTCGGTGAACGCCGATTTCAAGCGAGCGCACGGCTTTGTGGATCGATTCCTCGAAGGTGCGGCCAATCGCCATCACCTCGCCGGTTGCCTTCATCTGGGTGCCAAGCTTCCGGTTCGCAGCGGTAAATTTGTCGAACGGCCAGCGCGGTATTTTCGATACGATATAGTCGAGTGTAGGCTCGAAGCAAGCATAGGTTTGCCCGGTTACCGGATTGACCAGCTCGTCAAGCGTGTAGCCGATCGCAATCTTGGCAGCCATCTTTGCAATCGGATAGCCGGTTGCTTTGGAGGCCAGCGCTGAAGAACGGGACACGCGAGGGTTAACCTCAATTACATAATATTGGTAGCTGTGCGGATCGAGCGCGAACTGCACGTTGCAGCCGCCTTCGATATTGAGCGCCTGAATAATCTTGATCGCAGCGGAACGCAGCATTTGATACTCGCGGTCGGACAACGTCTGGCTCGGCGCAACGACGATGGAATCGCCCGTGTGTACGCCGACCGGATCGAAGTTTTCCATGTTGCACACGACGATACAGTTGTTGTTTGCATCGCGCATGACCTCGTATTCCACTTCCTTCATGCCGGCGATGCTACGCTCAACCAGACATTGTCCGATCGGGCTGTAACGAATCCCCGAGGAAACGATTTCCACCAGTTCTTCTTCCGTCTGGCAAATACCGCCGCCCGTTCCCCCAAGCGTGTACGCAGGACGAACGATAATCGGAAATCCGATCTCACGCGCAAACTCAACCGCCTGCGGTACAGTCGTTACAATCGTGCTCTGCGGAATCGGCTGTCCGAGCTCCTTCATCAGCTCCTTGAACAGGTCGCGATCCTCCGCCTTCTCAATCGCTGTCAGCTGCGTGCCCAGCAGCTTTACATTCTCCTTGTCGAGAATGCCTGCTTTCGCGAGCTGCACCGCCATATTAAGGCCCGTTTGCCCGCCAAGCGTCGGAAGCAATCCATCCGGACGCTCCTGGCGGATAATTTGGGATACGAATTCCAGCGTAATTGGCTCGATGTACACCTTGTCTGCCATATTGACATCCGTCATGATGGTGGCCGGGTTGCTGTTGATCAGAACAACCTCCATGCCTTCTTCCTTGAGCGCCTGACACGCCTGCGTGCCTGCGTAGTCAAATTCGGCAGCTTGACCGATCACAATCGGACCGGAGCCGATCACGAGTATTTTTTTCAGCTTGTTATTTTTGGGCATACGTAAGCACTCCTTTCGCCGCGCTGGTCTGCGCTGCCTGATCTTGAGCCGCTTCTACGGCTAATTCGGTTTGCTTCGGCGTTGTGCTGCGCTCGTTCTTGACTCGGTGCATCAGATCGACAAACCGGTCGAACAAATAACCGGAATCATAAGGACCAGGCGCCGCTTCCGGGTGATACTGAACGGAGTATGCAGGGTGCTGCTTGTGGCGCAAGCCTTCGATCGTTTTGTCATTGTTGTTGATATGCGTCACTTCAAGTGTATCGGGTACGGATTCTACCGTTACGGTATAGCCGTGATTTTGCGAAGTAATATAACAACGACCTGTCTCCAGCTCTTTCACCGGATGATTGCCGCCGCGGTGTCCGAACTTCAGCTTCTCGGTGTCGGCGCCGCATGCCAGTGCGAACAGCTGGTGACCGAGGCAAATACCGAACATCGGAATTTCGCCGAGCAGCTCGCGAATCGTCTCGACCGCATGCGGGACATCCTTCGGGTCGCCGGGTCCGTTCGACAGCATAATGCCATCCGGCTTCAGACGGCGAATTTGAGCAGCCGTTGCGTTATGCGGAACGACGACGACGTCGCAGCCGCGATCTTTCAAGTGACGAAGGATTCCGCTCTTTGAGCCGAAATCCATGAGCACGACGCGCTGCTCGCCGCCCGGGACGTTGAACACGCTCTTCGTGGACACGCGGGACACTTGATCGCGCATAAAGTCGGTACCGCGAAGACGCTCCATCAGTTCGTCATAGGATGCCGCCGATGTCGTAATGATACCCTTCATTGTGCCGTGTCTGCGTAGGATTCGAGTCAGCATTCGCGTATCGACGCCGCTGATGCCGACGATGCCGTATTCCTTCAGCAGGCTGTCAACGCTGAACTGCGCTCTCCAGTTGCTCGGAACCTCCTCGAGCTCGCGTACGACTAAGCCGTGAATGAACGGTCGAACCGATTCAAAGTCATCCCGAGCAATGCCGTAATTGCCGATCAGCGGGTACGTCATCGTCACGATCTGCCCGCAGTAGGACGGATCGGAGACAACCTCTTGATAACCTGTAATTCCTGTATTAAAAACGACCTCGCCCACCGACTCGCCTTCACTCCCAAAGCCTTTGCCGACAAACAGCGTTCCGTCTTCCAGCAGCAATCTTGCTTCCATGTCTATGCTCCCCCTATCCTTGTAACCCGGTCAATACCGGACTTTCCGACCATACCAGCTTGCCGCCCACGATCGTCGCCTGCGGCCAGCCCTTCAGCCTCCAGCCAACGAACGGCGTGTTGCGTCCCTTGCTCGCGAATTGCTCCGGATTCACCTCTTGCTCCGTCTCCAGATCGATAATCGCGAGATCCGCAGGTCGCCCGACCTCCAGCACGCCGCCCGGCAGTCCAAACAGCTCCGCCGGCTTCGCCGTCATCCGGTCCAGCAGGAACTTGAGCGTCCAGCGGCCGGTTGCGACAAACTTGGTGTACAGCAGCGGGAACGCCGTCTCCAGCCCAACAATGCCGAATGGCGCTGCCATCATGCCGCGCGCCTTCTCCTCATCGGAATGAGGCGCGTGATCCGTCACGAGTATGTCGATCGTACCGTCTTCCAGTGCTTCGATCATCGCTTCCACGTCGCGTCTGGAGCGCAGCGGCGGATTCATTTTCCAATTGGCATCCAGGTTGTCCGGAATATCTTCGTCGCTCAGCAGCAGGTGATGCGGGCAAACCTCCGCCGTTACTTTGGCTCCGTGCTGCTTGGCGAGGCGAATGAGCCGCGCCGACTGTTCCGCGCTGACATGACATACGTGATAATGAACTCCGGTAGATTCCGCCAGCAGGCTGTCGCGACCGACATGAATCGCCTCCGCTTCATTGGGAATTCCCTTCAGGCCGTGTTTGGCCGAGCAGGTTCCTTCTGTTACCGGCGCGCCGTGAATGAGCGTATCGTCCTCACAGTGCGCGATGATCGGAAGTCCTAGCGCAGCCGCAGCTTTCATCGCATCGCGCATCATCGCCGCGCTCTGTACGCCCACGCCGTCATCTGTGAACCCAATCGCACCCGCTTCCTTCAGCGCTGCGAAGTCCGTCAGCTCTCGGCCAAGCTCGCCTTTCGTAATACAAGCGTAGGACAGCACCCGAACGATGCCTTCCGACGCCGCTTTCTCGTACACATACTTTAACGTCGCTTCCGTATCAATGACCGGGCGCGTATTTGGCATACAGGCGACCGTCGTAAAGCCCCCTCGGGCTGCCGACTGCGTGCCTGTTGCGATCGTTTCCTTATATTCAAAGCCCGGCTCGCGAAAATGCACGTGCATGTCGATCAGGCCGGCGGTTACCAGCTTGCCTTCGGCGTCCAGCACCTCATGCCCCTCGAAATCGCTGGCGCTTACCCGCTCCATTCGTTCGATTCTCGCAATGATGCCGTCCTCATAATAAATCGCGGAACGTGCCAGCTCGTTATCTTGTACGGCTATTGCTGCGTTGATGATCCAGGTTCCCATGTCAGCCTCCTAGTCGTTAGTCAGGGCGCGTTCGATGACCGCCATTCGCACCGGTACTCCATTCGCCATCTGTTCGAAAATCCGCGAGCGGTCGCATTCGACGAGCTCATCGTCAATTTCGACATTCCGGTTGATGGGCGCCGGATGCATAATAATCGCGTGCGAAGCCATTCGTGCTGCCCTCTCGGCCGTCAGGCCATATTGCTCCCTGTATTCCTCCGCCGAGCGAATAAGCCCCGTATCGTGTCTCTCCAGCTGCACACGGAGCATCATGACGACATCCGAACGAAGCGCCTCCTCGATGCCGACATAGTCAGCATATTCGAGCAGCTCGGGCGCACGCATATTGTCCGGCCCGCAAAATTTGACGTTCGCTCCCATCGCTGTCAGCGCCCAGAGGTTGGAGCGCGCCACTCGGCTATGCTTGATGTCACCGACAATCGATACCGTCAATCCCTTCAAGCTGCCAAACTGCTTGCGCATTGTATATAGATCGAGCAGTGCCTGTGTCGGGTGCTCGTTATTGCCGTCGCCTGCGTTAATGATCGGAACGCGAATCGATGCAGCCAGCTCCTGCATGACTCCAATCGCCTTGATTCGGACGACGCCTGCGTCGATGCCCATTGACTCCAGCGTTCGAACCGTATCATAGATGGATTCGCCCTTCTGCACACTCGATACCGCAGCGGCAAAGTTCAGCACCTCGGCGCCAAGCCGCTTCTCCGCCACTTCGAAGGAGAACCGCGTTCTTGTGCTATTTTCGAAAAACATATTCGCGACAAACTTCCCCTGCAGCACCGGCTGCACCTTCACCTCTTGTGATTCCCAATATGCCGCGCGATCGAGAATGGCCTCCAGCTCTTGGTCGGACATTCCTTTGAGCCCAATCAAGCTTCTGTTCTGCAGTTTCGACATGGTGACCGCCATCACGCACTCCCCCTCGAATTGACAATCGTTACCCGGTCCAAGCCGTCGACTTCGGTTAGAGCGACCTCGATGCTTTCCGTACGGGAGGTCGGCACATTTTTGCCGACATAATCCGGCCGGATCGGAAGCTCTCGGTGCCCGCGATCCACCAGTACGGCAAGCTGCACGACTTGCGGCCTGCCATGGTCCATGACCGCATCCATTGCAGCTCGGACCGTCCTTCCCGTAAACAGGACGTCATCGAAGAGGATCACCTTCCTGTCCTCGACATCGAGCACCCCCGATAAAACCGTCGAATCACCGGAGCCTGTATGCACGTCGTCGCGGTAAGGCGTAATGTCGAGCTCTGCGACCGGCACCGGGACGTTCTCAATTTCGAGAATCCGTTCTGCGATGCGCTGGGCCAAATAAATGCCGCGAGTTCGAATTCCTACCAGCACACAACCTTCAACACCCTTATGTTTTTCCAAAATTTCATGTGCAATCCGGGTTAGCGCTCTTCGAATTGCCGCTTCGTCCATAATGATGTGCTCGCTGCCTTCGCTCAACCTCATCCGACTCCCTTCCGATGGCTCCACTGAACGGGCACGTTGACGATTCGCTGCAAAAAAAAGCTCCTTGCCCAGGGGCAAGGAGCTTGTTCCGCAATTATTCCGTACAGGCTTGCGCGCAACAATCTTACACCTGCGCGCACAGAAGCAGCAGCCCCGTACAGGAAAGCTTCGCAAACGATACCCTTACCAGCCTCTCTGGACTGATTTAAAAGGTCAACTTGTATTAAACGGATTATCTCACAGTTCGACAAATGATGTCAATCGATTTTCCGCAAAAAAATGCCTAACCTTCCGCTTGAAACAGCATCGCCGCATTTCTCGTCCGCTTGGCCATGTAAAGCGCCTTGTCCGCCATCGACACCAGCTCGTCCAATTCTGTCTCAGGCGAAGGAATGACGCTTACGACGCCCAGGCTGATTGTTACTACGTCACTGACCTTTGAAGCGCTGTGAGGGATTGCCGCCGATTCCATCAATTTGCGGATCAGTTCGGCAACCTCCATGGCTCCCGCAGCGTCCGTATTCGGCAAAATGACAGCAAACTCCTCGCCGCCATACCTGGCGGCGACATCGCCGGGACGATGGATTACATCTGTCATCATGGCCGCGAGCGACTTCAGGCATTGGTCGCCGGACAGGTGGCCGTACGTATCGTTGAACAGCTTGAAATAATCGATATCAATCAGGATCAGGGAGAGCGGCTGCGAATTGCGGGCTCCTCTTCGCAGCTCTTCGGACAACGCCAAATCGAATTTTCTCCGATTCGCGATTTGCGTCAATCCGTCCAGCATCGACATCTCCTGCAGCTTTTCGTTAAGGAGAAGCAACGTCTGCTCGGCCTTCTTGCGCTCCGTCACATCGCGAGTCACGCAAATCAGCTTCGGTTCGTCACCTAAACCGATGACCCGCTTGCTCTTCGTTTCTACCCAGACATAATCTCCGTCTTTCTTACGCAGCCGATACGTCGGCACCTGAATCTCATCCGATTCGGTCACCTCACGATGGGATTGCTGAAGCATCTCCATCTCATCGGGATGAAAATACAGGTAAGGAGATGTGCCGACGAGCTCCTCCGGCTCAAATCCCATCAGCCGGACGCAAGCGGCGGAAACGAATTCGTACGTCCCGTCGATATGGTGGACCGTAATCATATCGGCCGAATGCTCCGCTACGAACCGATACTTCTCTTCACTGCGTCGTACCCATTCGTCCGCGATGACCTGATCGGTCACATCCTTCACAAAGACGGACAACCCTTCGCCGAACGGATAGGCACGCAGCTCGAACCAGCGGCCCATCGGTTCAAAGTAATCGCGCGCCGCAACCGGTTTTTGTTCAGCGGTAGCTTTCAAATAAGCATGGTAAAAAGCGGTTCCCTTGATCAGGGGAAAAGTCTCCCAGATGTTGGTCCCAATCAATTCATCCCTGACCCGACCTAAAATCCGCTCGGCTTCTTTATTCACATATGTAAATTTCCATTCCTTGTCCAAAGCCATGAACGCATCGGTGATACTTTCCAGAATACGGATCGTTTCCTGATGCGAGCTGTCGATCTCGTCCATGTTGCGTTGGATGGTGGCAGCCATCTCGTTAAAGGCATCACACAGGAGATGCAACTCTGCAGGTACGCTTGACACGTTGTTCAACTGAATGGAGACGCGATAATTCCCTTTGCGGATACGCTCCGCTCCTTGTTTCAGCTTATACATCGGATAAGCGAAGGAATGAAGCAGCACTCTCGCAAAAATCACCAGCAGCAGAAGCAGTCCTGCCGTTACTGCCGATTGATAAATAAGATGGTTGAAAAACCCTTGCAGAACCTCTCTGCGGTCCAGCTTGACGACAAGCAGCCAGCGATCCTGGTTGACCCAGCGATATGCCCCATAAGCGGGCTTGCCGTCAAAATCCAGATAGGAGCGATGAAGCGGAATCCCATCAAATGCATATTGAATAATATCCGTTTCTACCTTCATCATTTTGGATTCCATGTTGTTCACGTTTCCCCGCTGAATCAGCCCGCGCTTGAATCGGCTTTCGGAGAGCAACATACCGTTCCGGTCAACGAGGTAGTTGTCTAACGTTTGGTAGGGTCCGCTTATGTCCAGCAGCTTGTCGATCGTCTTCAGGCGAACCGAACCGAGCACGAGCCCAATCACATCCCGCTTGTCATTCCATACCGGGTAGGAAAGAAACAAAGCAGGTTCTCCCGAGGCTTTGCCGATCAAAAGCTCGGTGACATGAGGTTTCCCAAGCAGCGCGTCCCGATAATACTCTCGATCAACCGCTGTAAACCCGGCGACGGCTTCCTTGCTTTCCGTGCTTGCGGCGATGCGGCCAGTCTTATCGATAAAGTGGATCGTCGCAAAATCTGCATTTCGCGTCGAAACCGCCTTCAGCAAGGGCTCCATCCGTTCCAAATCACCCTGCCGAAATACTGCCATCTCGGAAAGCATCCGAATATCGGACTGACGTTCCTCCATCCACTTGTTGATGGGAATCGCCTTGGCATCGGCACTCATCTGTAGCTCGCCTTCGATGTTGATCTTGGTAAGACGCCATTCAAGAAAGAAAAATCCGATGATATTAAATAACAATAATGCAACAACGACACAAATGATCCATATGCTTAATTGTGTTTTTAGCGGAACCGGCTTGCGCAGTTTGCCCAGCAGCGGCATAAGTGGTCTCTCCTGTCGTACCCCAACCTGATTCCGACTTATTTCGACAGCAATTACCCATTGTCCTGCATCTCAAG
>JBEPYM010000135.1:0-8902 GCA_041641375.1 Paenibacillus sp.
TTACGCGGATAACGAACCAGATCGTCTCGAGTCCTTATACCGTCAAAGACTTGACGATCTCAGTCGGTATTGAGCCGCCGAATCCGAACGACCCGAATTCGCTTACGCAAGAGATGCGTGAGTATGTCCAGCGTATGCTGCTCGGTATCGTCAGCACAGCGCTCGCTGACAGCGGTACGCCATTTACGGAAGACCAGATTCGCAACAAAGTAACCGTTATTCCAAGAATGTTTGACGGCAAAGCGACGACGGATGCAGCGAACCCGCTTGCGAATCCGTTGTATTACGGCTTAGGAGCAGTAGCGCTAGCACTTGTCGGCGGCGCCGGCTATTTGATTGCCACGCGTAGACGCAAGCAGTCGGAAGCGGCGGCAGCGGAAGCGGCGGCGGCTGCTGCAGCGGCAGCGGCGCAAGAGTCACCGCGAGTCGAGCTTCCAACAATCGATCTTGAGTCGATGACGAACGAGAGTCAGATGCGCAGACAGCTGGAAGACCTGGCACGCCGCAAGCCGAAGGAATTTGTCGACTTGCTTCGTACTTGGCTAGTAGATGAATAGAGGTGTGAACATATGGCGAAAGGTGCTCAAATGCAGGGATTGTCGGGTAGACAGAAGGCGGCCATATTGCTTATCACACTTGGACCTGATGTTTCCGCCCAAATCTTTAAGCACTTGCGCGATGAAGAGATTGAGCAGTTGACTTTAGAAATTGCAAATGTTAGGAAGGTGGACAGTGCCGAGAAAGAATCGATCCTGTCCGAATTCCACCAGATATGCCTTGCTAACGAATATCTTACCCAGGGCGGCATTGCCTATGCGAAGGATATTTTGGAGAAAGCGCTTGGAAGTCAGAGGGCGCTTGATATTATTAACCGTCTGACGGCTACGCTGCAGGTTCGACCGTTCGACTTTGCGCGCAAGGCGGACCCTGCACAAATTTTGAACTTTATTCAGAATGAGAACTCTCAGACGATTGCCTTGGTGTTGTCCTATCTGCAGGCTGAACAGGCAGCTGTTATCCTCTCTTCTTTGCCGGAGGAGAAGCAGGCGGAGGTTGCCAAGCGGATCGCGCTTATGGATTCCACTTCGCCGGAGGTCATTTCGCAGGTGGAGCGTGTACTCGAGCAGAAGCTGTCTTCGACGGTTACGCAGGACTACACAACTGCCGGCGGTATCGAAGCGATCGTGCAAATTTTGAACGGTGTCGATCGAGGTACGGAGCGTACGATACTGGATTCGTTAGAAATTCAAGACCCGGAACTTGCAGAAGAAATCAAGAAGCGGATGTTTGTTTTCGAAGATATCGTCAATATCGACAACCGTTCGATTCAACGGATTATCCGCGATATCGAGAATGCAGACTTGCAGCTTGCGCTTAAGGTGGCTAGCGATGAGGTTCGGGAGGTTATTTTCCGAAATATGTCTAAACGGATGGCCGATACCTTTAAGGAAGAGATGGATTTTATGGGTCCTGTGAGGCTTCGTGATGTTGAAGAAGCACAGACTCGTATCGTAGCGACGATTCGTCGTCTGGAAGAAGCCGGTGAAATTATTATTGCTCGCGGCGGAGGAGATGACATCATTGTCTAAGGTCATTAAACCGCATGGATATATTGCCCTCGATGACATGAAACGAATTAACGTCATCCATTATCAGCCTCCTAGTCCGCAGGAGACGAATAAGCTGACGCTGGAGGAACTGGAGAAGGCGGCGCTGGATGATCAGCTGGAACAAATGCGACGCCAAATTATAAACGATGCTGAGTTCTACGCGGAGGAGCAGGTTCGGCTTGCGGCAATGGAGGCTGATCAGCTCAGGCAATCCGCGCAGGAGGAGGCAGAGCAGTGGTGGGCTTCTCGCAGGGCAGAAGATGCGGCCTATATGGAAGAAATTCGCGAGCAGGCGTTTCAGCAAGGGTATCAGGAAGGCGCGTCACAGGCTGAGGCAGCGGTTCATCAGCACTATGAAGCGGCGATTACTCAAGCTTCAGACATTCTGGAGGACGCTCAGCTTCAGAAGGAGCGGCTGATTCAGGAAGCGGAGCCGTTCCTTCTGGAGCTGAGCTGTGCCATCGCTCGCAAAATTATACAGCATGAGCTTGCAATGTCGCCTGATGCTGTGCTGCAGCTGATCCGAAAGGCTCTTACCAGACGGAAGGAGAGAGGGTTGATTACACTCTGCGTCTCACCGGAGCATTATGCGTTCGTGCAGGACGCCAAGGAAGAATTGCTCGTGTCGCTCGATTCACAGGCTGAACTGCAAATTTTGCCGGATTCGTCTGTTCAGGATTTCGGCTGCGTCGTGCGTTCAAGCTTTGGCAGCATCGACGCACGCATTGATACGCAGCTTAGTGAAATCAAATCCGCGCTGATGCAGTTGTCCAACAGAGATGGGGACGATGCATCGTGAAACAGGAACTGGATGTAACCAAGTTTTTAGAGCATCTAAAGCATCTTGATCCGGTTCGAGTGAATGGCAAGGTGACCCAGGTCATTGGACTCACTGTAGAATCTGAAGGACCGGATGCAAGCGTTGGGGATGTCTGTTATATTTACCCGCACAAGTCGCTTGCACCAATTCAAGCAGAGGTCGTCGGCTTTCGCGACAACAAGGTTATCTTGATGCCGCTTGGCGAGCTTCAATCCATTGGACCTGGCTGCGATGTCGTTGGAACCGGCAAACCGCTTTCCATCCAGGTTGGTCACGAGCTGCTGGGCAAGGTGCTAGACGGTCTGGGACAACCATTAGATGGGTCTCACCTTCCATCTCGTATGGCGCATTATTCGACTCACAGCAAGCCGATCAATCCGCTAGGAAGACAGCGTGTCGCTCACCCGCTAAGTGTCGGAGTGAAAGCAATCGACGGCTTGCTTACGATCGGCAAGGGGCAGCGGGTAGGGATTTTTGCAGGCTCAGGGGTCGGCAAAAGCACGCTGCTTGGCATGGTGGCACGCAACACGTCCGCCGACGTCAATGTCATTGGGCTCATTGGAGAGCGTGGCCGCGAGGTGCTCGAATTCATTGAGAGAGACCTCGGTCCGGAAGGCTTGGCGCGGTCTGTAGTCGTTGTCGCAACATCCGATCAACCGGCACTCATTCGGATGAAGGGTGCACTAATAACAACGACGATTGCCGAATATTTTCGCGACCGCGGATTAAATGTCATGATGATGATGGATTCGGTGACAAGATACGCCATGGCGCTGCGAGAGGTTGGGCTTGCTGTTGGCGAACCTCCGGCAACACGGGGGTACACGCCATCCGTATTTGCAAACTTGCCCAAGCTGCTTGAGAGAGCGGGTACAGGAGTCAAGGGAACGATTACTGCATTCTATACGGTTCTTGTGGACGGCGATGATATGAACGAACCGATTGCCGATGCCGTGCGCGGGATTCTTGACGGACATATCGTACTTGATCGAAAGCTGGCGAACAAAGGCCATTTCCCGGCGATTGACGTGCTTGCCAGCGTGTCGCGCGTGATGAAGGATATCGTTCCGGAAGAACAGGCGACAGCTGCAGAATCGCTCAAGCGGCTGCTTGCCACCTACAAGGATTCGGAGGACCTGATTAATATCGGGGCGTACCAGAACGGCAGCAATTCCGAGATTGATCATGCAATTCGTAATATGCCTGCGATCCTGGAGTATACGAGACAGAGAACAACCGATAAGGTCAATTACGAAGACGCCAAATCGCTTTTGCTTCAACAATTTCTCTAGGAGCTGATCTTGAGCATGCGATTTCGTTATCCGATGCAAAAAATCGTTGATCTGAAAGCGAACGAAACGTCTCAAGCGGAATGGTTGTTGTCTCAAGCAGTTTCGGAGCTGAGTGTATGCGAAGAACGTGTACAACAGCTGCTTGCCGAGATTGAAGCGGTTCAAAGCAGACTTGATGGCTCCCGCGAGCGGATGTCGATATCGGACATGCTCACCATCCAATCCTATGTGGAGCATTTGCAGCTGCAGCTTCAGCGAAGACGCCGGGATGTTCAGCGGGCGGCTGATGAGGTGGAGTATAGACGAAGCCTGCTTCGTGATAAAATGCTGGACGAGAAGGTATGGCTAAATGCCAAGGAGAAGGCGTTCGTGCAATTTTCTTCCGAGATGCTGAAGAAGGAGCAGGAATTGCTGGACGAAATGGCGACGGTCAGACATTCGCGCGCATTTGGCATGTAGTGAACGGGATTGAAAGGCGGCGGCTCTTGGGAAAGGAGGGGGACGGATGAACGAGATGGAGCTGGACAAGTCGACATACAGCGGTTTTGAACGATTTCTGTTTTATACCATTCCCATTATTTTTACCGTATTGCTGAGTGGTGTGCTTCTAACTGTATTTGGATATGACGTTTGGAATGGTGTTTTGAAGGTTGCCAACAAAATACCGTTTGTTGCGGAGTACGTACCGGATCCGAAGCCGGACCCGGTCAAACCCGGCAGCCTGTCAGCCTCCAAGCCTGAATTGACACCCGAGCAGGAAGCGGAGCTCAAATTGAAGGATTTGCAAACGAAGCTTTCGTCCAGCCAGCAGGAATTGAATACGGTAAGCGGCGCTAGTGCGAAGAAGGACGAGACGATTCAGCAGCTGCAGAAACAGCTCGCCGACTTACAGGAGCAGCAAAAGCAAAAAACGCAAACCGAAGCCGAATATCGACAAAAAATCAAATCGCTTGCACAGCTCTATGCCCAGATGAGTCCCAGCAAGGCAGGACCGATCGTACAAAATCTGTCTCTGGCTGAACAGGTGCTTATCCTGAGCGAGATGTCGAATGAAGAACGTGCAAAATTGCTAGAGAAGATGGATCCAAAAACCGCTGCCGAGGCATCAATCGCTCTTAAGGATCTTGTTCCATCCAAAGATAGGGAGATTGCGGCGCTGCAGCAGCGGCTGGATATTCAGAAGCAAGGAGGTGCTGCGGCGGAGACGGTGCTCACGAAAGAGGATGTTTCCCGAACATTTGGCGGAATGACGCCCAAAAATGCGGCACTGGTGTTGATCGAGCTTAACAAAACGAACAATGCGAAGGTACTATCTATCCTGACTTCTATGGAGGTAGCGCAGCGATCCGCCGTATTAAGTGCAATGGCCGACATCTCCAAGGAGGAAACTGCCCGTATCGCGGCGAAATTAGGTAGTTAGATTCCTTCACGATACTTGAAAGGAGGTGAAAACAGATGAATACGACGATGCTTGTAGGTGTAATTCAAGGGCAGCAAGTGGTGACAGTGAAAGGTACGGGGCAGCAATCCGGCCATTCAAGCGGGTTTGGCCAATTGTTCTCGGAGCTGTTGGGACAACCTCTGAACGGTGAAGACGCTGCGGGGTTGGCTGAATGGCTAGTGGGTGCTGAATCTTTGGCGGGGCTGCTGGTTGGCTTCTTGCAGCAACCTTCTGCTCAGCTTCCCGAACAGTTGAAGGAGCAAGCGGCTGCTTTGCTGCAGGCTATGCAATCGAACCCGGAGCTGGCGCAGCAATTAACAGCGCGCGGCTCGAATGATCAATCGATTAAGAAACTTCTGGAGCTCGTCACTCAATCACAATCGACACCATGGACAGCGCCTCAGTGGAAGGAATTGCTGAAGACGCTTGAACAGGAAATCGCACGTCTGAAGCAGGCTCAGTCGGCAGTTATGACCGATCAACAAAGCCAACGGGGTACGCGAATTTCAACGAACCATGCGGTTATGCAGCCAGTTGACCATACAGCTGACCTCAAACTCCATCGTTCAGGTACCCAATCGGATTTGCTGCAGCGGCTCCAATTCAGAAGTGCTGCATTTGCACCGGTTTCAGCGGTGGTTTCAGGCATAAATATGGAGCAAATTGCCGTCAGCCAGGTACAAGGTCAATCCGCAGAGGCACAGGCAGGAATGCTGCCTAACCTTGCAACGATACTTCAGGATACCGATGGGACAGGTATGGTCAACGCACCGGCAGTATTTGTGCGTGAAGGGATGGCTCCACAAACGTCAGCTGCTTCAACCCCGGTTGTTCACATGAACCGGTTCACAGATGAGATGTCGCAAGTGATGCTGAAGAGTTTGAATGTCGATGCGGCTAGAGGGTTTTCCGAAGCCAAGATCCTGCTTCATCCCGATCACTTGGGTCAAGTCAGCATAAAGATTTCGATCCAGAACGGTCACATTGCCGCTAGTTTTCTGGCAGAGACACTGCATGGTAAAGAATCAATCGAGAACCAGCTGGCTGGACTGCGCAATGCTCTGATTGGTCAAGGGCTTCAAGTTTCGAAGCTTGAGGTCACTCAGCATCAGCCTGCGACGAGCTTCCACTTTCAGGATGGCAGGGAGCATCAGCAGCGTCAACAAGGTCAATCGAGACAACAGCATGACAGCTCGAAGCCATATGGCGAGCCTGCTGATTTCGCAGCTGACCTGGAGCAGCAATCCGTAATGTCCCGATATTTCCAAGGCGGATATTTGAACGTAACGGCTTAAGCCCTCAGGCAGGAGGTGAATGGGATGGCCGGAATCGGAACCTCGGCAACCTGGCCGCATTACTCGAAGGCCAATATGGTGCCTGGTACGCAGGAGAAGAAGAAAGACAACGGAATTATGGGCAAGGATGATTTTCTGAAAATCCTAATTATGCAGCTCAAGACGCAAGATCCAATGAGCCCGATGCAGGACCGGGACTTCATCGCCCAGATGGCTCAATTCTCATCTGTCGAACAAATGGGCAATGTGGCGTCAGAGATGAAGCTGCTGCGCCAATCATTGGGCAGTGTGTCCAGTATGATTGGCAAGAAGGTTGAATGGGGTGTTTATGACCCTATCCAGAAGAAGGTTCAGCTCAAGACTGGTGTCGTAGAAGCGATTACGATGCGGGACGGCGAGCAATTTGCGAAGGTTGGCAGCGATTTGGTGAAGCTCTCCGAAATTACGAAAATTTCGAATGGAGAGGAGCCGCAGCCATGAGTGAACGGATGTCGATAGGCAGACTGTATACCGGTTCGGTGGCACCTGCTGCTCCCAAACTGCGACAACGCACGACTGGTGAAGGCGCCAGCTTTCAGGACGTCCTCAAGACCAAGCTAGTAACGTTTAGCCATCACGCCGAAACGAGACTGAAGCAGCGGGGCATTCAACTCAAGCCGGAACAGCTTCAGAAGCTCGAAACGGCAATTGACAAAGCCGCAGCGAAAGGCGCCAAAGACTCGCTCGTTCTGTTCCAGGATGTAGCTATGATCGTCAACATCTCGAACCGCACCGTGGTTACAGCGATGGATAGTGGATCCATGAAAGACAATGTATTCACCCAGATCGATAGCGCTGTTATTTTATCCTAAGATTATGGGCTGGACCGATCCGGAAAGCCCTTGGCAAGCGGACCGACTGATGCTGCCATGCTACACAAACTAACACCCAATTCGGGAGGTTGACTATGTTAAGATCTTTGTACTCCGGCATTTCCGGCATGCGCGGCTTTCAAATCAAGCTCGACGTCATCGGAAATAACATCGCCAACGTGAATACGACCGGATTTAAGGCGAGCCGAGTGATGTTTAAAGATATGCTCTCGCAAACCATCTCCGGTGTTACGGCGCCTCAAGACGGACGAGGCGGCGTGAATGCCAAGCAAATCGGTCTTGGCTCCACTCTTGCAGCTATTGATACAGTTCACACACCGGGCAGCGCACAAACGACCAACAAGGTTGAGGATTTGCGTATTGACGGCGATGGATTTTTCGTCGTATCACCTGACGGTACGCAGCAGTATTTGACTCGTGCGGGCAACTTTACGATTGACGCCGAGCGAAAGCTGGTCAACGCTGAGGGTTTGCTGGTGCTGAGCACAGATGGTGAAGGTATTGTTCTGGATGAGGCGGTTACGGCATTCTCGATTTCGCAGAACGGTGAAATCATTGCTGTCAATGCTGACGGGACAAGTGCGGGGACAGGCCAGTTTATCGCAGTCGCGAAGGTTACAAATCCTTCAGGTCTTGAAAAGGTCGGAGGCAATTTGTATCGAGTAACGCCGAACGCCAACCTAGAGGCTGTAGAGCTTCAGCAGGCAAACAATCCTGAAACAGGAACTGGCGCCATTATTTCCGGACAGCTCGAAATGTCCAACGTAGATCTTTCTAATGAATTCACCGAGATGATTGTTGCACAGCGTGGTTTCCAGGCGAATACTCGAATTATTACGACCTCTGACAGCATTCTCGAAGAAATCGTCAATTTGAAACGATAACAATGTGAACTCGGGATAGGAGCACTGCTTCTATCCCGTACATAAGACCATAACAGGGGGCTGGCGTATGATTGAAGTAACTCGACTTAACGGCACGAAAGTAACGATAAACGCGCTATTTATCGAGATTATGGAAGCGACGCCTGATACTCAAATTACATTGACAACAGGCAAAAAAATGGTTGTTCTCGAACCCGTACCCCATGTGATAAGCTTGGTGCAAGACTATATGCGAAGCATAGGCGCGGCTCGGGCAGCTGTCATGTTCGATCATACGGAGGGATCCTAGTGTTAAAGAAAATGTTGCCGTGGCTTATTGTCATTCTAATCGCAATTACGCTGGTTGGTTTGGCCGCCTTCATTTTATTGAACTATCTTGAGAAGCAAGCAGGTCCATCGGATCCAAGCCAGCAAGCGTTAAATTCAGCCCATGCGGTGAAGGTGTCGAATAAACCGGCTGCTGAACTCAAGGAACTTACTCACGAAGTGAACGACGTATTGACAAATTTGTCCGATCGCCGCTCCGTAGTCAAAATCAGCTTCGCCTTTGAATTGGAGAACAAGAAAGCCAAAGACGAATTTGCGCTTCTTGAGCATAAAGTGAAGAGTACGGTCATTCAGACACTCGCGGAGATGAATCCGGAACAAATCGCTTCAGCGAAGGGGCAGATAGACCATCGTCTGAACA
>JBEPYM010000135.1:8912-9920 GCA_041641375.1 Paenibacillus sp.
CAAATCTGATTAACAAAATTAACGCGATGCTTGCTGCCGGCAAGCTGACGCATGTCTATATCACCAACTTTATTCTGAGCGAACAATAGCTACCGTGCAGTCGACAGGACATCACTGAATCGGTTCGATAAGGAGGTGACTAACATGGTGGACGTTCTCTCGCAAAATGAGATAGATGCATTATTAGCCGCGTTATCTTCGGGAGAAATGGATGCGGAGGAGCTCAAGAAAGAGGAAACCCAAAAGCGAGTTCGCGCCTATGATTTTAAACGTGCCGTTCGCTTTTCCAAGGATCATATCCGAAGTTTGACTCGAATCCACGAAAACTTTGCTCGTTACCTAACGACATACTTTTCGGCTCAGCTCCGCACTTTTGTACAAATCAACGTGGTGCAGGTTGAGCAATTGCCATATGATGAATTTATTCGTTCCATCCCGAAGATGACGATTTTGAATATCTTTGAAGCGGAGCCGCTCGAAGGCAGGATGGTGCTCGAGGTACATCCGAACGTCGCCTTCGCCATGCTCGACCGGCTGCTCGGAGGAGCTGGAACGACACCTCCGAAGATCAGCTCACTCACTGAGATTGAGACGATCGTCATGGAACGAATATTCAGCAGAGCTTTCGACTCGCTGCAGGAAGCTTGGAGAACGGTCATTGACTTATCGCCGAGACTTGATTCGCTCGAAACGAACCCGCAATTTATGCAGATCGTTTCACCGAATGAAACAATTGCCTTGATATCGCTCAGTACCAAAATTGGAGACACGACCGGAATGATCAATTTATGTATTCCTCATGTCGTGATCGAGCCTATTATGCCCCGTTTATCGGTAAACAATTTGTTTTTCTCGCCGCGTAAATCGAGAGGCACCGAAGAGGTCGAAATTCTTCAGGAAAGGCTTAATAAAGCAAAGCTGCCGGTAATCGCGGAACTGGGCAATTCTCAGATTTCCGTCCATGAATTTTTGAACTTGGCTGTCGGTGATGTGATTACGCTGAATACG
>JBEPYM010000136.1:0-2958 GCA_041641375.1 Paenibacillus sp.
CAATGAACTACATCCCCAGAGGGGATAATCTTGGAGGAGCCGGATGCGACGACCCGCATGTCCGGATCTGTGAGAGGCCCATGCAAGTGCGCATGGGCCTACTCGATTTCGCCTGAGGCAGACTCATTTCGATAATTCGCCAAATCTCGCCTTAACAAAGGTATTATATATATTACTTTACAGGTAAAATAACGGAAGTTACAATAAAGGAAATATTCACGTTTCGTCCGTGTTTTTTTGAAGGAGGCAGGTCATGTCATCCGCTCCGGGTCTCGTAAGCGGCTTGCAAATTCTCGAGTATGTATCCAGCCGTCCCCAAGGAATTGGCTTTAATGAATTGAAGTCACTTCTGGAGCTTCAATCAGCGAGCTTGAGCCGGTATGTTAAGGTGCTATATGAAGAAGGTTATCTGGAAAAAAATGAGGCGCAGTTGTATGTGCCGGGCTATCGTTTACTCCGGATGAACCAGTCTCAAGAAGCTTGGCTTCCTGCGCTAACCGAGATAACGGGTCCAGTTTTGCAAAGCATTACCGCTCAAACTGCCATGTCATCGCTATGGATTGGATACAGTCAAGGCAGAATGGTTTGTGTGGACAGGGCTCTTGCTCCTGAAGGGGTAGTCCTTCAGGAGCCGGGTACGGTTCGGACCGATTATCATGTGCAGCCATGGGCGTACCTGTACCTGTCCGGGCTTTCACCCGAGAAGAGACGTGTGCTTCTGGACAATTCCGTCCTGTCGTTGCCCTCATGGACAGTACCGGACGCCGAAAGTCTGGTACGCCGTATTAATGATGCTGGCCTGCTCGGTTATTCCGATGACGGCGGTGATATTGTGCCAGGATATCGCAGGCTCGCTGTCCCTGTTCACAAACAGGGCAAGCTCATTGGCGCCATCGGAGTTGGATTTATCAACGGGCAGCTTGGTGAAGCTGACATTCAAGCCGCAATCTCACTCATGCAGGAGAAAGCAGCCGGAATCAGCAACATGTGGGAAGCTTCAAAGGTACATAATCATGAAACAAGTGAGGAGTGACGTGTGATGGCTGAAGTTGCTGCAAAGAAACCGAATATCATTTTAATGAACTGTGATGATCTGGGCTATGGGGACCTGGGCTGCTACGGCTCCTCGGTCAATCAGACAGCCGCGCTTGACCGGATGGCTCGTGAGGGTGTTCGGTTTACCGATTTCTATGTCGCTTCCAGTGTGTGCTCTCCTTCCCGAGGAGCGTTGATGACGGGCTGCTACCCGCCCCGAATCGGCTTTGGCACCTTCGAAGGCAGACATGTCCTGTTTCCGGGTCAAGGAGTCGGCTTGAACCCGTCAGAGGTAACCATTGCCAAGCTGCTGAAGAATTCGGGCTATCGGACGATGCATATTGGCAAATGGCACTGCGGCGATCAGCCTGAATTTCTACCTACTCGGCATGGTTTTGATGAGTATTACGGACTACCCTACAGCAATGATATGGGTCGTCAGAAGAACCAATACGGCATGAACAATCTTCCGCCATTGCCGCTATTACACAATGAAGAAGTCATACAGGAGCAACCGGATCAAGCGTCTTTGACCGAGAGGTACGTTGAGAAGGCAGTCCGTTTTATCCGAGATTCGCGGCATCAGCCATTTTTTCTCTATTTCGCTCATATGCATGTTCATCTGCCTTTACTTGCGGCCGAGCGGTTTATCAAGCAGTCCAGGAACGGACCTTACGGAGCTATGGTAGAATGCATCGATTGGTCGATGGAGGTGCTGATGTGTGAATTGAAGCGGCTTGGTCTCGACGAGCAAACCCTTGTGATCTTTACCTCGGACAACGGCTCAAGAGGGGACAACGGTGGCAGCAACGCCCCGCTGCGCGGCAGCAAATTCAATACGTGGGAAGGCGGCCTGCGGGTGCCATGCATCATGAGATGGCCGGGGATGATTCCTTCCGGCAGCGTCAGCAAAGGCTTGGCGACCACGATGGATCTGTACCCGACTCTGGCCAAGCTTGCCGGAGCCGAGGTGCCGAACGACCGGAGGATCGATGGATTGGATATCACGGAGCTGCTCCTGCAGCCTGCTGCTGAATCTCCTCGTGATTCCTTCTTTTACTATATGCAGAATACGCTGCATGCCGTCAGAGACGGCCGTTGGAAGCTGCATGTAAGGAGACAGGATGCAGCATGTGCCGAGCTATATGATTTGGAACAAGATCCAGGAGAAACGAACAATGTGTATAGCGCTCACCCGGATGTTGTCGCCAGGCTAGAGAAGCTGCTTGAGGATTGCAGGAAGGATCTGGGGGATGAAGCTTTAGGAATCAAGGGCACTCATATTCGTCCCTCAGGTACCGTTGCGAATCCCGCACCTTTGACGGAATATGACGAGTCTCATCCTTATATGGTTTCCATGTATGACGGGTTATGTGGCTAAAAGAGGGGGTTGGTCGTCATGACGGGTAACTCAAGGCTCCAGCTCCAGTTTTGCGATCGCAATACCCGATTCTCCCGCAACGGAGTACAGCAAGGACAACTTACCCTCATCTGAGAAAATATCCGGGTCCCGCAACTGATTGACCGGTATATGGACAGCGCCAGCCACGGAAGACTCCAGAGGAAGTAGCGCTCCCTCGTAGTCCATTTCGGGAGCGAGTACCTCAACCGCCTCTTCCTCGGACCGCCAGTTCCACCAATCTCCCACGAGCCGGACGCGCTTCATCAGAATGCGCTCCGGCGCATCACCCTTGCGGGTATAGAAGATATACAGATACCCTTCCTTAAGATATACAGCAGTGTGACGAGCATCAGGCTCTCCCAGGACATCCGGACCGGTCTCGAAGCCTGTAAGGCCGTCCGCGGATCGCAGCAACGTTCCCGCCATCTGCAAGGCATACCAGAAACCGTTCCATTGGAATACACGCCAATAGGAGGTGCCAAGCACTTCTTCCCTGCTATAGAATTGCAACCCATCTCTTG
>JBEPYM010000136.1:2968-9872 GCA_041641375.1 Paenibacillus sp.
CCAACTCTTGACACTGCCAGCGTCGTCACCGGGCTAGGCGGCTGCGGCTGGCAGCAGCCGTGGAAATCCATACGCAGCTCCTGTCGCTCATCATCCACTACCAACTCAGGTGAAGCAATATGATGGGAGAATGAGGTTTCCGTCAAATGCAAGGTCCCCGGCTCATAGATAGCCTAAGGACCTTCTATATCGTCGGCGTAAGCAAGTCGAATAAACTTCCCTTGATGATCAGCGAAGTAGAAATAGTATTTCCCAAGCGGCTGCTCGATCCAATCCGGCACTCGAATCAGCGACGGACCATTAATGTTCGTACCAATTGACGAACACAGGCCAGGATGAATAATCGGGTTGTTCGTACAGCGAGTCGCGCGGATTTTTACAGTAGGCATGAATCCATCTCCCTTACAAACTGATTTCCTACATCTTACCAAATGGACCCTACTATTTGAAGCGGGTGTTCCTTTGATTCTCTGTTTTCGGGAGGTAAGGATTCCAAAGGTGAAGATTATCAAGGATGAGGTAGCAATTTGCTACCAGAATCAGGATGTAAGTGGATGCATCCGGTGAAAAACCTGAATGAGGTAACATTAATAGATTTTGTTACTAACCTTTATCCTTCTCGCAATGAAACGGTCTTACTCTATATTCCTTGCTATGATCTCATCTTGCCCAGCCACTCGCTTGGCGAAACCCCATATTGGATGCGAAACACCTTATTAAAATAGCTCTTGCTTTCATAGCCAAGCGATTCGCACACCTCATCCGACGTCATATTTGTCTCGGCCAAAAGCTCTTTTGCGCGTTCCATTCTCATGCGGGTCACGTATTCTACGAAGGTTTCCCCCATTTCCTTCTTGAAAAAGCGGCTAAAGTAGTTTGGGTGCAGATGAAGGAGCTCGGCAACCTCCTCCAGTGTAATCTTGCGGTGCATATTTTGGACTACATATCGTTGTGCTTCTTTGATTTCCACTCGCTTGCTCATCTGATTGATAACTCGCAGCCGAGGGATGGCGGCTATCAGATAGGCAACGGCCCATTGCCGCAGCTCCTCCAACTGCTCGATACGGTGAATGGTGCTGTGGAGTTTTTCCTTGGAATACGATTCTCGACTGATTTCTCTGGTGCGCAGGCGAATGTGCAAATCTAGAAAAAGCTTCAACGACCACTCTCGAACCGTCTCTGGATGATATCGCTTCGACTCGAACAATTCCATCCATTTGTCGACTAGAGGGGAGATTCTCTCTTCTGCTTCCTCCATTAGCAGCTGTGTCCACTCTTGAAATGCGATACCATAATGATCAAACAAATCCTCCTGGCTGAAGCTTCGTGACAGCTCCGATGCCTTCATTACTGCGCCTGACGGGGTATAAAAATAAGCGGGCCGGTCCAGTATCAGATTCTGCATGGCGCTTCGCAATTGTTCGCCGCTGTCTGCGACATCCCCAACGATGAAGGTAAAGGTCGCCCTCACGAACGTTTTTAATAGCATTTGCAACTCTCTGCACATTTCTGCAGCCTGAGCATACGGGTTGGTTTTGATCCCTCGCTGGACAGGAACCGCCGCGAGCCAGCTCCCCTGCGTAAAGCGAAATACGACTCCCTGTAATGCTTTCTGGATCATCCATTCCTCCCACACGTTCTCGACTGCAAACGCGAAGGTTTCATCGAGCTTGACCGGTTTGTCGGAGCCGACCATCCGTTGGCTGTTGGCAAAGCCATAGAATAGAAGGTATGGCTGCTTCTCGAGAACAATGCCGAAGCTGGCTAATTCCTCCTGCCAGTGGCCTTCGTTCCATACGTTACGCTGCAGCGTTTCTTGCAGGAACTGCTCTTTAGCTGCGGAACGATGGCGATCGGCAAACCGCTTCATACGTTCGGATTCCAAGGTGCTTCTGCGTTCTTTCTGGAGCTCCTCAGCCACTCGAGTTAGCATTTCTTCCAGCTGCTGCTTCTTCATGGTTTCTTTAATGACATACTCGGAAACTTGCAGCTTGATGGCTTGTTGCGCGTAAGTGAACTCATCGTGACAGGATAGGATGATCGCTTTCATGCCGGGGTCTCGTTGTTTGAGACAACGAATGAGCTCTATGCCGTCCATCTTGGGCATTCCGATGTCTGTAACGACTACATCCAGCTTCTCACCCTCGGCGAATGCGAGCGCATCTTCTCCATTGACGAAAGACCCTGCGACAGTAAATCAAAGCTTTTCCCATGCAATAGAGGATTCCAGAAACTGCAACACGGGATAGTGGTCATCTACCAGGATCACCTTGTACATGGTAATCATCCTTCCTTGATAAGGATTGCAATCCGCAAAGAAATATGTGTGCCTGCTCCCGGCTTTGACTGGATTTCATAATCAAACTCATGTCCGTAGACAAGACGCAGACGCTCCATGACATTCTTCAGACCGATGCCGTTTAACATTCGTCCGTTCTTCGCTTCGCCAAATACGGTTGTCTCCCCGATTGGAGGAATAGAGCCGCTGGTGGAACGGAGATGCTGTTGAAGCTCTTCAAATCGTAGCGTAGAACTGTATGCCTGTGATCAATAGAACGCAAAGAAATAATACCAATGACATGGCAGATGCATAACCCAGCTTCAGATTGAGGAAGGCAGTTTTGTAGATCTCGAACACCATGATGGTGGTGCTGTGAGCGGGTCCACCTTGCGTCAGAACAGCAATGGTGTCGAACACCTTGAAGGAGCCGATAATTCCGGTAACCAGCAGGGAAAAGAGGTCGGCGAGAGCAGCGGGATCGTAATCCGGACAAGCTTCTGCCAGCCGGTGGCACCATCAAGATCAGCCGCTTCGTACAAATCATGAGGGATGGTTTGAAGGCCCGCCATATAAATAATCATATTAAATCCGATCGCTACCCAGATGGAAATCATCATAATGGAGGGAAGAGCGAACTGAATATCAGCGAGCCACATGGGGGGATTCGCCACACCCAGCGATTTCAGCATGCTGTTGACCGGCCCCTTTGTCGGGTGGAACAGCACCTGGAACACGATGGCAACGGCAACGGAGCTGGAGATAAAGGGCATGAAATAGATCAACTTAAACAAATCCTTCAGATAAACAAGCTTGTTAATCAGAATGGCTAAGGATAATGAAAGACACATCGTAATTGGCACAACAAGCATGAAGGTCACATTATTCATCAATGACTTCTGAAAAACGGAGTCATGCAGCAGGTTGCGGAAGTGCTTCAGACCAACAAAGTCCAAACCGCTCAAGCCCTTCACGAAATTCCAATCGGTGAATCCGAGGCCGAACAAGGCAAGTAGGGGGATAAAGGTAAAAAGCCCTACGCCAAGCAGCATAGGGCTGACGAACAAATAGCCGGCTGCAGTTTCTCCTGTCTGTAAACGACGCATTTTTTTAGGGTGCATCATGCCCCACTCCTCTCATGGCTGTTCTAGCCTTATTGTAAGGAGTGGATGGGAGAGGAACTAGCAGGCCAAGTTACGGCTTTCGAAAAAATTTTAACCTTTTGGAGCTTTCCTAAGCATTATAGCCGGATGCGAATGACAAACGTGTAGATGCCCGGCTGCAGGTGATTGGTTGACCAAGTGAGCGGTACGCATTGTACGGCTGGGAACACCGATCGAATCCGAGCCTCGAGTGTATCCAGCTGCAGCTGGAAGTGTGCTCCTTCTCCGGATATATGGATGGCACCGCAGGGATGCTGTACGACGGGATGATTTTCCTCCAATTTACAGGTTGAAGTGGCTGGGATGATGACAGGTTCGATAATGGACAGCTCCTCGCATGGATGCTGCAAAGAAAAGCGATAGGTTTTGCATAATGAACGGGACTGCAGCTCATATTCGATCTCGTATTGGATGCCGCTGTTTGGCCCTTTTATCGAATGGCTCCGATGGCGCATTGTGCCGGATGCGACGGAACGGGCTTCTGCATGACCTGGAATAAACAGTCTTGCATGAGGGTCGTATAAGCTGGAATAAGGCACGTCTGAAACGACAGCTTCCAAACGAGGTGTTGTGGGTCCCTTGTATGGAATGTCCGGGTGTGTGGGCATGTTGAAGGACTCGATTAAGGCGTATTTCGTCACACAGCCGACTTGAATCGCGCCATGCTGTTTGCTCCATAAATAGGAAACCGTGCCCCCTGCGGGAACGTCCTCCACCTCCGAACAACTGATCGTTCCCATCAGGAAGCCGTTATACATTTGACCCACCTTGACGGACGGGATGTAACGTGCGCCCGACCATTGCTGCCATTCCTCTGGCTGTGCACCCTGCTTAGGCTCTTTTCCATACACGATGGCGACAGTATAGGAATCCGCCCGATTGATTGACGTGTGAATACAGCATTCGGAGAAGACGGTATCATAGTCAGGTCCATACCCGATCCAGCCATCCTTCGATGTACAATGCTTGTCCATGTAGGTGGCATTTCGAAGGGCCGCCTCGGCAAAGGAAGCATCCTGATCACATAGCATAGCGAGCGCCATCTGGGAGCCATGGGCTGTCTTGCTGCCGAATAACGTCCATTTGTAGCTGCGAGTACCGAAGGAATTGTCCATAGAACCATCCGGGTACAGAAAACGGAGGTGGCCCCGAACAGCACGTACCGCTTCATCACGAATATCGTCACGTCCGGTTATTATCGCATATTCGGCCAAAGCCGCCAGACTCATTTCCATATTATATCCGATATCGATCCCGCCTTTTTCCCCATGGAGCAGCCCGTCTCCGTTCAATCCGCCCAATCCTTCGGTTTCGATTAAGTCGCGGGCTGTCTCTGAATAATGAGGGATACCTAGCACACGAGACGCGTATTCGAGGACCAGGGCGGAAGTAATGGGATAATTCACATTTGATTTTATGTTTCGCAAACCGAAGGCGTTGTAAATCCATTCGCTGGACGATCGGATCAACTCACGAATCGATGGAAGATCATCCTTCATTCCGCACTGAGAGAGAAGATCATACGCATGAACAAGGGAAAGCGTTTGGAATACTGTCGTTCCCTTCCAATCGGTACCAAAGGGTTCGTTATACCAGGAGCCGTCAGGCTGCTGATGCCGTATGATAAAGGCTAACAGCTTTCGTGCAGCAGTTAAATAATGGGAATCCTTCGTCATGGTGTATACGTAATAAACAGGAAATATCGCATCTCCTACTCGACCGTGAACATAATGATGCCTCGGGCATTCCAACCCGCCGTCCCGATCATCATCGGTATGCAGTTGGCGGGAGAGGATTTGGTCCACATATTGAAACACATTGTGCTGCAGGACTGACTTGAATTTGTCCATATTTCATTTCCTTCCGTGTTCGGATTTGTTAGTATTATAACAACCGAACAGGATACAAGCGATGTCTCTTATACTTTATTTTTTGTTCATTATTCAGATGGAGAGGATGGGCATCATGAGTGTGACTGAGTGGAGAGATGACCAGGTTCAGCTGTTGTGGACGTCTCGTGTGGATTATGATGCCGGAGGCAAGATCAATCTGCATCGTCACATCGATTACTGGCAATTGTTGTTCGTTAACAGGGGGAGAGGGGTCTTTCAAATTGGGGAACATAGTTTCCGGGCGAATGAGGACTCATGCTTTCTGATTCCTCGGAATACTGAGCACGAATTTCTTTTTCAAGAAATATCCATTACGATTGATTTTAAATTCGTTGTTCAGCCCGAACCACTTGAAGAGATGCTGATCAGGTTATGCGGCAGAGGAGGGATGGTTGAGATTCATGAGGAGATCAGGGACCAACTGATACAGGTGCATAGAGGCGCTTGCATGGGGCTTGATCGTTTGCTCGTTGATGTTCGCTTTAAGGAAGCGCTTCTTACGATGCTCATGCCCAATGACGGATTGCCTGGAATGGTTGCCGGCGTTGGTTTGCCCCGCAATGAGATGGAGCTGTTTTTTCATCAACGACTCAATGAGCCGCTGGACTTGAATGATGCGGCATCGGCCTTTGGCTTCCACCCGCATTACTTCATCGAATTGTTTCGGAACCAATCCGGATACACGCCCATTCAGTATTTCCAGAAAATTCGATTGGAGAAGGCGCTGAACCTGCTGGAGCAAACCTCTCAATCGGTGGAGTCAATTGCAATGGAGGCGGGATGGACGCTGTCCTATTTTTCGAAGCTGTTCAAGCGTACCTATGGCTTGTCTCCCACGCAATATCGGGATCGATCCAAAATGGGAATAAACAAAGGAGTCGTGCTGCGGGATGACTTCGTACAATGATCGAAGGGGAATCAAGAAAAGAATATGCAGAGCCGCATAGATTTGATAAAATGAACGATATGTGCTATGTGCGGTTCATAACTACTATAGGTGGGATCATCGTGGAGAACTCAGCATATATTCAGGTCTTGCTTTTTGCTCTACCAGGCATATTTACACTGCTGCTTTCTTACGATATTTACAATAGAAATAAAACCAGTCGTAAATATCTCCAGGTTGCCTTGCTTGCTCTGAGTCATTCCTTGTACTTCTTTAGTGAGTCAATCCGTCATCTGGTTCCATTCGAATGGAGCCTCTTTCTTTTTCTGCACGTCTCTGGTCCTCTCGCCGCATGTGGCATGGGCATTGGGTTTCATCTGTATCTATACTTGTCCCAAATGGAGCAAAGATTTCCCGTAAGCGCTGTCATTACAGTGTCTTATTTCCCTTTTGCGTTTATCATAATCCTGCTTCTGACAGGGCGTGGCGACTGGCTAATTTCAGGTGTGGAACGTGGACCATGGGGATACCTGCTGGTTAATGGTCCCGGCTTCCCTTTTTTTATGATAGTTAGCATGTTGTATCTGCTGCTGTACGTTTGGTTGATGTACAGTGCCAAATATTTTTCGGTCACTGACAAGAGAAGGAAGCAGTAAGGATTCATGACTGTTAACAACAAGATGAT
>JBEPYM010000137.1:0-9699 GCA_041641375.1 Paenibacillus sp.
TTTTTCTAACCCCCCAAAACCGGACTCGTCCCCCGAAACCTGTAAGCAGCAGGGCAAGGAAACTTCGCGAAGGCTTCCTACATAATCAAATCATGGGAGAGTGGAAGATGATGTGGAACAAGCCATTGGTAAAAAAAGCGACGGCAGGGGCGCTGGCGCTGGCAATGTTGATGGGCTCGCAATCGGCGGTATTGGCAGATAAAGACGATAAGAAGAAAGGACCCGGACACAGCAACGGGAAGGCGAACATCGAGTTTAAACGCGACGGCGGCAAGCTGGAGATCAAGAAGGATGGCAAGATCGAAATCAAGATGGAGTTCAAGGATGTGGACGACCAATTTATTTGGGCGCTGCAGCAGATCGCCAGCCTCTCGGCGCGCGGGATTTTCAAGGGGTATGAGGACGGCACGTTCCAGCCGCGCAAGCCGATCTCCCGAATCGAGGCGATTACGGCGGCGGTCAGACTGCTCGGCCTCGAGCAGGAGGCGCAGTCCAAAATGAACGTCAAGCTGAATTTCAAGGATGCGGCACAGGTTCCGGCCTGGGCGACCGGATATGTGGCGGTGGCGCTGGAGAACGATCTGTTCCTCGAGACGGATACGTCGGTGCAATCCGAGAAGCCGGCTGACCGTCTGTGGGCGACCATGCTGCTGGTGAAGGCGATGAAGCTGGAAGCGGAAGCGAAAGCCCGTATGAACACGACGCTGCAGTTCCAGGATGCGAAGGAAATTCCGGCGGGGGCTGTGGGCTACGTCGCAATCGCGATCGAGCGCGGACTCATCCGTGGTTACGAAAACAACACCTTCCGTCCGAATCAACCGGTTACACGTGCGGAGCTCGCCGTGCTGCTGGAGCGGACCGGCAACCAGCTGCCGGAGGAGCACGATCAGAATGCGTTCCGCGGCGAGGTAACGGCTACAGCCAGCGGCACGCTGACGGTGAAGCGCAGCAACGGTACGACGGCGGTGGTCGCGGTCGATCCGGCGGCGTTCGTGTACCGCAATGGCATCCGCACAACGCTGTCGGCAGTCGTTGCGGGCGATACGGTGCTGGTGCGCACCTACAACAACGTCGCGGTATTTGTCGAGGTGACCAAAGCCGCTACCACGACCCCCGACCAAACGGCGTTCACTGTGAACGGTACCTTTGCGGGCAGCACATTCAATAACCAAGGCAAGATGACCAGCGTCTCCGTCACGCAGACTGTGTACGGCGGCACGCAGCTGTATATCTATAACACAGCGGAACAGGTGAGTATTGTCGGCAACCCTGCGCTGCTCATTCCGAACAACAATGTACAGGTGGAGCTGAAGGGCAAGGCGAATCTGGTAGAAACGATCACAATAAAATAAATAGAGAAAAAAGGTTAGAATGCGAAAAGGCGATCGTTCCGACAGGTGTCGGGACGGCGCCTTTTTCGTTGCTCTCTTACCGGTGTTCGTTCGATTTGTTCTTTGGGCTAGAGGATCGGGTATAATAGGAAAAAAGGACATGGGTAGAGGAGACGGGATTTGTGGCGGTTCTTGAGGTGCAAGGGGTTACCGGCGGTTACAGCGAGCGGCGGCCGGTGCTGCAGGAGGTTACGTTCACCGTCGAACGAGGCGAGATGGTCGGGCTGATCGGACTGAACGGAGCGGGAAAGAGCACGACCATGAAGCATATTTTGCGGTTGCTGCTGCCGCATCGGGGTGCGGTGCGGGTGGACGGTGCAACCCTGGAGGAGCGGCCGGAGACGTATCGCTCAGCGATGGCTTATGTGCCCGAATCGCCGCTGCTGTACGAGGAGATGACGGTGCTGGAGCATTTGCGGTTCACCGCAATGTCCTACAATGTGGAGCGGTCGGCGGCGGAAGCACGGATGGAGGAGCTGCTCGAGCGCTTTCATATGAAGGAGCATCGAAGCAAGCTGCCGGTACAGCTGTCCAAAGGCATGAAGCAGAAGGTCATGATTATGAACGCTTTCCTGGTCAAGCCGAAGCTGTACCTGATCGACGAGCCGTTCCTCGGGCTTGACCCGCTGGCGATCCGGGCGCTCGTCGCCCTGTTGCTGGAGGAGAAGAAGCTTGGAGCGGGCGTGCTGGTGTCGTCGCATATCTTGCCGGCAATCGAGCCGCATTGCGAGCGGTTTGCGGTTATGCACGGGGGGCGGCTGCGCGTCTTCGGCGACCTGGCGGAGGTGAAGGCGGCTGCCGGATTGCAGGAGGGAGGCGGAGGACTGGAGGACGCCTTCCTCCGGCTGGTGGCGGGCGGTGAGCGCCCGTGAGCCCGGCGGAGCTGAGAGCGCAGCGTGCACATGCGTATCGGGCGTGGCTTACTCCGCTGCTTCGTTATGTGCTGGCAAGCGGCTTCGGCCTGCTTGTCGGGGCGGTAGCGATTGGCAGCGCCTTTGCTTATGCGGACTGGCTGAAACGCGTGCCGCCCGATTTTCCGGCGGAATGGATCGGCGCGGGGCTTTGCGCCCTGCTGCTCTGGGTCAGCCCGATTCGCACCTTCCTGAAGGAGCCGGACGGAGTGTTTCTTGTGCCGATGGAAGCGCGCCTCGGTCCCTATTTTGCAGCGGGGCTGCGGTCCGCGTTCCTATGGCAGAGCGCGCTGCTGATTGCCGCGTTCGGCGTATTCTGGCAGCTGTACGCGATCGTGGAGGCCGGGGCCGACCGGCGCGCATTCTTGCTGTATGCCGTCCTGCTGGCGGTCGCCAAGGGAGCGAACGTGCTCGCGGCATGGAGCGAGGACCGAATGCGCGAGGACAGCCACCGCAGGTTGTTCCGGCTGCTCCGGTTGGCTCTGTGTGTTGGAGCCGCTTATGTGCTGCTGCGGTATCCGCTTGATCGCTCCGGACTGTTCACTTTGCTGGTTTGGCTCACTTTGCTCGTCTCGCACAGGCTCGTCCCGCGTTATCAGCCGGTGCATTGGTCGAGGCTGGCTCGGCTTGAACAGCTTTATCTTCACCGCATGCGGCGGTTTCTGCGAAATTTCGTCGATCTGGACGATGCGGATCCGCCCGCCAGGGGAGCGGTGCTGCCCGGACGGCTGGCCGGTAAGCTGACACCCTACGGGCAAGGCTATGCTTACCTGCACCTGTACACCGCGACGCTGCTGCGGTCCGAGCTGCCGGGGATGCTGCTGCGGCTGGCCGGCATCCATTGGCTGATCTCGGCGGTGTTCCTGCAGGAGGCGGTTATCGCCGCTTCCCTTGTACTGCTGGGGATCGCGGGCGGCGTTCAGCTTCGCGAGCTCGAGCGGCGGCACCGGCTGACGTTCTGGACGTATGTCTATCCGCTTCCGCCCGGCCGCCGCGCTCTGGCGGCGGCGCGTGTTGCGCTTGGCGCTCATCTGGTCCTGCTGCTGGTGCTGGCTCCTGCCCTGCTGCTGGCTCCGGTCGGCTGGCTCGGAGGCGCCGCCTTGCTGGCAGCGGCTTTGCATGGGCTATGGAATTATCGGTCATTAACGAAAGGGGTATAAACTGCGATGGCAGATGCGAGAATCGAACAGCTGGCCGACATCCTGGTCGGTCATTCCATTCAGGTGAAGCAAGGCGAGAAGGTCATCATCTCAGGTACGACGGAGGCAATTCCGCTGATTCGGGAGGTGTACCGCCGCGTGCTGCGCGTCGGCGCACACCCGATAACCCAGGTGGAAATTCCGGGACTGCAGCGCATCTTTATGGACGAGGCGAACGGAGATCAGCTGGATGAAGTCGGTCATACGATGCTTACGTTCGAGCATGCCGACGCCTATATCAAGATTATGGCGGAGAGCAACACACGCGAGCTGACGGGAGTCGATCCCGATAAGGTGAAACGCCGATCGCTGGCTACCCGCCGGACCATCGACTATATTGTGAAAGGCGGTGCCCGCTGGGTGCTGACCCGCTTTCCGACGAATGCGATGGCGCAGGATGCAGGGCTGCCGCTTGAGGCGTACGAACGGTTTATTTACAGTGCGACCAATGTCGATTATGCGGCGATGCGGGAAAGCATGCTGGCGGCGGCGGAGCGGTTCGATCGGGCGAAGAAGGTGCGCATCGTCGGTCGGGAGACGGATATTACGATCGATATCGAAGGACGCAAGGGCGTCATATGCGCCGGTGAGAACAATGTGCCGGACGGGGAATTTTTTTACACGCCGAATCATTTGCTGACGGAAGGCGACATTTATTTTGAGTGGCCGACTACGTTCAAGAGCCAGGAGGTTGCCGGCATCAGGCTGTCGTTCCGGGAGGGGCGCGTGGTGGCGTTCTCGGCGGAGAAGGGCGAGCAGGCGCTCAGACAGGCGATCGAAACCGACGAAGGCGCCTCATTCCTGGGCGAACTCGGGATCGGTGCGAACTTCGGCATCACGGAGCCGAGCAAGGACATTCTGTTCGACGAGAAAATCGGCGGCTCGGTGCATCTTGCGCTCGGCAACGCCTATCCGGATGAAGGCGGACCGGGCAACGTCTCGGCAATCCATTGGGATATTGTGAAGAATCTCAAGGACGGCGGAGAGATCTATTTGGACGGCGAGCTTGTGCAAAATGATGGGAAGTGGACGTTCTGAGGTGGAGGGGGCGGAAGCTGAGCTTTCACTTCTGAATGCAGAAGCGCTATTTTAAATGGGCGGGTTGATTCTTTTCAAAGTGCAGAAAAAATAAAAATAAAACCCGCGATGACAGTTTTTGTCATTTCGGGTTCATCCGGTGAGTTGATTAACATATTCGTTCCTCTTCGACCACAAGATTGGTTGGACTTCATACTCATTAAAGGCGTTTATAAGTTCGGGGCGGATTGATTTCTCCGAATCATTGAGAATAGCGAAAAGTTTAGAGTCAGCTCTCCGATTTTCTTTAGTTTCGGTCCATGCAAAAAGAAGATTCTCCGAATTTTGTTTTGTCGGGTTATTAAGCGCATGTAATATTCTTTCAGGTAATTGTCTCGAACGGGGTATAGCGAAATGAAAAGTTTGTGGAAAACCACTCTTTCCTGTAAAGTTAATATTTTCAACATATCGAATATCATTTTCGAATAAAAACTGATCAACCTCTTCGAGAAAAATACTTTGGACATTATCTCTAGATGTCATAAACATATCATTTACAGTCATCATTGATTGGACCAACATATGTTTTTTTTGAGGAAAAGATTCGAGTGTCGTTTCCACAAAAAGTTCTTCTTTGGAAGAGACTTTTACTCCATATCCGTTTAAAATTGTTTGCAAAATTTTTTTGCGCTTGGGTGATGAGAAAACATCGCAACCGGATAGTTTTAGGTCAGTTAAAACATAACCGGCATCAGTGAGAGTTAGTTTTGTTCCCTTTTGTTGGACATATATTTGTAGATAATCATTGTGCCTATCCATAAAGGGAGTGGTTATCTCGACAGCATTTTCTAACTCCCTAAACGTTATTTTTTTCTTTAGCCATGTCACATATGAGTTGGATAATTGTTCTATTAGGCTCATTTAATTCACCTCTACCTGACTAACAATATTGGGTGCGTTAGTTATATTGTTATATTCCAGGAAGTCGACCAATACCTGGATTAAATCACTGGAATTCGTTTTAAGCTTGCTTGGTAAAGGATATGCCCACTTGTCATCATAACCTTCTTTATATATATGGATATGTGGACATGGAATTTCAGTTCCATCAGGATTAGGATGAGGTGGTCCCTCGAGATCAATACGTAGGAGGTTTATTGATTTTTTATATCTAGTCTGGTAAGTACACTTTCTTACATTTAATGTTTTACGCTGGACATCGATTTGAAATTTATCATTCGTCTGAGAAGATGAGGCTTCTAAAGTAATGTATGATTGTAGACCGGGGAATACGATAGGCTTCGTATCAATTAGTGACTTGACTGCATCTAATAATCTACGTGCTTCAAGATCGGTCAACAATACGATTCCCCATTTCACCAAAGTTCATACTATTATATTACATTTTCTAAATGTCTTTGAATATAATTATATTTAGACTAAAGTTAAAAATAGGAACCCAAGGTCATAAATCCCCAGGTTCCTAGTAAAGAGTTCTATCGTATCTTCTGAACGCCTGCTTCAGTAATGGCCAGTTGCACCTCATCCCAGCTGGCGAACGGGAACAGTCCGACCTTGTTCCATTTCGTCGTGTCGGCGAGCAGGATGACCTGTTCAGCCTGCGCGAGCATGGCTCGCTTCAGGGTCACCTCGTCATGAGTAATGAGCGACAGCCCCTGCTCGGGGTGCACACAGGTCGCGCCGATGAACGCTTTGCGGACGCGGAACTGCTGCATGCGGCGTACCGCTTCTTCGCCGATCAGCGAGGTGGTGCCCTGTGCTCGGCTTCCGCCCGGCACATACAAGTGGACGAAGCGCCGCTTCGCTACCTCCGCCATAATCGCCACGTCGTTCGTGACGATCGTGAGCGGAACGTCGGGCAGCAGCCGCGCAAGCTCCAGCGTCGTCGAGCCGCCATCCAGCAGGAGAGTATCGTTTTCCTCTACGAGACCGAGTGCGTGCTCCGCAATTGCTCGTTTGCGATCGAGCTGCGAGCTGCGGCGGGGACCGACCGGAACGACGGCGCCTTCTGTTTCCAGAAGACGCGCGCCTCCGTGGATACGCTCAAGCAAACCGCGCTCCTCGAGCAGCGCCAAATCCTCGCGCACGGTTTTCTCGGTGACAGAGAGCGCCTCGGACAGGTCCTTCACCCGAACGGTGCGCTCCTCCTCCATTTTTCGAAGTATAAACTCATGTCTCTCCGCAGCCAGCATGCCCTCGCACCTTTTCTATCGTTCCTTTTTTTGCACCCAGCTTATCGCAAATCCTTCATCGCTACAAATTCCATATCCGTAAACGTGTAATTTTCTCCGGCCATGGCCCAGATGAACGTATAGTTGCTTGTTCCGACGCCGGAGTGGATCGACCATCCCGGGGAAATGATCGCCTGCTCGTTCTTCACGACGAGGTGGCGCGTTTCGCTCGGCTCGCCCATGAAGTGGAATACGCGGGTATCCTCCGCCATGTCGAAATAGAAGTACGCTTCCATGCGACGGTCATGAATGTGCGCCGGCATCGTGTTCCACATATTGTTCGGCTTCAGCAGCGTCATGCCGAGCATAAGCTGGCAGCTCTGAACGCCGTCGGCGTGAATATATTTGTAGATCGTGCGCTCATTTGATTGCGCAAGTGAACCAAGGTGAACCGGCTCCGCCTCGGCAATTGCTACCTTGCGGGTCGGCAATGTTTTGTGCGCCAGCGAGGAGACGAGATAGAAGCGCGCCGGGTTGCTCTCATCGCTGCTCGTGAACAGCACATCCTTCGTGCCCATGCCGATGTACAGACAATCCTGCTTCTCCAGGCTGTACGACACCCCGTCCGCTTCGACGCTGCCGGGTCCGCCGGTGTTAATGATGCCGATCTCGCGGCGCTCGAGGAAATATTCCGTTTTCAGCTTGTCGCCCACGTCGAGCTTGATTGCTTCGCCGGTCGGCACAGCGCCGCCGATAATGACGCGGTCGTGATGCGTATAGACGGCCTTCAGCTCGCCCGGCACCATCACGGCTTCCATTAAATATTCCTGACGGAGGCGGTCGGTCGTGTAATGCTTGGCTTCATTCGGATTGGTAGGCTGGCGAATTTCCATGGGTAGGTTGCTCCTTTTGGGTTCGAGATTTTCTTTTAGCGTACCACATTCGGTGTGATTTTGTACACTTTTGTTTGAAAATGTTTGGTTGGCATCAGTGTGATTTCGATCACAGCCGGGCATTTGGAAGGATGGTACGCTCATGCTACAACTGGGTGGAGGGGGAAATGGCGGATGAAATGGGGAATCGTGCGAAAAATGGTGACGGGGATCGTGGTCGTATCGGCGGTCACGTATTCAACGAGCGCATTTTTTATATTTGGATTGAAGGATTTGCTGGCGCCGGAGATGGCGAATTGGCTCTATGTCGGCGGCGTGCTCGCGATGGGGGTGATGTGGACCGGGATTCTAGGCTGGCTGGCCGCGAGATGGTTTGTCGCGCCGCTCGTTCGTTTGACTGAGGCGGTCAAGCAAGCGGCGTCCGGTGATCTTACCGTCCACGTTCCGATCCCGAGCCGTAAAGATGAAATCCACAAGCTGACCGTCTCGTTCCGGGACTTGATGAATGAATTGAGGCGGGTCATCGGGGATATTTCCAGCCATGCGGAATCTACCCATTCAAGTGCAGCTGCGCTCAGCGAGGCGATGAACGAGGCGGCGCAGGAGGTTGTAGCGATTGGTGAGCTGATGGAGGGGATCTCCGGCAGCGCGGCCGGCCAGGAGCGGTCGGCTGCCATGACGCTGGCTGTCACGGAGGCGATGTCCGAGGATGCGGCGGAGATGGCCAAGCAGGCGCGAATTGCGATGAATACGGCGGTGCATATGCAGGCCAGCATCGGAACGAATGCAAGGCTGATTGGCAAGCTCGCTGAAGATTTAAAGGGCTTCGGGAAGTGGAACGAGCAGATGCTGGACTGGGTAGGCGGACTTGACAAGGAAGCGAAGCAAATTGGTGCGATCTCGCTTATGGTGAAGGAAATCACTGATCAGACGCAGCTGCTCGCATTGAATGCAGCTATTGAGGCGTCGCATGCAGGTGAGCACGGTCGCGGCTTCGGCGTTGTCGCGTCGGAAATCCGCAAGCTGTCCGAGCAAAGCGTCGGCGCGGTGGAGCAAATTAACACGATCCTAGGCTTGGTCGAGAAGCGGATTCGCCAAGTGGTCGAGCAGATGCATGAGCAGTCCGCTCGGGTGCGCGAGCAGTCGGCCAGCGGCGAGCAGGCGTCCGAAGCGCTGCTTGGCATTCGTGATTCGACGAGCCGCACGGCTGAATCGGTGCGTTCAATTACTGAGCTTGCACTGCAGCAATCGGATGGGGTGAAGCAGGCGTACGAGCAGTGCCGCCAGCTGTCCGAGGCGGCTCGCTCGATTGCCGGATCTACTCGCCAGGTGACGCAGTCGACTCAGCAGCAAACGGCCATTCTGGAGGAGGTCGCGTCGACCTCGGATTTGCTGCGGGAAGGCGCGGATTCGCTCGCGTCGAATGTACGGAGGTTTCGCTTGTAATTTGAAGAGGTGGTTTCATCTGGTTAGGCTTGACGGAATGGCAAAGGCTGTGAGAAAATAGGAGAACGGATGAAGCACATCCTTTTCGCATTTGCGGGGAGGCTGTGCTTTTTTTGTTTTCATCGGGAGTTTCAGCTGAAATTAGGTGTAAGGAATCATGAAGTCCTAGTGAACTGTACGTATAATGAGAGGACACTCAGGACGGCAGTCATCAATTTGGGGTTGGAGGCATCCGTTATGGACGAAACAATGGTGCATGTTATCCTTGATCGAATGGATAAGTTTCAGGAGGGGGTTTATCGGCATCTGTCGCACCTTACCAGTGAGGTAGCCGAGCTTCGTACGGACGTGGCGGTGCTGAAGGAAGACGTGTCCGAGCTGAAGCAGGACGTGGCGGTGCTGAAGGAAGATGTGTCCGAGCTGAAGCAGGACGTGGCGGTGCTGAAGCAGGATGTGGCGGTGCTGAAGCAGGACGTGGCGGTGCTGAAGGAAGACGTGGCGGTGCTGAAGGAAGATGTGTCCGAGCTGAAGCAGGACGTGGCGGTGCTGAAGGAAGACGTGTCCGAGCTGAAGCAGGACGTGGCGGTGCTGAAGGAAGACGTGTCCGAGCTGAAGCAGGATGTAACGGTGCTGAAGCAGGACGTGGCGGT
>JBEPYM010000138.1:0-9694 GCA_041641375.1 Paenibacillus sp.
CTGCGTCTCCTCCAGCATCTGACGCACGAACTTGGTACCCATCTCCGGTACGCCGAAGGTGCCGACGGTCGAGCGGATTTGCTCGGGCGAAACGCCAAGCGCTTCCGTTGAGGAGAAAATCGACATCACCTTCGGATCGTTCATCGGAATTGTAGTTGGATCAACGCCGGTCAAATCCTGCAGCGCCCTCATCATCGTCGGATCGTCGTGACCGAGGATGTCGAGCTTCAGCAAGTTCAATTCGAAGGCATGGTAGTCAAAATGGGTCGTTTTCCATTCTGCGCTCGTATCGTCTGCCGGATATTGCACCGGTGTAATATCCTCAACCTCAATGTAGTCCGGTACGACAACAATGCCGCCTGGATGCTGTCCTGTGCTGCGTTTGACGCCCGTACAACCGAGCGCGAGCCGGTTCAGCTCCGCCCCTCGCCACTTGCGACCTTGATCTTCTTCGTATTTCTTCACAAAGCCAAACGCCGTCTTCTCCGCCACCGTACCGATCGTACCGGCTCGAAACACACTTTTCTCCCCGAACAATTCCTTCGTGTAGTTGTGCGCAATCGGCTGGTATTCCCCGGAGAAGTTCAAGTCGATATCCGGAACCTTATCGCCCTTAAAGCCAAGGAACGTCTCGAATGGAATGTCCTGTCCTTCTCCCTTCAGCTTCCCGCCGCACTTCGGACAAAGCTTGTCGGGCAGATCGAAGCCGCTCGGATAAGAGCCGTCCGTGAACCATTCGCTATGCTTGCAGTCCCGGTTCAGACACGTATAATGCGGCGGCAGTGGGTTGACTTCCGAAATGCCGAGGAACGTCGCCACAACAGACGAGCCGACTGATCCGCGGGAGCCGACCAGATATCCGTCTTCATTCGATTTTTTGACGAGTCTTTCGGAGATCAGATAGTTGGCGGAGAAGCCGTATTTGATAATCGGAATCAATTCCTTCTCCAAACGCGCGGTAACGATCTCAGGAATCGGCTCGCCGTAAAGCTCGGCAGCTCTAGCATAGCACTTCGTGCGAATTTCATCGTCGGCGCCTTCGATAATCGGTGTGAACAGCTTGTCCGGAAACAGTGGATACTCCTCAAATCGATCGGCAAGCGTGTTCGTGTTCTCCACGACAACCTCGTACGCAAGCTCCTTGCCAAGATGCGGCTCAAACTCGCGCAGCATCTCATTCGTGGTGCGAAGGTGCACATCCGGCTTCTTCTGATCCTTCAGCGGTGAAAACCCGGTAATGCCATGAATGGTAATGTCGCGAAACATCTTGTCGCGCGGATGCAAATAATGAACGTTGCCTGTTGCAATGACAGGCTTGCCGAGCTTTTTGCCGATTTCACAAATCGCCCGGTTCGTCTCCTCCAGCTGCTCCATACTGCCGACCAAGCCTTTGTCGACCAGATGGGCGTTGACAACAGGCGGCTGAATTTCAAGGATATCGTAAAATTCCGCCACCTGCTCGGCTTCTTCGCGCGATTTGTTGAGCACCGCCTCGTAAAACTCGCCCTTCTCGCAGCCCGACGCCACCAGAATGCCTTCGCGCAATTCGACGAGCTTCGACTTCGGCAAACATGCCGATTTATGGTAATATTCCGTGTGACTAAGCGATACGATGCGATACAGATTTTTTTTGCCGGTTTCGTTCAACGCATACAGACAGCAATGAAACGGCCTCGTGTTGGACAAATCCTTGCCCACATGATCGTTGAGGCGCAGCAAATTGGTCAGTCTCCGTTCGTGTGCATCCTTCAGCATCGCCTGCAAAATTCCAGCCAGTGCCTTCGCGTCGTCAACCGCGCGATGGTGGCTCTCCAGCGATACCTTCAGCTTGTCCGCGAGGGTATTCAGCCGATGATTTTTCATGGCCGGATACAACAGACGTGCCAGCACCAGTGTGTCCAGAACGGGATTGGTCATTCCGGGATGGCCGATTTTGCGGCAAGCCGCCTGCAGGAAGCCGGTGTCGAAACGCGCATTATGCGCCACCATTACCGCATCGCCGGCAAAATCAAGAAACCGGGGCAGCACGTCCGTCAGCTCAGGGGCGTTTTCGACCATCTCATTCGTAATATTCGTAAGCTGCTGAATATGATAAGGTATCGGCTCGTGAGGGTTGATAAACGATGCGAACGTATCGACGATCTGTCCACCGCTAACTTTAACCCCCGCAAGCTCGATGATCGTGTTGGATGTCACCGAGAGCCCTGTCGTCTCGACATCGTAAACCACATAGGTTGCGCTGTCCAGCTCCAAATCGATCGCATTCATGACGACAGGTATGGAATCGTTGATTATGTTTGCTTCCAAGCCATAGATCAGCTTGATACCGTTCTTCTTGGCCGCTTTCGCCGCTTCCGGATAACACTGCACATTGGCATGATCGGTAACGGCAATTGCCTTGTGTCCCCACTTGGCGGCCAATTTGACATACTGATCGATCGACGTGACCGCATCCATCGTGCTCATCGAGGTGTGAAGATGGAATTCGACCCGCTTCGTCGCCGCCTCATCCATCCGCTCCTTCGGCGCGGATACCTCCACCAGATCGGAAGGGATCATGACAAGCTCGGGTACCTGCATAAAGCGGTCGTATTCCACCTTGCCGCGGGCGCGAATCCACTTGCCGTTCTCCATCAGCTTCATGATTTTGACATCTTCTTTGGTTTTTGCAAATACCTTCATCTGAATCGAGTCGGTATAGTCGGTCAGCATAAACGTAAACAGCGTGGAGCCGTTCCGCAGCTCGCGCACGTCAAGCCCGAACACATAACCTTGCACCGTTATTTTTTTCTCTTCTTCTTGAATGTTCTGAATCGGAACCGGGGGATCCTTGATTTCGTAGCCCATCATCAGCTTGAGCTCGGCATCGCTTGCTGCGGACTCCTCTTCCTGTTCGGCGGTGAATACGGCAGTCAGCATCTCTTGCGTCATGGTACGCTCTTCTTCCCGCAGCTTTTGCGAGAACACCTCGTACTCTTCCTGCTTCTGTTCGTTGGCTTCAAATCGGAGCTTAACTTGAAGCGGTAGCGAGAAATACTGTTGATAGAAAGCGGTGATGTGCTCGTCGATCCCCTTCTTTCTGGCAAGCTCATAAAACGCCGATTCCTGAATCGTAACGGTTAGCTTCGAGCCATCCGCATCAAGACGCGCCTTGCTAAGCCAGCCGTTCACAGACGGAATTTCCTTCTGGACCCACGCAATAAACAAGGGCCAATATTCTTCGGCGATCATGCCATGTTCAATGTGAGCTCCGTAACGAACAACAATTCGAACATAAGCGATGTGCGCCAGCTTATCCTGAATTTTGCGGCAGAAGGCGCGGTACATATCCTTCGGCAGCAGGGTTGGCAATTGGAGATGGAATGTCCACTCCTTGTTCGACCGGCTGCACTCCACGCGCTCAATCCCGCCGCCCGATAAATATTGCGCTGCAATGTCATGCGGGATGTCCGTTTGCTGCAGCAGCAGCTGGAACCGGTCCGTATGTAACGCCGAATTGCTCATCAGCCGTTTCCTCCATTCCAGCGAAACTCTATCAACTAGGGTAACAAGTTTCGGAGAAAGCGTCAATGAGATTGGAGAAAAGATCAATTGGAAAAATAAATGCCGCACAACCGGATGTTTGCTCCGGCTGTACGGCTGTATGGCTTTTTCTACTAGTACGCTCTTGCGAATACGACCGTATGCTCGGCCTTCTCGCCGCATACGAGACACTTGGTTTTGTGTTCCGAAGGTACGAATGGAATGTTGCGGCTTGTTGCGCCCGTTTCTTCCTTTACCTGGCGCTCACAAGCAGCAGAGCCGCACCAGCCTGCAGTAACGAATCCCCGCAGCTTCTCGCCTTCGCCGCTCTTCAGCTCGTCCAGCGAATCAACCGATCGGAAGTTGTCCGCCATAAATTGCTTGGCGCGCGCAAGCATCTCCGCTTGCGTTTCTTCCAGCAGCTTCTCCACCTCGCTGACGAGCGAATCGAGCGATACCGAACGTTTCTCGCCCGTAATCCGCGACACGAGCACCGCTTGTCCGTTCTCGATATCACGTGGACCGAGCTCGATCCGAACCGGCACGCCGCGCATCTCATACTCATTGAATTTCCAGCCGGGCGACACATCGGCGCGGTCATCCATGCGCACGCGTATGCCCGCGCGCTTCAGCTCGGAGAACAGCTCGTTCGCCTTGCCTAACACGAGCTCTCTCGTCTTCGGCGGACCGATCGGAATCATGACCGCTTGCGTTGGAGCAAGCTTCGGTGGCAGAGCCAGCCCCCGATCATCGCCATGAACCATAATGAGGGCGCCCATCAGACGGGTCGATACGCCCCAGGAGGTCGTGTGTACGAATTGCTGGGTATTGTCACGATCCAAATATTTAATCTCGAACGCCTGCGCAAAGTTGGTGCCGAGATAATGCGACGTTCCAGCTTGTACGGCACGGCCGTCCTTCATCATCGCTTCAATGGAGTACGTATCTACTGCTCCGGCGAACTTCTCCGAAGGCGTCTTCTGGCCGACAACGACTGGAATGGCCAGAAACTGTTCGCAGAAATCCCGATAAATGTCCAGCATGCGCATCGTCTCTTCGCGCGCATCCTTCTCATCCTCATGCGCCGTATGCCCTTCCTGCCAGAGGAATTCGCTTGTGCGCAGGAACGGCAAGGTGCGCTTCTCCCAGCGCACAACGTTGGCCCACTGGTTGATAAGCACCGGCAAATCCCGATAGGACTGTATCCACTTTGCATACATATGGCCGATCATCGTTTCCGAGGTTGGACGAACAGCGAGCCGTTCCTCCAGCTTTTCACCGCCCGCCTCCGTCACCCAAGGCAGCTCCGGGTTGAAGCCCTCGACATGCTCTTTCTCCTTCTGAAAGAAGCTCTCGGGAATAAACAGCGGAAAATAGGCGTTGCGGTGTCCGGTTTCCTTGAAACGGCGATCCAGCTCGCGCTGGATCCCTTCCCAAATTTCATAGCCGTCCGGCTTGAACACGATACAGCCCTTGACCGGCGCGTAGTCCATCAAGTCGGCTTTGCGGATGACATCCAGGTACCATCTGGAAAAATCCTCGGCCTGCGGGGTAATTTCCTTCACAAATTGCTTTTGATCCTGTTCTTTAGACATAATGAGGCTCCTTCAATATCAAGTTCCGTCAGCTGCGAAACAGCCGTAATATATCGTTGTAGGTGACTGCCAGCATGAGCAGCATCAGCATGGCAAATCCGATAAAATGGACCATGCTTTCCCGGTTCGGGTCGATCGGCTTGCCTCGCACTGCCTCCAAGCCAATAAACAATAGCCTGCTTCCATCCAACGCCGGGAACGGCAGCAAATTGAAAATTCCCAAATACAAGCTGAACAGTGCTGTCCAGAAAATATAGTATTCCCAACCGGCACTCGCATATTGCCCGGTTACCTCAACAATGCGTACCGGACCGCCGAGATCATCCAGCTTGAATTGAAGCAGGACAAGCATCTTGAACGAGATCAGAATTTGCTTCGAGGTCTCGTAGGTCGTCTTGACGGCTCCCGACAGCGCCTCCGGCACGGTGGCGCCGCGCGCCTGTACCTGCGGCCGGATCCCGACATAACCTTTGCCGTCATCCTTCTTCCTCGGCGTAACCGCCAACCGGACGGTCTGACCGTCGCGCTTCACCACCCACTGCATCGTCTTTTCCGGCGAAGCGCCGATCAGTGATACAAGCTTGGCGGGATCCGCTTCAACCGGCTCGCCATTAACTGAGATGATAATATCTCCCGGCTTGAGGCCGGCCTCGCTAGCTGCTGTATTCGGCTCAACCGATCCAAGCTTGACTGCCTCCGGAACGCCGCTCATGAACATAAAGACGATAAACAGCACGAAGGCAAGCAAAAAATTCATAACCGGTCCAGCGAAGATCGCAAGCGCGCGCTGTCCGACCGTTTTGCTGCCGAATTGGCGGTCGATCGGAGCAATCTGGGTTTCCGTTCCTCTAGCAATGAGCATAGCCTGCGGATGAACCGGGTAAGTCTGTATGTCTTCATCGACATTCAGCTTGAGCAGCAGCCTGCGCTCCAGATCAATATCCACGATCTCTCCACGCAGCGTCATGGGCCGATCATCCAGCTTGTCGAGGAACAGCTGTGTCACTTTGCCATCCTCAAGCTGAATAGCCACCGTCTGACCCTTGACCGCCTGGACCAGCTCCGGGTCTTCACCTGCCATTCGCACGAAGCCGCCGATCGGCAGCAGACGCAGCGTATACCGCGTCTCTCCTCTACGGTAGGAGAATACCTTGGGACCGAAGCCAATTGCAAATTCCCGAACCAGTATGCCTGCACGCTTCGCAAAGTAATAATGTCCCCATTCATGGATCGTGACGAGTACGAAAAACATGAGGATGATTTGCAGAATTACCTGCGGTGTAAACATGTTGCGCCGCCTCCTTCGCTCTCTCCACGGTATGTCCTTAGATTAACATTATTCTCCTTTTGCGTACAAGAGAATCACTGCCCGACCATATTTCTTGCCCAGCGGTCCGCTTCCATAATTTGTTCCAGATCCGGCTCGGCAATCGTCTGATGGTGCTGGAGGACACGTTCCACCGTCTCGTCGATCTCAACAAAAGGCAGCTCGCCCGCAACAAAGCGACTGACCGCCGCTTCGTTCGCCGCATTGTAGACGGTTGTCGCCGTACCTCCCGCCTTGCCCGCCTCATAGGCGAGCCTCAGCATCGGGTACCGTTCAAAGCTGGCGCTTCTGAAATGCAGGCTTCCATGCTGGATTAAATCCAGCCTAGGATAACCGCTGTCATATCGGTCGGGAGCGGAGAGCGCATATTGAATCGGCACACGCATATCCGGAACGCCAAGCTGCGCCATCACGCTGCCGTCCTGAAATTCTACCATCGAATGAACAATACTCTCGGGATGGATCAGCACGTCAATGTTTGCGTAGCCCATCTGAAACAGCCAGTGCGCTTCGATGACCTCAAGCCCTTTGTTTGCCATTGTTGCAGAGTCGATCGTCACCTTCGCCCCCATTGACCAATTCGGGTGTTTGAGCGCTTCCTGAACGGTTACACCATGAAGACTGCTCCTGTCACGATCGCGGAAGCTTCCTCCCGATGCCGTCAGCACCAGTCTGGAGACGGCGCGAGCCGGTTCTCCGTTCAGGCATTGATAGATGGCGGAATGCTCGCTGTCAACCGGGATGATGGAGACACCGGCAGCTGCTGCAGCCTTCATTACAAGATGTCCGGCGCTGACCAGCGTTTCTTTGTTGGCTAACGCTATCGTTTTGCCTGCTTCAATCGCAGCCAGCGTCGGCAGCAGTCCCTGACTGCCGACGACAGCAGTTACGACTACATCCGCTTCACATTGAGACGCGCATCCGATCAAGCCTTCTTCGCCGTACAACACCTGCAGTTCCCCGGCGCTGCCGGCCAGCTGCAGCTTCAGCTCCTCCGCAAGCTGTTTCGTTGCGACGGAGACGAGCTTGGGACGATAGGTTCGGATTTGATCGGCTAGCAGTGAAATATTATGACCTCCGGCGAGTGCGTAGATACGATAACGCTCCGGATGCCGGTCCACGACCTGGAGCGTCTGGGTGCCAATAGAGCCGGTCGAGCCGAGAATAGAAAGTCGTTTCATGCACAATCCTCTCCTACTGAGGAATCAGCGATAATAGATGAACGATCGGGAACACAATGATCCAGCTGTCTGTACGGTCCAGCACTCCTCCGTGCCCGGGCAACAAATTCCCCGAATCCTTGATCGAGCGAACACGCTTGTATGCGGATTGGATCAGGTCCCCCATTTGCCCAAAGGCAGCAACCACAAGTCCGATCATAATGGCATGCCCGACACTGAGCAGCTCTGGCCGCAGAAACGCAAACAGGAGCGCGAGCGCAACTGAAAAAACAGCGCCGCCGATCGCTCCTTCAACTGTTTTCTTTGGGGAAATCGATGGCCATAACAAGGTTCGCCCGAACGCTCTCCCCGCGAAATAAGCGCCTGAATCTGTCAGCCAAATACAGCCGAACAGAAGTAAGGTCCAGAACAAGCCGTTCTCTCCCAGCCGCGTCACAATCATATAGTAAAAACCGAAGCCGATATAGACGGTACCAATAAACAGGAGTGCAATGTTGTCGATGCTGGTCCGATTTTTGGATAATACCGTTATGGCAAAAAACAAAAACATCATCAACCAGACGACCGTTGGTGACGGAGGAGCGTCCAGCGGCAGCAGCAAACTCCAGGGTACGACAAAATACAGCACTCCCGCCAAGCCAACAATTGCAGCTGCATCGGATGCACGCATATGATTCATCCGAATGAACTCCAGATAACCGAGCACCGCCAAGGCCACAATCATACCAGAAAACCAAATTCCGCCAAAAACCAGCAGCGTCACAAATAGTGCCGCGCCAAATATTCCCGTAATGATCCGCTGCTTCAAAGGCGGTTAGCCTCCTCTCTGAAATCAGCCTATACTGTTCCTCGCCAGGCTAGACGCCTCCGAACCTCCGAGCCCGATTCTGATAGCCTGAGATTGCTTCGAGAAAATGCTCTTTCGTAAATTCCGGCCACAACGCATCGGAAAACCAAAGCTCGGTATATGCCATCTGCCACAGCATAAAATTGCTTACCCGCAGCTCGCCGCTCGTTCGGATTAACAAGTCCGGGTCCGGCATGCCTCCGGATTGAAGCTTCTGTTCAAAAATCGCTTCCGTCAGCTGCTCCGGATCAAGCTTGCCGGACGCTGCGTCTAAACACAGCTTGCGAGCCGCTTCCAGCAGTTCTTTACGGCCGCCATAGTTAAGGGCAAAGTTAAGAATAAGTCCGGTATTCGATTTGGTACGTTCGATCCCTTCTTCGATCGGCCTTAGCGCATGCTCTGGCAGCCCGTCCCGGCTTCCCATCATCCGAATCTGGACATTGTTGCGGATCAGCTCGTCGATTTCCAGCGCAAGGAATTCCTGGGGCAGCTTCATCAGGAATTCGACCTCTTCTTTGGGACGCTTCCAATTCTCCGTGGAAAATGCATACAGTGTCAATATCTGGACACCGAGGTCGCTTGCCGCCATCGTAATTTGCTTCACGTTTTTCATGCCTTGATGATGTCCGGCGACCCTGGGAAGCCCCCGCATGCGGGCCCAACGGCCGTTTCCGTCCATAATGACGGCAACATGGCGTGGAATATTGACGGCGTTGACGACAGGAGCGTTCTCCTTCTTTCCTCTGCCCAACCATTGGTTGATCCGTTCCTTCATGCTTCATCCCCCAACATCGACACGAACCGTGACACCCCCCGTTCGGGGGGTGTCGACTGCGTTATACTTCCATGATTTCCTTTTCTTTCTGGGCGAGGATTTTATCCACTTCCGCTACGTACTTGTCAGTAGCTTTCTGGATATCCTCCTGATGGCGTCTCGATTCGTCTTCGGAGATTTGATCTTTCTCCAGCTTCTTGATATCGTCGTTCGCGTCGCGGCGAATGTTGCGGATCGCTACCTTCGCCTCTTCCCCGAATTTCTTGGTCATCTTGGCCAAGTCCGCGCGGCGCTCTTCGGTCAGTGCCGGCACAACAAGGCGAATCACCGTACCATCGCTCGTCGGGGACATACCTAAATCCGACTTCATGATCGCTTTCTCTATTGCGGACATCGCCGACTTGTCCCAAGGCTGTATGATCAGCGTGCGCGGATCAGGAATAGTAA
>JBEPYM010000139.1:0-9670 GCA_041641375.1 Paenibacillus sp.
CGGAATTCCATGCGAGGAGCATACCTTCATGATCCGGCTCACTTGCTCGGTCGATTCGGGAAAGACGACGCCGTCCGGCATCGTCTGATAGAGCGGTGTTGCGTCGTAGCTATACGACACCAGCGTTTCCGAATCGTCCTTAAAGCCCTTCGCTCCCATAATCGCAAGCAATTCCTCGCGAATCTTCGATGATAACATAGGATCCTCCCGAAAATGGCATCCGCCGCTTGATTCATCAGGTCATCTGATGTTTAATTGTATTATAGCGCCATCCTCTTTTCCTGTCTATCGCCTTTGGATACAATAAAAGAATATTGATGTAACGAGAAGGAGCCGTCCGTTCATGGTCCAAAAAACGTACGAAATGATCGCCGATCACATCCGCGGGCAGATTGAAAGCTCCCAGCTACCGCCCGGAACGAAGCTGGAATCGGTGGAGCAGCTGGCCAAACGCTACGAGGTCGGACGTTCGTCCATTCGCGAGGCGTTAACCTCGTTGAAAGCACAAGGGTATTTGGTCATTCGGCAAGGAGACGGCACATTCGTGAAGGAACGCGTGGAACCTGGAAGCCCTTGGGAGGTTCCGCAGCCGGAAAATCCGAGGCAGCTTCAGGAGTGGCTGGAGGTGCGCGAAATGCTGGAGACGGGTGCCGCTGCGCTGGCTGCAGAACGTCGAACTGCCAGTCATCTGCACGAGCTGGAGTCGACATTGGCACGTATGAAGGCGGAACGAGACGAAGAGAAGCTGGAGCAGATCGACCGCGATTTTCATCTGCAGGTTGCCGAAGCGTCAGGAAACGCTCTCCTCCATGGAGCGCTGCAAACCTTGTTCGCATCGATCGGCGCCGGGATGAAGGAGAGCCGCAGGGTATGGATGTTCGGCATGAAGGAAACAGCGGACGAGCTGTGGCTGGAGCATCAAGCCATCGCCTCCGCCATCTCCGATCAAGACATACAAAAAGCCCGGAGCGCAATGTCCGGGCACCTTCGCAAGGTAGAGCGAAGCTTATTGCAGTCAATGCGTTCCGGCGGCGCTACTCGCCTCGGTAAGCAAGAATAAGTCCGGCTGTTTCTTCGATCGCACGATTGGTCACGTCCAATACCGGACAACCCAGCCGACCCATCAGCTCCTGCGCATACGCAAGCTCGTCCGCAACCCGCTCCTCCGCGGCGTATTGGGCGCCCGAAGGCAAGCCTACCGCCCGAAGGCGCTCGGTGCGAATGCGAATGAGCTGCTCCGGACTCATCGTCAGCCCAAAGAGCTTGCTGCGCTCCACCGCAAGCAGCTCCTTCGGCGCTTTCACTTCCGGAACAATGGGAAAATTAGCAGTTTTGAAGCCTTTGTGCGCGAGAAAAATACTGAGCGGTGTCTTTGACGTTCGAGACACACCAAGCAGGACGATATCCGCCTGCAGCATACCCGACGCATCTCTCCCGTCGTCGCAGCGAACTGCAAATTCCAGCGCTTCGATCCTTTTGTAATAATCGCTGCCCATTCGATTGCCGGCCCCTGCCTTGCGCATCGGGATGCCGTGAAACGCCTGCACGACCGCTTCCATCATCGGCCCGATCACATCGACGGTTCTCACGCCGATTCTGGCTGACTCCTCACGCATCGTCTCTCTCAGCTCGGGCTGCACAAGCGTGTAGGCAACGAGCGCATCTTCACGTCTGGCCGCTTCCAGCAGCTCGCGTACTTCCGCCTCCCCCTTCACGTGGCTGAACCGCTTCAACCGCACCTGCAGCGTCTCGAATTGCTCCAGCGCCGAGCGAACGACGTGCTCCGCCGTTTCGCCCACCGCATCCGAACAAATAAACACGACTCCGTTCCCTGTCATTCCGACGCCCAGCCTCCCCCGCCCAGCTCAATCAACAGCTTCGTCATCGTTGTTTTGGTTACACGTCCGACAATATCAGCCGCCTCAGACGGTCCTGCAGCCGACATCACCGGCAAGCTGTCCACCTGATGGCGAATGAGCAATCGAGCCGCCTCCAGCACGGAGTCCAAAGGCGTCACCGTGATCACGTTCGGCTCGCGGGTCATCACCATGGACACCGGCATGGTCGAAGCCGCAGCATTGCCGACTGTCACCTTCAGCAAATCCTTGCGTGAAATAACCCCTGCCAGCTTACCCTTGCTGTCGCTTACAATCAGACTTCCTACATTCTCCATAAACAGCGTAATGACTGCATCCTGCACCGTTGCCGTATCCTCGATGACTACCGGCACCGACAGCACATCCCCGATCTTCAGCTTGTCCAGCTTATGGAAGGCGGCCGCTTCTCCGGAAGGCGTCCCAACGAAATAGCCGACCTTCGGCTTGGCGTCCAGCAGACCCAGCATGACGAGCAGAGCGAGATCGGATCGAATTGTAGGACGGCTCAGTCCGAGCGATTCGGCAATTTGCTCTCCGGTAATCGGCGCTTTCGCCTTCACAAGCTGAACAATTTCTAACTGCCTCTCTGTAAGCTCGATCTACATTCTCCTCCTCATTCATAACCTTTTCCTAATACATATCATATTTCATGATGTTACACAACCTAAATCAAGTATTCCACTTATTTATGCGGTCATGTTATAATGGATAAATCGATATATGACACCTTATATGTGAAAAGGGGATGTTCGGATGGAGCGAAATTTGACGTTGGAGCTCGTACGGGTGACGGAGGCTGCAGCATTGGCGAGTGCGGAATGGGTCGGACGCGGGCTAAAGAACGAGGCGGACGAGGCGGCAACCGCTGCGATGCGTACCATGCTCGATTCCGTCATGCTTAACGGCACCGTAGTTATCGGGGAAGGTGAAATGGACGAGGCGCCTATGCTGTACATCGGGGAGAAGGTCGGTTCGCAGAAGGGTCCCGAGGTGGATGTTGCGGTGGATCCGGTAGAAGGCACCGAGCTCGTTGCGAAGGGGCTTGACAGCGCCTTGACCGTCATCGCCATTGCCGACCGCGGTCAATTGCTTCATGCTCCTGATATGTATATGGAGAAGCTGGCGGTAGGACCTGCGCTTGCCGGGAAGGTATGCCTCAACGATCCGATTGAAGCTACGATCCGAATCGCCGCCGTCGCCCTTGATAAGCCGGTCAGCCGGCTGACCGTGTCGCTGCTGGAGCGCGACCGGCATTCCGAGCTCACCGCCAAGCTGCGCTCGCTTGGCGTCAAGCTGAAGCTGCTGGCGGCCGGCGACGTTGCCGGTGCGATGGCGCCCGCCTTCGACGACAGCGGCATTGACCTGTACGTCGGCTCCGGCGGCGCTCCCGAAGGCGTATTGGCGGCCGCCGCGCTGGCTTGCCTCGGCGGCGAGCTGCAGGGCCGTCTGATGCCCTCCGGCCCGGAAGACATACAGCGCTGCGCAGACATGGGCATCGCCGACCCGACCCGCATCCTGACGATGCGTGATTTGGTCGGTACCGGCGATGTCATCTTCGCAGCAACAGGCATTACGCACGGCACGCTGCTGGAAGGCGTCCACTTCATGAAGGGGGAACGAGCTTCTACGCATTCAATGGTCATGCGGGCGTCAACCCGCACCATTCGTTTCGTCAAGAGTGTCCACTATATGCCGGTTAAGTCGAAGATTCTAGGATAACGCCCATTACGGCAGAAAGCGAAAGGCTCCGCATGGCAGGTCGTCATACCTGCTTGCGGAGCCTTCCTGTTACATCGGAATCAGCCGAATGATGCGATATCCGTTCTCATAACCGGGCTGGGTGACAAATTGAAATCGTCCGGGAACAAGTTCATCGACGTGCGGGATATGAACGTGTCCGCAACATACAGCGCCCAGATTCGGAAACGCATCCGATCTCAGCAGATTGCAAAACTCCATCGTTGCCGCTCCCGCAGGTTCGACCTCCCATTTGCCCATGAGCGATTCAGTCCAGCCCTCACCGCCCATGACGATCGGCGCTCCCCACCTGCGGACAACATCCGCTGTCAGACGGGGAGTATGGACCGGGATATGCATAAACAGCAACGTGGGCACTCCGTCTTCAAGCAGCTGCTTAATCCGAATCACCTGATCCTCATGAACCTGGTAGGTGCTGTTGTCAACGGCGATGAGGCGTACTTCCCCAATCGTCAACACCTGCACATCACTGCCGCTTGGCATAAAATCCGCAAGCAGAGGCATATTCCGAATTCGGGTTTCCTCGTTCCACGGCTCCAGATGCAGAAACTGCCAATCATGATTCCCAGGTGTAAACATGACAGGCACATTCAATTGCGCCAGCTTCTGTTTGACAAATGCCAGATTCGCCTCTGAAGGAAAACTGACAATGTCTCCGGTAAGCAGGACTGCATCAGCACCCGCCCTCCCGGCCTCCTGGATAGCCGCTTCAAAATAAGCGTCCGCCTTGCGCCGGATGACCGTGGACAAAAATTCATCCACGCTCATCCTTTGTTCAATGCGCTCCATATCCGCAGCGTTCAACGCATACAGGTGAGAATCTGTTAGATGAAGCAGCGTGATCGGCTTGCTTAACCCATGGACGTGTATCGTTGTTTCGTATATCGATTGGCTCGGTTCAAACCCGAATCGATTCGTTATTTCTTGAATGGCGCCAATACTTTATCCGCCTCTTCCTGTGCTTTTTTCAGCGCGGCCTTCGGGTCCGATTTGCCCGTCAGCACCGACTGCAGCTGATCGTTCAAAATTTGCGTCACCTTGCCGTTGTTATGTGTGGAAAGCTCCGCCGATGCAAATTGCAGCTGATCGCGTGCGACTAGCGCAGCCGGGAAGCCCTTCGCATAGGTTTTCATACGCTCTGTCTCATATGCCGACTTGCGAGTCGCCACATAACCCGTATCGATACTCCACTGTGCAGCGCGCTCCGGATCAGTCGTCCATTGGACAAATTTCCATGCCGCTTCCTGACGCTTCTTGTCCGTTCCCTTGAATAAATAGAAGTTGCCGCCGCCTGTCGGAGTGCCCTGCTGCTTCTTCGACGGGAGCATCGCTACGCCGAAATCAAACTTCGCATTGTTTTTCACGTTCGTCAGGTTGCCCGTTGTATGGTACATCATCGCGGTCTTACCTTCGATAAAGTCCGAAGGCACCGTGCCCCACTCGATGACCCCCTCAGGCATAACCTTATCCTTCCTCGCAAGATCTACCCAATATTGGAGCGCTTCTGCATTCTCGGCTGTATCGAAGAAAACCTGCTTGCCGTCCGCGGACATGATGTTTTTGCCATTCTGAAGCGCGAAGGTTTGATACATCCAATAGGGGAAACCAGATGATGGAATCTCAATGCCCCAGCGACCCGGCTTCGTCAGCTTCTTCGCAGCAGCCGCCATCTCATCCCACGTCTTCGGCGGTTTCTCCGGATCAAGCCCAGCTTCCTTAAATGCCGCCTTATTGTAATAGAGCACAATCGTCGAACGCTGAAACGGGATACTCCATGTTTTCCCACCTGTTTGAGAGTTCGCCATGAAGCCAGGATAGAAGTCGTTCTTATACTTATCTCCGCCCGACTTGGAAATGAAGTCATCCAGCGGAATAATGGCGTCCATATCAAGCATGCTGTAAAGCTCGGTCGTCAGCAGCACGGCAAGATCCGGCGGCGTCTTGCCTTGAACGGCAGCCTGAACCTTGGCAGTCGTATCCTGGTAGCTTCCGGTGTACACCGGCTTCACAACGATGTTCGGATGTGCCTTGTTGAACTCTTCTGCCATTGCATCAACCGTCTTGGTAACCGGTCCACCTACCGCTACTGGATAATAGAACGTCAGTTCAACCTTCTCGTTGGACGACGCCGGCTTGGACGCCTCCTGTGCGCAACCTGCGGCGAGCAAGCTTGCTGCCGCTGCGATTGCCGCTGCACTCTTCAGAACATTGTTCATGGCTTCACTCTTCTCCTTTTTCACCGATCCGAATTAAGATTTTACACCTGACTGCATAAAGCTGTTGATGAAGCCGCGCTGGAACATGAAAAAGCCTGCCAATAGCGGCGCTGTCACGATCAAAGTAGCGGCTGTCACCTCCGCCCATTGCGCTCCCGTTTCAAACGACTGTGCGAAGATGGACAAGCCTACGGTGAGCGGCCGATTTTCCGGGCTGTTCGTCACGATCAGCGGCCACAAGAAATTGTTCCAATGATGACTGACCGATACGATCGAGAATGCGAGCAGGGATGGCAGTGACAACGGTACATACACGAGCCAGATTGTCCGAAGCACACCGCTGCCCTCCATCTTGGCTGCCTCTTCGTATTCGTAAGGAATGGACTTGAAGGTTTGGCGAAGCAAGAAAATACCGAATGCACTCGCAAAAAAAGGAATCATAATCGCAAGCTTTGTATCGAGCAAACTCAAATCCCGGATGATCCGGTAGTTCGGTGCAATGAGTATGTCGGCAGGAATCATCAGCTGGATCATGACGATCATCAGTACGATGTCTCGTCCCCAAAATCTCATACGTGCAAAGGCATAAGCTGCCAGTACAACCGTAACAAGCTGAACGGCCAAAATACCGGTAACGATGATGATCGTATTGATGTAGTACATTTGAAAGGGTGCCGCATCCCATGCAGTTGCAAAGTTTTGAAGCGAAAATCGGAGCTCCGCGCTGCTTGAGATCGCCAGCTCCTTCGGCCGGAACGCCGTCCAGAACGTCCAGAAGAGCGGAATCGCCCACAGCAGAGCCAGCGGAACCATGATGACAGATGAAAAGATGCGTGTCAGCGAAATGTTTGCATTCAAGGCTATCCCTCCTCTAGTTGTAGTGGATTTTTTTGTCCAATCCGAAGAACTGTACACACGCTATGAGAAGCAGCATGACAAGCATGACGACGGTAAGCGTAGATGCCATGCCAGTATCCCAAAACTTGAACGCATTCTCATAGATGTAATAGAGCAGCAGGTTGCTCGCGTTATCGGGCCCCCCCTTCGTCATCACGACGAGATGGTCGACCAGCTTGAAGGTTCCCGTTGTCGCCACGATGAGCACAAACAAGGAGGTCGGCATCAGCAAGGGGAACGTAATGCGGCGAAATACGTACCACGGTCCACCGCCGTCAATCGCTGCAGCTTCATACAGATCGCGAGAAATATTTTGCAGGCCTGCCAAGTAAAACACCATCAGAAAGCCTGCTTCCTTCCAAATCGCCATAACGATGGTCGCGCCGAGCACTGTTTCCTGCGTTCCTAGCCAGTTCACCTGAGCCATGCCGAGCCAATGAAGCAGCCTGCCGAGCAATCCGTATTCCGGCGTATAGATAAACAGCCAGATGTTGGCGACTGCAATGGCGGGGATAACCGTTGGGTAAAAATAGAGCGTTCGAAGCACACTGTTTCCGCGCATCCTCCCGTTAACGAACAAGGCGATGGCGAGCGCGAGAGCCATACTGAACGGCACCGTCACACCTGCAAAAATGAGTGTATTGCGCATAACCTTCCGGAACACCTCATCTGTAAGCAGCGAACGGTAATTGTCCAGCCCCGCGAACATCGGCTTCGGAATACCGAGATTCAGGTGGTGAAAACTGTAATACACCGTTTGCAGCACCGGGAGCAGCGTAAACAGTCCCAGAAACAGAAGGGTCGGAAGGAGAAGGAGCCACGCGGTGGCGTTCGTCCGTAGCATGCGGGTTCTTCTTGCCTTCTCCATTCCCGTATTCATCCCCTATCTTGAATTAGTTTTTATTAAACGGAGCTAATACCTTCTCCGCTTCCGCTTGCGCCTTCTTCAGCGCTTCTGCAGGAGTCGCCTTGCCAGTAATCGCAGCCTGGAGGTTGTCTTCAAAAATTTTCTGTACTTGTCCGTTGTTGTGTGTCGAGATCGAAGCGGATGCGTATTGAAGCTGGTCGCGCGCTACAATCGCTTGCGGGAAGCCGGCTACATACTTCTTCAACACTTCTGTTTCATATGCCGATTTCATTGGAGCAACATATCCGGTATCGATGCTGAATTGGCCCATACGGGAAGGCTCAGTCATCCACTTGATAAATTTCCACGCCGCGTCCTGCTTCTCTTTCGAAATACCTTTGAAGATATACAGGTTACCACCGCCAACCGGTGTTCCAAAGCCCTTCTCGCCCGCAGGCAGGAACGCAGTGCCGAAGTTGAACTTCGCTTCATTCTTCACGCGTGTCAGGTTGCCTGTCGTATGGTACATCATCGCCGTCTTGCCGGAGATGAAGTCGGACGGAATTGTGCCCCACTCAATTGTGCCTTCCGGCATTACTTTATGTGTCTTTGCAAGACTCACCCAATATTCCAGCGCCTTCACATTCTCCGGTGTATCAAAGAACACCTTCGTACCTTCCTGGTTCATAACGTTTTTGCCGTTCTGCAGCGCGAACGCCTGGAACACCCAATGCGTGAACGCGGTTGACGGAAGCTCGATACCCCAGCGGCCGTCTTTAGTCAGCTTCTTCGCGTAATCAAGAAGTTCCGCATAGTTTTTCGGCGCCTTCTCCGGGTCAAGTCCAGCTTCTTTGAACGCATCCTTGTTGTAGTACAGAACGATCGTCGAGCGCTGGAATGGAATGGAATAGGTTTTGCCGCCAACCTGTCCGTTCAGCATGAACGCTTCGTAGAAATCCTTCTTGTATTTGTCTCCGCCGTCTTTGGCAATGTAATCGTCAAGAGGAATGATTGCGTCCATATCCATCAATGTATGCAGCTCCGTCGAAGACAACGCTGCAACATCGGGTGGTGTCTTCCCTTGGAAAGCTGTTGCTGCTTTGGTCATCGTCTCAGCATAGCTGCCTGTATAAACAGGCTTCACTCGAATGTCCGGATGAGCTTTGTTAAACTCCTCGCCTAGCTGGTCCATAATTTTCGTGATCGGTCCACCTACCGCAACGGGGAAAAAGAACGTAATTTCGACAGGGTCTTTCTTCGGTGCCGGTTCAACAGGCTTTGCAGGCTCAGCGGTTTTCGCAGGCTCTTTCGGCGCTGCTGCAGGCTGCTTGCTTGTTCCTTGTGTTCCGGCACAGCCCGCAAGTAGGGTCGTTGCCATTACCGCTGCCATCGTTGCTTTTGTCCATTTCATCTTTGTCATTGTTCGTGTCTCCTTTAAATTGAGTTATATAATGAATTTTTTCATGCTGCTGTTTCCGGAGTTGTAGTACGACAGAAGCTCAATCAGACCGGGCACCTTCAAATCAGGAACGATGCTGGATGCGTTCACGTCGGTAACAAATCCGTTATCTGAACCGCAAACCCAAACCGTTCGAATGCCCGCTGCGTTCCCCCCGGCGATATCCGTAAAGGGATTGTCGCCAATCATGACACATTGTTCGCTGCGAAGTTTCCGCCTCCTCATTACATAATGAAACAAATAGGGATCCGGCTTGCCGAATTGCTCAATCGTCCCTCCGACAATCCGTTCCAATGCAGCCGTGAGAGATCCCGTCTCGGGAATCCGTTCCCCTTCACGGCCAAGGTGATACGCGTCCGGATTTGTTGCGATTAACCGGGCGCCCTTCATCCATTCCTGGACAATGGCTGAAAGCTTCTCGTATGAAAAACCTTCATCTCTTCCAATCAACACGACTTCAGCTGAGTGATCGTCGCCCCAATCCAGCACACGATGTCCGGACTGCTCTATGGCTCGTTGCAAACTCCTACTTCCCGCGACCTTTACCGTAGCATGTCCAACGACATCCATAACATAGGCTCCCGCGCAATCCGCCGCTGTTACGACATCGCTTTCC
>JBEPYM010000140.1:0-9631 GCA_041641375.1 Paenibacillus sp.
GACGCTCTTCCGATCTATCGCGCAAGCCGAAGGTGATGCCTTCCAGCACCGCACGCGTAAGATGCGCCTTGCCGTGCCGCAGGTTCAGGCCGATAAATCCGCCACGCGCCTTCGGATCGGGATGAGGCGTTCGCTCCCCGGTCAAATAAGGAAGAAACAGCAGGCCTTCGCTGCCAATCGGCGCCTCAGCCGCGAGCTCGACCAGCAGCTCATACGGATCGCGTCCCTCTGCTCGCGCACGAGCGGTTTCTTCTTGGCCGAAGTGATTGCGCCACCATTGAAACGAGCCTCCGGCGGCCAGCATGACGCCCATACGATGCCACTTGCCGGGTACGCCGTGACAGAATGCATGCAGCCGCTGCTCGTCATCCGACGTATACGCATCGTCGTGTATAAATACGACGCCAGATGTACCCAGCGCAACGGAAGCGATGCCGCTGCGGACGACGCCGACGCCGACCGCGCCGCACGCTTGATCGCCGCCTCCGGCAACGACCGGCGTGCCTGGCGCAAGCCCCGTAACGGAGGCCGCTGCATCGGTCACATAACCGGCGATGTTGCGCGACTCGAATAGCGGTGGCAGCCACCCGAACGGGATGCCAAGCTTGTCCGCGACTTCGCGCGACCATTCCCGGTGCTTAACGTCGAGCAGCAGCGTTCCGCTTGCGTCAGCGACGTCCATACCGAGCTCCCCAGTCAGCTGCAGCCGGACATAATCCTTCGGCAGGACTAGCGAACGCACCTGCTCAAACAGCCGGGGCTCATGATTGCGGAGCCAGACGGCCTTTGGTGCGGTAAACCCGGTCAAAGCGCGGTTGCCCGTCAGCTCGCCCAGCCGTTCGCGGCCTACGGTTTCTTCAATCCAACGGCATTCCGCTTCTGTTCGCTGGTCGCACCACAGCAGCGCCGGCCGAATCGGCTTGAGCGCTTCGTCAAGAAACACCGAGCCGTGCATTTGTCCGGACAAGCCGACTCCGGCGATCTCGGAGCCCTTCACGCCCGACTTTGCAAGCAGCGTACGAATGGCTGCGCTGCTTCCCGCCCACCAATCCTCCGGCCGCTGCTCCGCCCAGCCGGGATGGGGCTGAAGAAGCGGATATTCCTCGCTGGCGCTGTTCACGACGCTTCCGTCCTCGCCAACCAAAATCACTTTCACCGCTGATGTGCCGATATCGATTCCAAGAAAATAAGTCAAGCCGTACACCTCCGAGCTTAGTTTGTTTAACAGATATACAAAGGTCCTGTATATAGTATTCGCACTTCACATGTAAATTCCTGCATGGCCAAAAAGCAGGAATACAGTCTCTTCCTATCGAAATAAAATGATCATAGATGATCAGAATCGCACATGTTTGAATAAAGGGGTAACCAAAGATGTTCGCGGAAGAACGTTATATGAAAATAATTGAGCTTCTTGCAAAGCAAGGGAAAGCGACCGTCGCTGAGCTTAGTGAAGCGCTGGGTGTATCCGCGGTGACCATTCGGCGCGACCTGGAGAAGCTGGAGGAGAGCGGCAAGCTTGTGCGCACGCATGGCGGGGCGATCTTGTCCGAGCTGCTCGCCGTCTCGCCGGCAGCACCGGAGGAGCGCTCCTTTCTGGAGAAGCATGATGCGCTTGCGGATGAGAAGGAGCGCATCGCCGAGTACGCCGCAACGCTCGTTGAGGCTGGCGAATCGATTATGCTGACGCCGGGAACGACCAATATGCGCATTGCGCGGCGTCTGATCGGCAAGCAGCGGCTTACGCTTGTTACTAATGCAGCCAATATCGCCACATTCGTAACTGAAAACAGCGAGCATGACGTGATTTTGCTCGGCGGAACGATGCGCCGCCTTTCCTATGCGCTCGTCGGTGCGCTTACGGAAGCGAGCCTTCGCCAAATTCGTGTTGACAAGCTGTTTCTTGGCGTCGACGGCTTCGATCTGGAGCAAGGGATGACGACGCCCAGCTTGTCCGAGGCGAGCGTCAACCGTCTGATGATCGAGAATGCCCGCCAAACGATCGTCGTTGCCGATCGCTCCAAGTTCAATAAGGTCATGCTGTCGCATATTGCTCCTGCCTCCGCCGCACATGCGATCATTACGGATAAGGGGCTGGACATAACGACCGCGGAACGGATTCACGCCGCTTCAATCCCACTCTATTTGGTGTAAAAAACAATTGTCAATTTTTCCATTGTGCCTTACAATATAATCATAAACGATCACAAACGATCATACATGAAAAGAAGAGGATGGGAGAAAACGATGAATCAAGCGAACGGACGTATCGAAGCACTCATCAAACATTTTCACGAATTGTATGGGGACAGCCCCGAGGACCTTCGCGTGTTTCATTCGCCGGGCCGCGTCAATCTGATCGGCGAGCATACCGACTACAATGGCGGGGCGGTATTTCCGGCTGCGCTCACCTTCGGGACGACGATGCTGATCCGCCGGCGCAACGACCGGGTTGTGCGCTTTGCATCGACCAACTTCCCGGAACAGCGGGATATTGATGTGGACGCAATCCGATATGTGAAAGAAGATGCCTGGACGAATTATCCCAAAGGGGTGCTTGAGGCGATTCGGCAAAGAGGCGTTCAGCTTTCGGGTTTCGACATTTTGTATGAAGGCGATATTCCGAACGGGGCCGGACTTTCCTCGTCCGCATCGATCGAAGTGGCGACCGGCTACGGTGTGCTGACGATGCTGGGTCAGCCGATTGATCGGGTTCAGCTCGCTTTGCTCAGCCAGGAGGCGGAGAACAAATTCGTCGGTGTGAACTGCGGCATTATGGACCAATTCGCTGTCGCGAACGGTAAGGAAGGTCATGCCATCCTGCTGCAGTGCGATACGCTTGTGTATGAGCTCGTTCCGTTTCGGGCGGCAGGACTTAAGATCGTGATCGGCAATACGAACAAGAAACGCGGCCTGGTGGATTCGGAATACAACGCCCGCCGATCCCAGTGCGAGGAGGCGGTGCGGGTGCTGTCGCAGGCGTACCCTGGACTCAAGCTGCTGGGAGAGCTGACGCTGGCGCAATATGAGCAGCACGAGCATTTGCTTACGGATGAGACGCTGCGCAAGCGGGCGCGCCATGTCGTGGAGGAGATCGACCGGACAAAACGCGGCGTTGAAGCGCTGAAGCGAGGCGACCTTGAGCTGTTCGGCCAGCTGATGATCGGCTCTCACAACTCGCTCCGCGACTTGTATGAGGTAACCGGCAAGGAGCTTGATGCGATGGTCGAGGAGATGCTGGCGGCGGATGGAGTAGTCGGCGCACGAATGACCGGAGCGGGCTTCGGCGGCTGCACCGTATCGCTTGTCCGCGAAGATGCGGTCCTTGCATTCATCGAGCGCGTCGGTGCAAATTATGAGCGGCGAATCGGCTTGAAGCCCGAATTTTATGTATGCGATATTGGCGACGGCGTGCGGGAGCTTCCGATTACCCAAAACTAAGGAGGAGATACGAATGGCGATTCTGGTAACAGGCGGAGCGGGTTATATCGGCTCGCATACAGTGGCTGAGCTGCTGACAGCAGGGGAAGAGGTTGTGATCGTCGACTCGCTTGCGCAAGGACACCGCGATGCGGTGCTGGGCGGCAAGCTGTATGTCGGCGACATTCGGGATGGTGATTTGCTCGACAAGGTGTTTCGCGAGAACGACATCGATTCCGTCATTCACTTTGCCGCAAATTCTCTGGTTGGGGAGAGCATGAAGCAGCCCGCCAAATATTATCACAATAACGTATACGGCACCCTCTGCCTGCTTGAGAAGATGAACGATTTTGACGTCAAGCGAATCGTGTTCTCCTCAACCGCAGCGACCTACGGCGAGCCTGAAATTGTGCCGATTCCGGAGACGAGCCGCACATTGCCCACGAATACGTACGGAGAGACAAAGCTGGCGATGGAAAAAATGATGCATTGGTGCGATGTGGCGTACGGGATCAAGTATGTGTCGCTCCGTTATTTCAATGCGGCTGGTGCGCATGAAAGCGGGCGGATCGGCGAGGATCACCGCCCGGAGACGCATCTGGTGCCCCTCATTCTTCAGGTTCCGCTGGGGCAGCGGGAGCAGGTGACGATCTATGGCGAAGACTATGCGACACCGGACGGCACCTGCATTCGAGATTATCTCCATGTGTCGGACCTTGCGGATGCACATTTGCTGGCGGTAGGGAAGCTACGTGCCGGCGGTGCGAGCGACGTCTTCAACCTGGGCAGCGGTCAAGGCTTCTCCGTCAAGGAAATGATTGAAACCGCACGGCATGTAACCGGACATCCGATTGCTGCAGCGGCTGGTCCGCGGCGCGCTGGAGACCCGGCTGTACTGATTGCCTCTTCCGAGAAAGCGAAGCGGGAGCTTGGCTGGACGCCGAAACGAGACAATCTGGAAGCTATTATCGGCACAGCCTGGGCTTGGCATAAGGATCATCCGAATGGGTACGAAGCGTAGGAAGGAAGCGAGCGAACATGATGAACGATTCAGCGGTGTCCGCCGCGATTGAGCAGCTGCTCTCTTATGCCGAGCTCCACGGCCTCATTCGCAGGCTCGACCGGGTTCCGGCGCGGAATGCGCTGCTTGATCTATTCCATGTCGCCGATCCGGGCGATGCTGCTGCAGCTGACGTCGCTCCGGACCGGACCGCGCCTGAGCTGCTGGAGCCGCTGCTGACGGCTGCCGTGGAACGCGGTTTGATGGAAGACGATACGAATGCCTGGCGGGATTTGATGGATGCCCGCATTATGGGGCTGCTGATGCCGCGCGCTTCGGAGCTGGCTGACGAATTTGCGCGTACCGCGCAGACAGCCGGCATCCGTGAGGCGACGGACCGTTATTATAAGCTGTCGATCGCGTCCAATTATATTCGGATGGACCGGATTGCGAAGAACGAATATTGGACGACGCCGACCGAATACGGCGAGCTCGAGATTACGGTCAACCTGTCCAAGCCGGAGAAGGATCCGAAGGAGATTGCGGCGGAACGGGCTGCGCCTCAGGTCGCCTATCCGAAGTGTTTGCTGTGTGTGGACAATGTCGGATACGCAGGGCGAATCAACCACCCTGCCCGGCAAAACCATCGCGTCATACCGCTCCAGCTGCTGGGAGACCCTTGGTATTTTCAATACTCGCCTTACGTTTATTACAATGAGCATTCGATCCTGTTCAGCGAGTCGCATACACCGATGACGATTACAGCCCGTACGTTCGAGCGGCTGCTTGATTTCGTCAGCCAATTTCCGCACTATTTCATCGGCTCCAACGCAGATTTGCCGATTGTCGGCGGCTCCATCCTGAGCCATGATCATTTTCAGGCCGGACGTCATGTGTTTGCAATGGAGAAGGCGCCAGTTGAAGCGGTATACAGTGATCCGGAGGAGCCCGAGGTGAAGGTCGGCACAGTCAAATGGCCGATGAGCGTCATTCGGCTGACTGGAGCGGGCAAGGAATCGCTGCTTCGCGTAGCCTCGCGGATTTTGGCATTGTGGCGGGGATACAACGATGCGGAATGCGAGGTGTTCGCCGAGACGGTTGAGGCGGACGGAAGCCGCACACCGCATAACACGATTACTCCGATTGCGCGACGAACGGCTAGCGGGGACTACGAGCTGGACCTGGTGCTGCGGAACAACCGCAGGACGGCAGAGCATCCGGATGGTTTGTTTCACCCGCACCGCGAGCTGCACCATATCAAGAAGGAAAATATCGGATTGATCGAAGTCATGGGGCTCGCCGTTTTGCCGGGCCGACTGAAGTCGGAGCTGGAGCTGATCGTACCGTTATTGACCGGAGAAGCGAAGCCATCGCCGGAGATGGAACAAGACCCATCCCATCCGCTGCACAAGCATGCCGATTGGATTCACCGGCTGCTGTCGTCCCATGCGGAGCCGCTCGGCAGGTCTCAAGCCAAGGCACTGCTACAGGCGGAGGTCGGGCATATCTTCAAGGAAGTATTGCAGCATGCCGGTGTGTATAAGCGAGCACCTTCGGGTGCAAGCGGATTTGCGTCATTTATGAAGGCGGCAGGCTTTCGGAGTTTCTCCTGACAAATTAGTCGCTTCCCCTTTTTCTTCACCCGAAAGAATGGTAAGATAAACTTTAGTTGCTTTAGCGGACTATGGGGGGGTATACGAACAACGTGTTGAAGCGAACGCTGATTGGTCTGATCCGCAGTCATGAGACGACAGGGGAGAAAGCGCGAGTCCCCGAATTACGAACGCGTTATTATAAATTGTCCAAGGAAGAAGCCTGGGATGAGATCGTCAGCACGATGAAGAAGAAACCCGGCTATAAGCTCTTACATGAGGTGAAGACTGTCGGGGAGATTGTGCTCGAGAAGCGCACGATTACGGGCCGCGTGCAGGATATCACCATAACGGTGCTGTCGATCTCGCCTGTGAAATCGGCGGTCGACATCTATTCCGCATCCCGCGGGTCGCTGGGTGATCTGGGCTCCAACTATCGCACGATCCTGGATATTTTCCGCACGCTGGATATGAAGATGAAGGACTACAAGACGAACGATTGACAGGAAGAAGGGCTGCTTGCCAGGTCGTAGACCCAGGAAGCAGCCCTGCTTTTGCCTGAGGACGGGATTCGATTACACGAGTGCTTTCGCCGCTTCGAGCGCCTTCTCGTAGTTCGGGTGCTCCGTCATCTCGCCGAGGTATTCAACGTAAGCGATCTTGTTGTTCTGATCCAGAACGAAGATCGAACGCATCAGCAGCTGAAGCTCCTTGATCAGTACGCCGTACGCTTCGCCGAACGAACGGTTCTTGTAATCGGAGAGCATCGTGACTTTGTCGACACCTGCAGCGCCGCACCAGCGGCCTTGGGCCATCGGCAGGTCAACGGAAACCGTAACAATCGCTACGTTGTCGCCCAGCTTGGACGCTTCTTCGTTGAAACGACGAGTCTGTGCGTCGCATACACCGGTATCGATGGAAGGTACGACGGAAATCAGCTTGACCTTGCCGCCGAAGTCGGCGAGGCTTGCGTTCTCCACCAAAGATTTGTTAATCGAAAAGTCAGGGGCGCTGTCTCCCACTTTAAGCTCTGGTCCAATCAGGGTAAGCGGATTGCCTTTCAGCGTTGCAACGCCAGTGCGCTCTTGTGCCATTGCTGGAAATCCTCCTCAGAAAAATTTTGGTAAACACACAAGGTCTATTATAATATGGGTAAGGAAGCATTGTCCAACTTTGCCTCCATAAAGGTTATCGACGTAAACGACAGACGGGGGATCGCGCTTGGAACTGAGACAATTGCAATATTTTATCAAGGTGGCTCGCAAGCAGCACGTCACCCAGGCGGCCGAGGAGCTGCACGTCGCGCAGTCCGCCGTATCCCGGCAAATTCATCAGCTCGAGCAGGAGCTTGGCGTTCACTTGTTTGTGCAGAAAGGCCGCAATGTGCAGCTGACGCCTGCAGGCAAGCTGTTTTTGACGAGAGCGGAGCGAGTGCTGACGGATCTGGAACGAGCGGTACAGGAGCTGCATGAATTTATGGACCCGGAGCTGGGAGAGATTCGGCTTGGTTTCCCGCACAGCCTGGGCATTCATCTGCTGCCCTCGGTAGTCGCCGATTTTCGGAAGGACCACCCGAATGTCAAATTCAAGCTGCGCCAGGGGACGTATAACAGTCTCATTCGCGATGTATTGCGGGGAGAATTGGATTTGGCGTTTATTTCCCCGGTTCCAGAGGGACATGAGGCGTTAATCGGTCAGCTGCTGCTGACGGAGGAGCTGTATGTCATTCTCCCTTCCACCCATGTACTGGCCGAATATCAGGCGCTACGGCTCGAGCAGCTGAAGGATGAGTCGTTCGTTATGTTCAGCGAGGAATATTCGCTCCGGTCGATCGTGCTGAATGCGTGTCACAAGGCGGGTTTTACCCCGCGAATCGGCTTTGAGGGCGAGGAGACGGATACGATTCGCGGTCTTGTCGCCGCGGGGATGGGGGTCAGCCTGCTGCCGGAGATGGCGCTCAATGAAATCAGCCCGCTGATGCCCGTGCGCATTCGTCTGAGCGAGCCGAAGGTAACTCGTACCATTGGGTTAATCAATCGCGCCGGGGGAGAGAAGCTGCCGCTTGTGACGGAGATGTTCCGCCGCTTCCTGCTTGAATACTTTGAGCGAGATTAACAGCGTTCATGAAAAAAAAGCCCACCGAATGGGCTTTTTTTCGTTCCTGTGCGATTTGCTGCCTATGCGTTATTCGTCGTTGCTTCGTCCGGTGAAAATCATAATGTACTTGATCAGCTCGAGCACCGAAATTAGCGCAGCTGCGACGTAGGTCAAGGCGGCGGCGTTCAGAACATTGGCGACGCCGCGCTCCTCGTCATTGGAAATAAAGCCTTCTGCGATCATCAGGTCGCGCGCGCGGGAGCTTGCATTAAATTCGACCGGCAGCGTGACCACCTGGAACAGGACGGCGGCGGAGAAGAACAGAATGCCGAGACCCAGCAGGAAATTGAACTGCTGAAAGAAGAAGCCCGCCAATATGAGCAGTGGTGCAACGCCGGAAGTAAAGCTGACAAGCGGGAACATCCGGTGACGAAGCACAAGCATCGGGTAGCTCTCGGCATGTTGAATCGCGTGGCCGACTTCATGACAAGCTACGGAAATCGCGGAGATGGACTGCTCATAATAGACAGGCTCGGACAACCTTACAGCCTTAGCCATCGGATCGTAGTGGTCCGTCAATGCGCCTGGCACAGGCTCAACCGGCACATCGTAAAGTCCGTTCGCATCCAGCAGGCGTCTGGCGGCCTCATAGCCGGTCATGCCGCTCAGTGCTTGAACCTGCGACCACTTCTGGAACGTCCCTTTCACGCGGAATTGCGCCCACAAGGAAAGTCCGAAAGCAGCAATGATCAGGAAATCCATCGGGTGAAAAAACATCGTCACATTCCTCCATGCAGTAAGGTTTAGAGTAGCGGTCCTTTCCCCAGAAGGAGGAGCAGAGCTTCGACGCAGGCGGCGCTGTTCGGCGAGAGAGCCTTGAGGGCGTTTCTTGCTTGCTGCGGCTTGAGCTGATCGAGGATCGGCGACAGCTCGCGGATCTCTCGTTCGAGCTGCTTCATATGAAGCTGGATAGCCGTTAGCTTTTCTGACACATCCTCTTGTCGAACGGCTTTATTCCATTGATCGAGATTCTCTTTGATTTCTTCCAGGGTATATTTCTCTTTTTTCATCCATTCAATACGTTTGAGCCGCGTCAGAGTTTCATCGCTGTACAGCCGATAATTTGTTCTCGAGCGCTGCTCCGGTTGGATAAGTCCCAGCTTCGTATAATAGTCGATCGTTCGGGCGCTGACGCCAAGCTGGGCCGCCAATTCGCCGATTTTGTACAGCTTCATCTCCCCATGTCCGCCTCGCCTCCCAGGCAGCCGTCCGCCATATAACGGAACAGCTGCGATCTTACCTTCGATTGTAATCGAAGCGAAACCGTACAGTCAAACGTCATACTAGCGAAAACATATGCATCCTACAAAACCATAAAAATCCATATAGAGATAGAACGTGAATCCGTGATAAAAGAATATGAAAACAAGCCCTAAATAGAGGAAAACCAAGGTTTTGTATCGAAATTAAAGGATTATAACGATCCAATAATTTCACCAATGGGGTGATTGGCTTGAAGTTC
>JBEPYM010000141.1:0-9560 GCA_041641375.1 Paenibacillus sp.
TATGAGCAGTTCGTAAAGCCAGCTTTTCCGCTGCTCGTTACGAGCCCGGTCGAATAGCTGTTCTGGATCGAACCCCGGTGCTCGCCGACGAATCCCGCCGTCGAGCTTGTACCGGTCACCGCCGTGGTCGTGAAGCTGTTTCGGATTACGCTGCCCGAGACGGTCGTACCGACCAAGCCTCCGACGGAATTGGTGCCTGTTACCGTTCCTTCCGACCAGCTCAGCTCTATCACTCCAAAATAATTGCTTCCAGCTAAACCGCCGACGTTAAAGAAGCCTGCGGCTACCGTACCTTTGGCGCTGCTCCGTTCAATCCTTCCGCCGTTCTGTCCTGCCAGGATGCCGACATCCACTTTGCCGGAAATCCCGGAACCTCCTGTAACGACATGTACGTTCGTCAAGACAGCCGAATTATATTTGGTCGCTCCGAACAAGCCTACCCCATCCTCATCCGGCCGATTGATCCATAAACCGGTAACCTCATATCCCGCTCCGTCGAGTCGCCCTGCAAAAGGAGCGGCGGTTGTGCCAATCGGTTTCCAGCCCTTGCCCGAATGGTTACCAGCCCCCGTCAGATAGGACGTCAGGTTGATATCGGCTCCGAGCCGATACGCTTGATCCAGCAAATAAGGCGCCGTCCCGATTGCGGCAAGCTGCTCGGCATTCATCACGATATACGGATCGTTCGTTGTTCCGCTGCCGCTCATTGGTGCCGCGGATGCGGACGCTCTGTTCATCCCTGGCTCCACAGGCTGCAGCAGCGGCATAATCGTACTCATCAGCAATACGATTGCTAATGCCAATGAAATGCGCTTTACCCAACGACTGTAGTTCTTTAGTCCGATCAACTTCAACACTCCTCTGTAAATTGTGCTTATAAGCCTACTACAATTTTATCAGAGGAACTTCTGCTTCAGGATGAAAAATAATCAAATTTTGATGAAATTGGTCGGTTTTTGACCGCAGAATAAAAAAAGCCTTGCCAAGCTCTGTCACTGACAGATGCTTGATACAAGGCCTACATTCATTACCCCCGCGCTTCCTCCAATTGCTCCACGACACGCTCGGCCCCCGGGACAAAGCTGCCTTCCCCGACCTTCTCAATGATCACATTCGTGATCTCCGGATCCGGCGCAATTCCGCCTACCTTGTCATGCGACCAGTGCTGAATCAGCGCGTTCATGCGGTCCGCCGCTTTCGTCGGCACCTGGTGCGACATTCGGCGGATATAAGCCTGCTCCACATTCGGCAGATTGGCGCGCAGAATCGCCGCATACGGCTCAAACCGCTTGTCCTTCTCACCGTTGATCAGCAGCACGGGCTGATGAATCAGCGGCAGCCGGTCCGTACACGAATACTCCAGGCTGTAGCGGTAATACTGCTGCCAATTGCGCGGATCGCCTTCCATTGCACGGCGGTACAGGTTCCCGTACGTGATCGGCATGTCGGCGTTCGTCGTCGAGACGCCCCACGCAACCGGGCGCTTCACACCCATATAAGTCAAAGCCGACGCAAGCAAAATTTGCGACTTGAGCGCAAAACCGCTCGCTTCCGACATCGCCCCGATCAATATGCCTGCGGAGAATCGCTTTGGATGCGTCAGCATCGCTTCCAGCGCCACCGAACCGCCGGTGGAATAGCCGGCTACAATTGCCTTCTGCACCTCGAGCTCATCCATCAGCCGGATCATATCCTCGACAATGAGCGGGTACGTAACCTTTTCCTCGGACGGTTCGCTGTGACCATGCCCCCGAACGTCAAACGTAATCACCCGATGCGTCTCGGCCAGCTGTACTTGCTGGTAGCGAAAAATCGCGCTGGTCAATGTCGGGGGATGAATAAATACGATCGGCGTCCCTTTTTTGCCATGAACATGGTAATGCAGCTTGACGCCGTTCACTTCCATTTTTGGCATGCGAGCTCTTCCCTTCCCATAGGATCTACGCATAACGTCTCCCAATAGGATCGAGTGCATTCGCATGGCCGGACTAGAACATTTTGTAACCCTTCACCCGAAGCGTCTTGATCGCCGACCCGCTCAGCCAGGCGCCGATTAACCCGCCCACTCCTGTGATCAAATCCACATAGGTGTACCCTTGCAACGTATCGAGCAGCGAGCCTCGGCCCCATTGCCAGGAAATAAGCAAGCCCGCGATGACAAGCAAATAGCCGTACACGGGAAACCAGGTCGTCTTGAGCAGCATGTTGAGAATGAATCCGAGGCCGAACGCCATCACAAAAAACAACACGGTCACAATGATGAGCTGCAGCATATCGTCACAACCTTATCTAAATATTCAGGTTCAAGTGTACCGAGCGGCGGCGGGAAAGTCAACGCAGAGCTCGGGCAGTTTGCCCTTTCCAACACGTTTGGGTACAATGGCTGAAGAAGGTTGAAAAAGGAGCTGGAACGTTAGAAATGAGCGAAGCTGCACAAACACTCGAGGGCTGGTATGCCCTGCATGACTTGCGTACAATCAATTGGACGACCTGGAAGCTGGTACCTGAAGAAGAACGCCGCATGGCGGTTGAGGAATTCAAGGAATTCACGGAGAAATGGAATGACGTCGAACAGACGCGCAAGGGCAGCACCGCTTTCTACAGCATTGTCGGGCAGAAGGCGGATTTCCTGATGATGTTCCTGCGCGAGTCGCTGGAAGAGCTGCACGAGCTTGAAACGGAATTTAACAAAACGATGCTGGCTGAGCACCTCATCCCCGCCTACTCCTATGTATCCATCGTAGAGCTGAGCAACTATGCGGGCAAGCCGGGCGAGGATCCGATGAACAATCCGGAGATCATTGCGCGCCTGAAGCCATCGCTGCCCAAGTCGAAGCACATCTGCTTCTATCCGATGAACAAGCGCCGTTCCGGCGAAGACAACTGGTATATGCTCGGCATGGACACCCGCCGCGAGATGATGCGTTCACACGGCATGATCGGCCGCAAGTACGCGGGTATCGTGAAGCAGGTCATTACCGGCTCGGTCGGCTTCGACGACTGGGAATGGGGCGTGACACTGTTCGCGGACGATGCGCTGCAATTCAAGAAGCTCGTGTATGAGATGCGGTTTGACGAAGTGAGCGCCCGCTTCGGCGATTTCGGCTCCTTCTATGTCGGGAATCTGACATCGCCGGAGCAATTTACGAAGCGTCTGGACGTATAGATACACAATCGACAAAAAGGAGCATTCCCGCTGTGCTGCGGACATGCTCCTTTTTTCGTCAAGTCATTCGTTCATGCAATCCCACTCGGGAGACTGTCGATCAATTGTGGATAAATTCGAAACAGCGTGATGTGTACGAAATTTCACACAAAATTTAAGCAACAAGAGGACATATACCGTGTTTTATACGATTTATCATACAAATCCGAGCTGATTTACTCCGATAACATGGGATTTGTACGACGTTTCGTACAAAAGGGGCAGATATGGCAGTTCTAACATCCTTTTTGTACGACGTTTCATACAAGTGTTACTTTGTCCACAGTTAAATCGACAGCCACCTTGGATGCCTTATTCCTCGTCGTCGTCCTCGTCCTTGCTCCGCAAATACTCCTCCGTCGCGCGGTCGCGCTCGCGTCCCTTCTCCTTCAGCCGTTCAATCGCGGGCTGAATCAAGAGGTCCACCTCGCGCTGCACCGTATACGCCAGATCGTATTTGTTCACCGACTCCAGGTACGAGCCGACCTCCATCAGCGCGTTATACCGCTCCAGCTCTTCCCGAGTAAGCAAGCCGCGCACCTGCACGCTGCAGTGTCGCATAGCCGGTCCCTAGAAGCGGCCCTTGCGCAGCAAGAGCGGAATGCCGCCGATCGCGTACAAGTAACGGGCGTCGATGATTTTTTTCATAATTGCCGCGAATGCGCCGCGAATCTTCTTGCCGAACACAATGCCGATCGCCTCGCCTTTGCCCAGGGAAGCGACAACACCCTTGTTGTCGAATTTGAACGTCTGCAGCTGGCTGCCGCGGATCGATGCGACCAGGTTGACAGCACAGTTCTCGCCCTGCTGCATCGCCATCTGCGCAGTCGGCGGATACGGACGGCCTTCCGGACTCATGACGAGCGAGCAATCGCCGAGAATGAATACATTGTCGTAATTCGGCACGCGCAGGAATTCGTCCACCTTGACGCGACCGCGCATCGCTTCGAAGCCGGCTTCCTCGACAAGACGGTTGCCACGGATGCCGCCGGTCCAGATAACGGTTCCGGCTTTGATCTCTTCTCCATCAGCCAGAATAACGCCGTCGGTCGTGCATTCCTTGATCGCCGTAGCGATCTTGAAGGTGACGCCCTTCTTGGAGAGCACCTGCATCGCATACTCAACGAGCTCCGGATCAAAGCCAGGCAGCGCTGTTGGTGCAGCTTCAATATTGTAGATCTTCACCAGCGACGGATCGACGTCAAATTCACGGCACAGCTTCGGCACGCGATCCGCCAGCTCGCCGACGAACTCAATGCCCGTAAAGCCGGCTCCGCCGACGATGAAGGTCAAATAATCCTTGCGGTGCGGCTCGCGCTTGAACTTGGCGAACTGATATTCAATATGCTCGCGGATCAGCCGTACGCTGTTAATCGAGCGAATGTTCATCGCATTTTCCTTAAGTCCCGGAATTCCGAACGTCTCCGGCTCGCCTCCGAGCCCGATAACGAGATAATCGTAGGACAGCGTGCCGTCCTCCAGAATAACCTTCTTATCGTTCGGACGAATTTGCACGACTGTCGATTTCACAAAATCAATCTTGAATTCGTCGATCAGCTTTAAAATGTTCACGCGCGCATTGTTCGGATCGTCAGTGCCGGCAGCCGGCATATGAAGATGGGTGGTGATGTAATGGTAATCATGCTTGTTGACGAGTGTGACGTCCGCTTCGTTATAATTGAGTTCCTTCTGCAGACGGATAGCGGACACAATCCCTCCGTAGCCTGCTCCTAAAATGACGATTCTTGGTATTCGACTCATGGCTCCCTGCTCCTTTGTTTATCTGCTTATCCATGTGGACGGTTACTCCGTTGCGACTTTGTGAAAAATGGCACAATCAAGCCCAAAAATAAAATCTGTTCTCATTATGCACGTTGCGCTCTGGAAGTATGTTTTTGTTTGCAACACAATTGTCACAAGTACAAATATCTTTTGCAATCATATAAAATGTATGGACAAATATCAAGATGTTTTCTGGCAAATTGCTCCGATTTAGGATATCCTCCTATCTTTTTTGTTCATTTTGATGAAGGAAGGTCGAAAGGAGTCGAAATCAAGGCAAGTTTTTCCTTGCGAAAAAGGGATGCTTATTCTATGATGGTTTCAGACTATGGAGACCGCGCGTACAGCGGCGACAACGATAGGGATGGGAGTGCATAACGGAATTATGGAAGCGGGACAGCAAGCGGAAATTGTAGATATCGCGATTATCGGCGGCGGACCGGCAGGCATGTTTGCTGCATTCTATGCAGGTATGCGTCAAGCCTCGGCCAAAATTATTGAAAGCATGCCTCAGCTTGGCGGGCAGCTTGCGGCGTTATACCCGGAGAAGTACATTTACGACGTTGCCGGCTTTCCGAAGGTGTTGGCGGGCGATCTGGTCAACAACCTGAACGAGCAGCTGAGCCACTTTCCGGTAGAGCAGTGTCTGGAAGAAAAGGTGATGCAGGTGGAGAAGCTTGAGGAGCGCCTCTTCCGCATTACGACGGATAAAGCCGTTCACACGGCGAAAGCGATCGTGATTACCGCCGGCGTCGGCGCATTCGAGCCGCGCAAGATCGAGCTGCCCGAAGCGGTCAAGTTCGAGAAGAAAAATTTGCACTACTTTGTGAACGATCTGCAGGCTTTTGCCGGCAAAAGAGTGCTTGTCAGCGGCGGCGGCGATTCCGCTGTGGACTGGTCGCTCATGCTTGAGCCGATCGCCGAGAAGGTTACGCTCGTGCATCGCCGGGACAAATTCCGCGCGCATGAGCATAGTGTTGAGCTGTTGATGAATTCCAAGGTCGAGGTGGTGACGCCTCGCGAGATCGAAGCCCTGCAAGGGGATGACCGAATCGAAGCCGTCGTGCTGAAGCACGCCAAAACCGGCGAAACGGAGACGATCCCGGTAGACGCGGTTATCGTCAACTACGGCTTCATTTCCTCGCTCGGTCCGATCGCCGAATGGGGACTTGAGATCGACAGCGGCTCAATCATCGTTGACTCCCGTATGGAGACCTCCATCCCGGGCATCTTTGCAGCCGGCGATATCACCACCTATCCGGGCAAGCTGAAGCTCATTGCGGTCGGATTCGGCGAAGCGCCAACTGCGATCAACAATGCCAAGGTATATATCGATCCGAATGCGAAGCTTTCGCCGGGTCACTCCAGCAATATGAAATTTTAACTCGCATGTTCGTAAAAAAATGGGCATCCTATTCTCAAGCCGCTGCTTGAGGAGGGATGCCTTTTGTCATTCATATGTCCGGTCTGCAACGGATTGACGGATATCCGTTACACCTGTCCGATCTGTGAGCAGCCATTAGCCGATGAAGGCAGACTAAGCGATTTCTTTGATCCGTATTCTGCGTATCGACCAATAGATGAGCTGAAGCTGACGAATGGGGTATCCGACGATGCGGTCTTGCATCAATGCCTTCATGCCTTGGCGTGTGCAAGATGCGGCAGATCCATCGTATATCCGGTGCAGGAGCGGCAGTGACAACAGAAATTAAGCGCTGTAAAATCGGCTGCCGATATGTATGTTGCGGCGGCGGATTTCATCGAGCAGCAGCTGAATGAATGCTTTCTCCAGCTTCAGTTCAATCGCCTTGTGATAGGCGTCTAGCAGGTTCTCATTTGACAATACTCTCATTATTCATCACCTTTGTTACTGGGATGATTGTATCGTACCATGGCTCGTCCGATCGAACAAGCGTTCCGATATCCACAGGCTATTGTGGATAAGCTGTGGAAGAGTTGTGAATAGGGACTGAAATTCTTGACCCTGACTCATTGCGTACTGTGAATATGTTTATACACAGTTGCTTCAGCACATTAACCTATCAAAAAAAGATATGAATCAGGAGGAAGTTGAGCATGAAATCGAAGAGCAATCGCAATCTGGGACAAATCGCCTTGTTAATGGGAACTACTGCCGTTCTTGTGGCCCTGACGGTAATCATTGGGTTCTGGCTGACGCGGTGAACGCCAATTAAGCGCCAATCCTCTATTTTCTTTTTAATATCACATATAGAAGCGCAATTACAATAATCACCCCAGCAATTGGTAACGAAAAACTCTTTATGAGAGGACCAACCTTCTCCCAGTTTTGCCCGAGTTTCATTCCCAGATAGATATATAATATGGTTATAGGCAACATTGCGAGTGCCGTATATAACATAAAGGTAAATACATTCATTCTAACAATACCACATGGAATTGAAATGAGTGTACGAAGCCCAGGAATAAACCGGCCAAAAAAAGCTACTCCTGGACCGTATTTTTCAAAAAATACATCGGCTCGCACCAAGTCCTTTTCTTTAATAAGGAAGTATTTTCCGTACCGTTCAATCAAAGGCCTTCCACCATACCTGCCGAGGCAATAAAGCGACAATGGACCAGTGACACCTCCTATAACGCCGGCTAATACGGCAAGCCCAAAGATCATGTCTCCTTCAGTGACCCAGTAACCGATAAGCGGCAGAACTAATTCAGCAGGAATAAATTCTAAGCTGAGCAGAATAATAACACCAACATACGAGAATCCTTTAAAATAAAAAATCAAATGTTGTATAAAATTCTCCAGCTCATTCACTTCCCCATGATATGCATACGTCGACCACGTTTTTGTAGCGCCATAATAACAAAAACCTCCGTAACGATAGTGTACTTACATACACTCGTCATGGAGGCCACCCAACGCCGTTATTAACCGCCCTCAGACGGTCATTTAACACAATAGGCTAACGATCGCTGACGTTTGACTTACAAGTGAAAACGTTGATAAAGCGCGGTATATCACCTAGCACTCGCCTGGCGTGCCAGCCTCTTGCGCCGTGCGGAACGACGAGCCGCAGCCGCATGTCGCGGATGCGTTCGGATTGTTCATGGTGAAGCCGCCGCCCATCGCCGACTCCTTGTAGTCAATCTGCAGTCCGCGCAAATATTTCACGCTATCCTTGTCAACGACGACCTTCAGTCCGTGCAGGTCGAGCGCTTCGTCTGCATCCGTCAAATCATCGTCGAAGCCCATGCCGTACGAGAACCCGCTGCATCCGCCGCCCTTCACGCCAATTCTCAGGAACAGATTCGGCGTTTCCTCCGCCTCCAGCATTTCCTTGATCTTGTCTGCAGCAACAACGCTCACATCAATCATGGCTACTCCTCCTATTTCGCAATTCGTAAACGTTCGGTTACCTGCTATTATACAACCCGCTATATAAATTTGCCACCGTCAACCTGCCATGTCTGCCCGGTAACAAACCCCGCGCTTGCCGCCAGCGCATAGACGACCTCCGCAACGTCCTCCGGCTGCGCAATTCGACCCAGCGGCGTCCCGTCGCCCAGCTTGCTCATATGCTGCGCCTGTCCGGCGATCCAGCGCGTATCGACAATGCCCGGCGCAACGGAGTTCACGCGGATGTCCGGACCGAGCGCGCGCGCCAGCGACTTCGTCATGCTGATCAGCGCCGCCTTCGATGCCGCATAAGCGATCGAGCTGCCGAGTCCGGTCAACCCTGCAACAGAGCTTATGTTAATGATGCTTCCGCGGCGCTTCTTTAATTCACCGGCAGCAGCCCGGCAGCAATAGAAGGAGCCCTTCACGTTCACGTCCCACACCGCGTCCCAATCCGCATCGGTTAATCCCTCCAGATCGTCATGCGGTACGAAACGGGTCGTTCCGGCATTGTTGACGAGCACATCCAACCCGCCGAACGCCTCCACGGTTTGCCCGACCATCCGGCGAACCTGCGCATCATCCGACACATCGGCCTGTACGAGCAGCGTTTGAACGCCAAGCGCCGCAAGTTCCTCCATCGTCTCGCGCGCCTCCTGCTCGGACCGCGAGTAATGGACGGCGATATTCGCTCCCTCCTTGGCCAGCCGAAGAGCCGTAGCTCGTCCGATTCCCGTTCCCGAGCCTGTAATCAGCACCGATTTGCCATTCATCGTCATTTTTTCCCCCGCCCGCTTCGATTTTATGTTATCATAACAAACTGGAGTCCTCTCTGACAATGAATGGCTGTTGTTGCCCCATTGTACAAGGAGGATTATAATATAGGAAGCTTCTAACACGGAGTTTGACGCTGGGAGGAACAGACATATGAACACGGCCATCGCGAGTGCGGACAAGCGAATGCTCGAAATCGCCGGCAAGGTGCAGGAAGGCGTGCGCTTAACTTTGGAAGACGCGATGTTTTTATATGAATCGGACGATCTTCTATCCATCGGTCAATTAGCGAATGCCGTCAACCAACGCAAGAACGGCAAGAACGTCTATTTTATCGAGAACATGACTCTGTATTTTACGAATGTGTGCGAAGCGCACTGCGCGTTCTGCGGCTTCAGGCGCGATCCGGGGCAAGAGGGAGCG
>JBEPYM010000142.1:0-9530 GCA_041641375.1 Paenibacillus sp.
TCACGGCGAATAGACCAGATGCGTAGTGGAGAAATCAATCTTCGGTTATGTAGATACCATAAGAGAAAAACAACGCTGAAAAGTCTGGACAATAATGTAGCCATTGCAGCACCTTTAATTCCAAAACCATCGAAGAACACACCGAAAATTAATACGTAATCGAGAACGATATGTACGGCGTTCATCCAAAGACCAACACGCAAGGGTGTTCGTGTGTCCCCCGACCCGCGCAGTATGGCTCCTGCTGTAAAGAATAGAGAAAGTACGATAGATGGGACAGCAACGATTTGGAAGTAAGGAATCCCAACTTGAAGAACATCTGGGCTTGCCCCCATGATGGACAACATTGATTCCGAAAAAAAGAATGATATTGAACCAAAAACCAGACCTACCAATAGTGACAGCAAGATCGCTTGAGAGGTGATATCGCGGACTTTGGAGACGTTATTTTGACCGCTTGCGCGAGAAATGAATATGGTTGAAGCAGTTGCTATCGACATAAATACAGCAAAGTAAATTTGCATGATCACATTCGTCACACCAACGGCCGCTACTTCTGAGAGCCCCAGCTTGGAAATAAAAAGGGTATCAACAAAACCAACAGCACTGATGAGAAAACTTTCGACAATTGCTGGCCAAGCCAAAAGCAATATGTTCTTCGTAGCAAGAGTATTCTTCAAAGAGAACCACACCTTAACATTAGCATTAAATCAAAAAAGCCTTTCAACCAAATAAGGCCGAGGCTTCTGTCGTTTATGAAATCTTATTTGTAATTGTGCAAATCGTCTTTACGAACTACCATGACGGAAAAATCCTCCTCGTGTTCGAATGACCGCTAATAAAGATTAGCGGTCATTAGGTGTTTCATAGCCTATACTTGATGTCCGCTAATGTTTCGGTTAAGCTAAGATTATCATGTCCGCTAATGTAAGTCAAGATTTGGAGGCTTTGCTAATGAGAGAGAAAACCGGTATTTCGGAACAGGGCGAGCAGACGATTCAGGACTTCATTCACGCTCTTACCACCCACGAAGATTTGAATCCCAAAACACTAAAAGAGTACGCAAGCGACTTGAAACATTTTATCGGTTGGTTTGAGACAGCCGACCACCAAGAGGAAGAGGTTATATTTCGAATTGAAGATGTGGCTACTCCAACATTAACACGATACCGGGAAGCTGCGCAAAAAATAATGGAATTGAAACCAGCGACCATTAATCGACGGCTTATAACCCTGAAACGTTTTTTCGAGTGGGCCGTGTCGGAATCCAGGATTCGCCGCGACCCTTCGAAACCGGTTAAATTGGTTCCGGAAGAAAAGGTAAGTCCCCGGCAGATGACAGACAAAGAAGAAGCTGTATTGATCGCTGCGGCTGAGCACGGTGGTTCCCTGCGGGATCAGACGATTCTTATCGTGATGTTTCACACCGGCTTACGAACAATGGAAGTATGCGATCTGGCTCCCGGAGATATTCAAATCGGTAAACGCAGCGGTCAGCTTACGGTTCGATCCGGAAAACGGAATAAACAGCGGGAAGTTCCTTTGAACGCTACGTGCAGAGCTGCTTTAGAAAAATATCTGGCAGTCCTTCCTTCGGATAGTACTTATCTGTTTCCATCGGAGAAAACTGGCGATCGGTTAACCGATCGAGCTTTACGCCATGTAATTCAAAAATACATGAAATCGGCGCGACTCGAAGGATTGAGCGCCCACGATCTACGGCATCGGTTCGGGTACGTGATGGCAGAAAACACTCCGTTGCACCGCTTGGCGCAAATTATGGGACACGATAGTCTGGACACAACGATGATTTACGTCAAGGCGACTCGTGCGGATCTGCAATCGGAAGTAGAAAAAATAGTTTGGCAATAAGGGGATGAGAATGATGTACGCGAGAGTAAGGGAACTGCTAACTCCGGAGGAACGGATGCAATATTTGCAAATACCGCCTGATCTCGGCGAATGGGAATTGGGCACATATTTCACATTTACCCAGCATGACCTTGAAATCATCCAGCAGCGGCGAAGAGATTATAATCGAATCGGCTTTGCCGTACAGCTGTGCGTACTTCGCTATCTCGGCTGGACGCTTTCTGACCTAAAAGATGTGCCGGTTCAAGTCCTTAGTTATATTGCAAAACAAATCAATGCCGATGTGGAGTCTTTTGCATCTTACGGCGACCGAGAAGCAACGAAATACGAGCATCTGGATGAGATCCGGAAGGAATATGGCTACCAGACATTCACCTTGAGCGAATATCGTTCTTTGTGCAAGCATCTATTTAGCCATGCAATGGCAAACGGTAATCCCTTACACCTGATTCAACTCGCTCTCGAAGATTTACGTAAGCGTAAAATCATTCTCCCTTCAATGGCTACAATTGAAAGAGCCGTTTGGGAAACGCGCAAACGAACAGAAGAAAAAATATTCAAGCTGCTCAGCAGTTCACTGACAGAGTTACAAATTGCTAAGTTGGATCGCGTCTTAACCACCATGCCGGAAAGTAACAAAACCTACTTAGCATGGTTAAGGGAAATTCCAGGTACCAGCTCTCCGGATTCTTTTTTGAAGGTGATTGAAAAACTCGAATACATACGCGACTTGCAGCTGCAAGTCGATACGAAAGGCATCCATCCGAACCGTCTACGTCAACTTTCTAAAATCGGTTCGCGTTACGAACCTCATTCTTTCAGACGTTTTAATGATCCGAAAAAGTACGCGATTTTAGTAGCGTACTTACTGGAACTGATTCAGGATTTGACAGACCTGGCTTTCGAGATTCATGACCGGCAGATTATGATACTGCTTTCCAAAGGGAGAAAGGCCCAAGAGGAACTTCAAAAGCAAAACGGTAAATCGATCAACGAAAAGGTTGTTCACTTTGCCGATCTTGGAGCCGCTCTTATTAAGGCCCGAAGCGAAGGTATTGATCCGTTTGTTGCTCTTGATGCCGTTATGCCGTGGGATCAGGTCGTCGCATCCGTGGAGGAAGCTAAACGGCTGGCGCGACCCGTTGATTACGACTACTTGGACTTGTTAGAAAAGAAATTCTATGCGCTCCGGAAATACACACCAACGCTGCTAAAATCGTTGGAATTTCGGTCAACTAAGTCCGCAGAGCCGCTAATGAAGGCGGTCGATATCATCCGGGATATGAATGAAACCGGGAAGCGGAAGGTTCCGGAAGGCGCGCCGCTGAACTTCGTTTCGAACCGCTGGCAAAAGCACGTTTACGACGATGACGGAACGATCAACCGGCATTACTACGAAATGGCTGTCCTGACAGAGTTGCGGAATTATGTTCGTTCCGGGGACGTGTCCATAGTCGGAAGCCGTCAGCATAAGGATTTCGAGGAATACCTTGTGCCGAAAGCCGATTGGAATGGCATTGATCCTAGCGCTACAAAGCTTGCCGTCAGCTTGTCCGCAAAGGAATATCTTGAAGAACGGATTGAAGCACTTCTTCAAAGAATAAACTGGGTTTCGGATCACATCGATGAGCTGGACGGAGTTAATTTGGAGAACGGGAAATTGCACATTGAACGATTGGAGAAAGATGTTCCCGATGAATCCCGGAATTTCAGTCTTTCCCTCTATGAGCTGCTACCACGAATCAAGCTAACGGATCTGCTCATGGAAGTAGCCAACTGGACGAATTTTCATGAGCAGTTTATTCACGCTTCCAGTAACCGCGCTCCGAACGAGGAAGAAACAACAATCCTTATGGCTACCCTTATGGCAATGGGAACGAACATCGGACTTACGAAGATGGCTGAAGCCACGCCGAGCATTTCATATCGGCAAATGGCCAATACAGCTCAATGGCGGCTGTACGAAGACGCGATGAATAAAGCGCAAGCTGTTCTTGTTAATTTTCATCACAAGCTGATGCTGCCTTCATATTGGGGGAACGGCACGACCTCCTCATCTGATGGAATGCGCGTCCAGATCGGTGTATCGTCGCTTCACGCAGATGCGAATCCTCACTACGGGACCGGAAAAGGAGCAACGATATATCGCTTTGTGAGCGACCAGTTTTCCACGTTCTACACGAAAGTCATCAATACGAACGCTAGGGATGCCGTACACGTCATCGACGGTTTGCTCCACCACGAAACGGACTTGTCCATCGAGGAGCATTATACGGATACAGCCGGTTACACCGATCAAGTCTTTGGTTTAACGCATTTGCTTGGATTTCGCTTTGCGCCGCGCTTACGCGACTTGGCTGATTCCAAGCTCTACGCTATCGGAAAACCTTCCGATTTCCCTAAATTGGAGAAGCTGCTTCGCGGACAGATTAATACAAAGATCATTCAAGAGAACTACGACGATGTACTCCGGCTGGCTCACTCCATCCGGGAAGGAACCGTTTCAGCATCACTCATTATGGGGAAAATCGGTTCCTATGCAAGACAAAACAGCTTGGCTACCGCGCTGCGAGAAATGGGGCGTATCGAGAAAACGATCTTCATCCTGAATTACCTTTCGAGCGAGGCGCTGCGGAGAAAAATCCATCGGGGGTTGAACAAAGGAGAAGCCATGAACGCATTGGCCAGAGCGATCTTCTTCGGCAAACATGGCGAGCTGCGGGAACGTGCGCTACAAGATCAGCTTCAACGTGCAAGTGCGTTGAACATTATCATCAATGCTATTAGCGTTTGGAATACCGTCTATCTCCAGCAGGCAACTGAACACCGCAAAAAGCAAGGTAAGCTTCAGGAAGAACTGCTAAATCACATTTCCCCCCTTGGATGGGAGCACATCAATCTTCTAGGTGAATACAAATTCAACTTCAAGCAGAATACGTCTCTCAATTCATTACGACCGCTGAAACAACAGGAAGTTGAATGACCCGTGGTCCGGGCGGTATAGCCCGGACTATTGGGCTTGGAGTAAGAAAAAACGATAAGCCGGGTACATCCGAAGGCTTAGCGTATATTTTTGTTAAAATGTTGGCGGTACCCCACTAATAAAATCTTGAATTCCTGTCAGAGGGTTGACCAAATAATGGAGCAAAAAAACAAATGAAAAAAGTCCTCCGGCCGTGAGCTCCCCATTGAATGCAAAATATCCGCCCATAAACGTAACAGAAAGAAGGGGGATCCAACGCAGCACACTTTGAATGGGATTCAAATACGAAGTTCTTCGCTGCTTGAGCAGAGAATAGAACAGCACTTGATCAGCTGCCCGATTAAATTTATCATTCATATAGAGTTGCAAATTATAGGCTTTCTCTACATAAATTCCGCCCGTAGCATCCTGCGCAACGGCTGCCATTGCTTCATTACCTTCCTGATGACCCCTAGAATAGTCTTTAAGCGGTTTACTGAAACGGGCAACCAAAACTAGAGTCAACGGAACGGAGGAGACAGCCACTAGCGCCAGCTTCCAATTCAGAGTAGCAAGATACGTGAATGCAAATAAAAACACAACTATGCTATACAGCAAATGTATAAACTGATGCTGAAGAAAATGTTGAGTGATGTTCATATCACTCGTCATTCTGGTGACAATAGCGCTGGATTGATCAGCAAGCTCTGACATTTTCGCGTGTTCGATTCGTTTGGTTACCTTCTCACGGATATCCCGGACCACGTTTATCCCGAAACGGGCTGAAAGTTCGCCCATAACCAGCCTGGCGCCCACTGCAACAACAATCAAAGCGAATATTCCGACTATCACCGACTTGTCATTCCATGGCGTTCTCCCGTTAATCGCAGCGTCGGTAATGGTTTGAACCGCATAACCTGCCATAACATCTGCTCCCGCATTCAACATCAGTGCCAGAACACTGAACAGCATGATCACTCTATACCGGCTCGTGAACCCTGTCAGAATCTGAAAGGATCTCCAATTCATTTTTTTCTTTTTTTGCGGCAATTGAAAATGCCCCTTTCTATTACATACCAAGTACTCAAATATACTAGCATATACACAAAAAGGTTGATACATAAATTTTCCAGATTTTTTCACACCCCCTTTTCATTGACTGTACTTGGACTTGATTCGCCAGCATAACAAATGAAGGGAAACATTTGACTCGAATGGGAAACGCTATGAGGGGAGGCGGTTGATATGACACACGAGGATTTTATGAGGCGGGCGATAAAGCTTGCTGCCCGCAATGTGGAGAGCGGAAATGGAGGACCGTTCGGCGCAGTCATCGTCAAGGACGGCATCGTTGTTGCTGAAGCATGCAATGAGGTGACAAGCCGAAATGATCCGACCGCACATGCGGAGGTACAGGCCATTCGCAAGGCTTGCGAAAAGCTCGGAACTTTTCAGTTGAACGGATGTGTTATTTACACCAGCTGCGAGCCTTGCCCGATGTGTATCGGCGCCATCTACTGGGCAAGGCCCGATGCTGTCTATTACGCATCTACCAAAGCTGAAGCCGCAGCAATCGGCTTCGATGATCATTTTATTTACGATGAAATCGAGAAGCCCGTTGCCGCACGCTCACTCCCGATGATCGAGCTTCGTCCGGATGGATATTCAAAACCTTTCGAAGCATGGGCAAGCTCAACGTTCAAGCGAGAATACTAATTGGATCTGCGGATGAAAGCGCGGTACAGCACGAGCAGCAAGCCGCCATGCAGGACATATCCGAGCGCCAAAGTCAACCAGGCTGGATCGCCCTCACTTACGCTTACAAAAGCTTTGGAGAACCAGAACTGCGGCACGATCCCGGCTGCGTAGCTCCAGCCTCCCTCCAGCACATAGCCTGCAACGGGACCGATCATAAGGGCCGAAGCCGCCTTGGATACGGCGACACCCTCCACCTTGTTGCCAGCCAGTACTGCCATCAGCAAGGCCGTAATCGGTGTGCTCAAGCAAGCGAGCACTGTAGTCGGAAGGACGCTCACGATCATCGCCGGCTCCATATCGACAAGAATCAGCAGCATATTCGAAAGCACGAATGCAATGAAGGCAGGCATGCCGATCCGGTACAGAAAATATCCTTTCTTGCGAAGCGGCGTGATCGAGAGACAGACGATAATGCCTTGATCCCTCTCATCCAGCAGCAGAAAACCGGCCAGCATGCCTGCCGTGAGCGGTGTCATAAGCAGAGCGATACTCGTGACAAAAGGAAGATGCGGCATTAGATCGAAGTGTGCGGTTCTCCACAGCCAATCCCCCGCTGCGGGCACGGCGAATTTCACAACCAGCGCCATGAGCAGCGGAAGCAGCGCAGTCATAACCAGCACCGGGTCCCTGCGAATTTGCAGCCAGTCCCCTCTTGCGAGACCTGTAAACATTTAAGTAGCTCCTTTCCTGGCGCCATCGAGAATATGCGCCTTCAACGAAACTGAAGCCAGCAAATAAGCGGGCACGATCCATACCGCCATAACAGCTACGGCGGCAGTCAATTCGGGCACGGTTGCGGGATTGCCGCCTAGCCCGTGCTCCAGCATCCGAAACGCCCCGTATCCGGGAGCCATCCATAACCACCAGTCGGCGGCGGGAGACAGCAGGCTGACAAAAGGCAGTAATAACGGAACGACGACCGCCGGCGTGACGAGAAAAAACATGTTTACAGAGGTGCAGCGAACTGCGATAGAAATCCCGAGCAGCGTATTGCAAATCGACATCATGCCGATGCCGAGCCAATACCAAGGCGAGAACAGCCCCTCTCCCCCCCTTCCAACTTCAATCAAAGCGGCGGACAGAAGGGACAACAGCAGTAGGGAGCAGACTTTGGCGGTTACATATTCCTTCAGGCGCAGCGGCGTTATAAATAACGCACGGATGATATGCTGCTCTCGCTCAAGCAATAGAATGGCTCCAATAAAGAAGAAGCCTAGTAAAGCCGGGTCCGAATAAAGGATAAAAAGTCCCACGATTTGCGACAAATGATCCGGCACATACATCAATATGCCGATATAGACGAGAACGACGAAAGCGTAGGCTAGATAAAATCCATGGCGAATCTGAAAGGTCACATCGTGTTTAACTGCCGATACCCATCTGATCATAGCGATTTCCCCGTTACTTCAATAAAAATGTCGCGAAGCGACGCTTCCTCGGTATGAATCGTCTCGACAGTACCGGTGCGCAGCAGTTCAATAAACGACTCTTGCTCCGCAAGCCCGTCAAGCGGATACCGAACCGTATGAAGAGCACCCTCCAGATCCCGGTGCTCCAGCTTCACGGATTTGGCACCCCGCTGCAGCTTGAGCGCCCGCGGAGAATCGATGAGTCGAATCGATCCGTCCACCAGGAAAGCAACTCGATCGCAAAGCTCTTCTGCTGCGTTCATATTGTGCGTCGTTATCAGCACGGTCGTGCCGTTCGATCGCTGCTCCTCGATCAAGTCGGCCATTGCTTTCGCATTAACCGGGTCCAGCCCAGAGGTTGGCTCATCCAGGAACAGCACGCGCGGCCGATTGAGGATAGCCCTGCAGAAATTTAGCCGCATCTTCATACCTTTGGAAAATGCGGACACTCGCGTGTGGGCAAACTCCTGCAAGCCAACCTTCCTTAGCAGGAGCTCCGGGTCCTCTGTTTCCCCCTTATACATCGCCCGAAAAAACCGTAAATTCTCAAGCGCTGTAAATTTACTGTAAAAGTTGGGGAACTCGAAGGCTACGCCGATCTGCTCATAATAGTCAGAGCTTGTATGTCGCAGCTCCTGGCCAAGCACCTTCACGCTGCCTTCATAGTGCTTCAGCACGCCGATCAGGATGTTCTGGGTCGTACTCTTGCCAGCACCGGAAGGACCTAGAAAACCGAATATTTCACCGGAATTGATCAGGAACGACATATTCTCGATCATCGGCTTGTCGCTGCCCGGATACCGATATCGCAGCTGTTCGACTTGAATCATGGCTGTGCTCCTTCCTTTGCTTGCGAGCTTGTCAGTGTTCGAGCAAGGGAATCGATATAAATGCGCATTACACCCTCATATTCGGCTTCTCCTATCTCCTGTTTGTGGAAGGGGAGCATCATAAATGCGCGCAATACCCCGATTATAATAAGCGGGTTTATCGGTGCAAGGACACCCGCTTTTTGCGAGTTGACAATCCACTCCAGAGTTGCTTCGACATCCTGCTCCTGATGCCGGATCAGCTTTTCCGCCGGCAGCTTGCGCAATAATAGCTCCATCTCGCGGCGTTCGTACAACCCTCTCAGGAACGGATTCGCTTCCACCCGCAGGAGCGAAAACTCCAGCATCGAACGAACCGTCTGTTCGGCGCTTTCCGCCGCATGGGTCAACTCCTCCATCAAACGGCTGCGAATGTCCGACTCCTCCCTCTCCAGAATCGCAAAAAAAAGCTCCTCCTTGGATTCGTAAAACCGGTAGAAGGAACCCTTCGCGATCCCGCATGCCTGAACAATATCGTCAATGCTCGTTTTCTTCAAGCCAAGCTCACTGAACATACGTTTGCCTACGTCCAACAGTTTACTCTGCAAGTGAGCAAGCTCCTGCTCCGTAAATTTAGGCATGATCTTCCACTCCCTACACATTATTTATATGACTATATAATACATTTTGGTCATATAAGTTGTAAAGAGGTTTGTCATC
>JBEPYM010000143.1:0-9475 GCA_041641375.1 Paenibacillus sp.
ATCGGTTCGAAGAATGATTGAACCGGAGAGTGTGTTCGGGCAAATGAAGAACAATCGGGGATTCCGACGTTTTCTGCTTCGAGGGCTGCCAAAAGTGAGCCTAGAAGTCGGGTGGCTTTCGCTCGCTCATAATCTACTCAAAAAGGCAGTTATGGACCAAAAGCAGGAAAAGGCGATGCAGGGATAACCTCCCTAGCATCGCCATTTCTTTATTTTTGCAGACTTTTCCATCATTTGAGCTGTCTCATCAGTACTAAGAACCTACTTTTGAGACAGCCCCGTGAATTCTTACTCCAATCTCTTTACTTACAAGCGTTGACTGTAAAACCGCTGTTTCCGCTTATAGATGCCTTCGCTTCGCAGGAATGGTTGATTTTTCCACCGCCATTGGAATCGGTATTGTTCTTAATCGTGTTGCCTGAGCCTCCCGATACGTCGGCAAGCAGATTGATGTCACCGTTCACAGTATTGCTTTCGATCTTGACATTGGTTGCTTTGTAGCTGCCTCCGTTGGTGTTCGCGCTGACATATATCGCTCCAAGCGAACCCCCCATATGAGAACCGAAGTTAATCGTGTTGCCGGTAACGGTCGCGTTCACGATATCCTTTGACTTATAGATGCCAATGTAGGCGTTTCCTTTGTTGTTTGTAATCTGAACACCGTTGACGAGAGTGCCGCCGCAGCATTCCTGGAGCAGGATGCCCTCACCGTCCACGCTGTAATAGCTGGTGTCCTTCAGCTTGTGGCGAAACACCTCGAAGTCATTGCGATCTACAACGACATTGTAGCCGCTCCAGTCAATCGCGCGATTTTCCAGCGTCGCCGAGTTCTGCACCTGCTTCTTGCCGCTCGGATCGACCCAGGCGACCTTCCCGGACTGGTCCTTGACCACATTATTGCGAATTTGCAGGCCATCGCCAGATGCTGTAATGGCAATCCGCATCGTGTGGAATACCCAGTTATCGCGTATGACATTGCCCTTGCGGAACAGGCTCGGTTCGCTGGAAGGCGTTGCACCCGGCGTGTAGCCCCCCGATTTGGAGCGGTTCAAATCAATCCCGTAATGATTGGTGTAATTGAACGTTGCTCTTGATCCATCGGAATACGTGAGAACCGTGCTGCCATCCTTCACCTTATAGCCCGGCTGATCGAAATTGTCAGTTGTCGCATCATTCAATCGGTTGTTCGCAATCAGAACATTCTCATATGCTTCAATCTTGATATTTGCTGCGAAGCGGTAGCTCCATCTCTGCCAGCCGTTCTGGAACGAGGTATCTGGCACGCCTTGATCCGGCTCAGCCACATTGTTTTGGCGAATGCCAAAGACGACGATGTTTTTGTTGGCAGCCGAAGCGGCGTCAGCTACCAGCTTGACGGCTGCCCGGTTAATATCAACGTTCACTACACCAATATTGCTGTCCGTATTAGGCGAGGCAGTCGTGATGGCCTTGAAAGCGGTGCTGTTTGCCGTTCCGGAGCCCGAGAGGCTCGGATTATACTTTGGAAACACAAGATTCGAAGGCGGATCGTAGGTACTGCTCTTCCCATCTGAAACCGAAGGTGTTTCGCCTCTGATTACAACACCATTCTTTAGTGAAATTCCAGTTGAAAACCTGTAGGTTCCCGCAGGGAAATAAACCACTCCCCCGCCTGCGGCGACAGCTGCATCACGCGCATTGTTAAATGCAGACACGTTGTCCGTTGAGCCGTCGCCCTTGCCACCATAGTCCAGAATGTTCTTGACCGTGCTCCACTTGATATTGTCCGTCCAGGCGTACGTGGTCGATCCGTATTTTGCCGCTACCGGGTTGTTCGTTGGCGCCGCGGCATAAGCCGATGGTGCTGCGCCGCCAAACCCGGTGCCGATGAGCGCTGCACAGCTCACCGCCATGACTGCATTCCTGAATAATTTGCTCCACATGTCAATCTTCCTCCATTCTTCTCGTACAAAATTGGTTTACCTTGCGCTCAAGCTTCAACCTAAAAACCGCATGAATGGTTTATCTCGTGGACATCACCTCCAGATCGGATATGCTCTATTGTATCGAGCCTCTCGTCGGTACTATAGAGAACAAAGCCATTTTTATGGAAAAAAACGATTGATATGAAGTGCCTTGCCAACTGATGTTGCACAGAGCCGGCCCCATGTGACAACTCATTTGCCTTGCAGAAGGATTTTGAAACTCAAGAACGAACCATTTAGTATACTTGCAAAAGGCAAAGATGGGGAGGTTGTCCGAATGAATCGCTCAGAAGAAGCGCCCGTACCGCTTGAGCGCATCGCGCAATTTGAGAAGCTTGCCTACGGCTTGTTCTTGCATTGGGGTCTGTATTCGCTGCTCGGCAGCGGAGAATGGGTGCAGCAGCACCACCGGATGGATAAGGACGAATATGCGAAGCTCATGCAGTCGTTTCGCGGGGAGCACTTTGACGCACCTGCCTTGGTTCAATTCGCCAAGGATGTCGGCATGCGCTATGTATGCCTGACGACGCGTCATCACGACGGATTTTCGCTTTACGACACACGGGGGCTGAGCAATTTCGATGCTCCGCACAGTGCAGCCGGTCGCGATCTGGTGAAAGAATTTGCGGATGCGTGTCACAGTCTTGACATGCCAATGTTTTTTTACCATACGACGCTGGATTGGAAGGTCGACTGCTTTGAAACAAGCTGGAACAGTTACCTTGAGTATCTGAAAGCGTCCGTAGAGCTTCTGTGCAAGCATTACGGGAAGGTGTCCGGCTTTTGGTTTGACGGCAACTGGTCGCGCAGGAACCTCGACTGGAAGGAAGACGAGCTGTACGGCATGATCCGCTCTTACCATCGCGATTGTATCATCGTAAATAACACGAGCGTTGGCGCAAGAGGCCAGCGAGGCCATCCGGAGATCGACGCGGTCACATTCGAGCAGGGCAAGCCGGAGAAGCTGAAGCGCAAGGGCATGGATAAGTATGTAGCGGCCGAAATGTGCGAAACGATGAATAGCCATTGGGGAATTGCCTCTTATGATTTCTCGTGCAAAAGCCCGGCCGACATCATCCGCACGCTGACCGCCTGCCGCAGACACGGCGCAAACCTTCTGCTCAACGTCGGCCCTTCCGCCGCCGGCGAGCTCCCCGGGTACGAGACGGCCGTGCTGCGCGAGGTCGGACGCTGGATCGGGCTGTGCGGCGAGAGTCTTTACGAAGGCAGGCCGACAGAGCTGGCATGCCGGGGCACCGACTTCGTGCTTCGCCATGGCAGCGATTATTATTATTACGTATCCAATGTGCCTATACACCGCAATGGACATCTGCTGGTTGGCGAATCGGGAGCAGGCCTGAAAACCATTAAAGGAGCGATGAGCCGTGTGGCCGACATCCGCTGGGTCGACAACGGGGAGTCGCTTGCTTTCAGCCAAGACGTAGCGAAGGGCATGCTGACCTTCGACGCTACGCCGCACCCTTACGGACGGCAGCTTGTCGTGCGGGTCGCCAAAATCTCGACGGCAGACAGCTAGTCAGGAGAGGAATAAGACAGCAGCTCCCGCGAGCGAAGGCTCGCGGGAGCTGCCTGCTTCTGCTATTCGTTCGCCTGCGACCAGGAGACCAAATAGGCGTCCGGCACAGTCGAAGGGTTCGGCTGCACCGCTTGCACCGACACCATGCTGCCCGTCTTCAAGGATGACGCTTGCGCCGCTTTCCCATTGCGCACAGCAACCGCCACACCGCTTGAGCTATGTCCGTCCTTCGTGAACGGCGTCCAATGGAGACGCTTCTTGAAGTCCGGCTGGACAATCAGCAGGAACGCTTCGCCACCTGCGTATGCGCCTGTCTGGATGCCGGAAATATACTGCTCGCTCCGATTCTCGAGACAGCATGTCGTCGTACCTGTCACATACACCTTGCCATTCGCGTCAGCCGCGATTCCCCTAGGGCGAATCGTATTGCCACTTCCGTCCGTGTTGCGGGGAAGCAGGAATTGGCCCAGGATCAGATTTCCATCTTTCGGATTGTACTTGCCGTACCACGTAATGTGATTGGCTGCCGTATTGTATGCTTTATTGTAGGCATCATAGGAGATCAGCCTGTCGCTTCCCAGCTTCACCGTGTAATTCTTGGGGTCCAGCAGAAACATGGAATTGCCTCCGGCGCTCTCTCCTGCGAGATACAGATAGCCGTCCTTGCCCAAGGCTACCCGATAGCCCCTTGTGTCCGCACAATATTGATCGGCCCCATGCTCCTCGGCCTTGAAATCGTAGTCCGTCCACTTGACCGTGCCCGTATAGCTGTAGCTACGCATCCAGGCTACCTGAAGCTGACCAAGGCAGACGTTGCTGACGTTCTTCTGGGAGTAGCCCGTTACGATGATCGACTTGTTGACGCCGTCAACCACGAGATCCTCCTTGTAATTCCCGCTGACGCTGAAGGTTGCGACAGAAGCGCCACTGGAGCTGAATACATGCACCTTGCCGCTTACAAGGGCGGCAACCGTTCCGTCGCTGCCGATTGATACGCGGCTGGCTGCACCCGGATTGGCACTCCAAGCTACGGATGAAGCCGTTGCGTTCAAGACCGCCACGCCAAAGCTTCCCGACACAGCCATTTTTCCATCACCGGCAATTTCCATATCGGTAACAGATGAACCGATCCGGGTAACAGACAATACGCTTCGTCCGTCTTCCGCATACCTGACGATAGCGCCGTCTCCGCCTCCGAGCAAGGAGGTCGGAGATTTCCCGCCCGGATTATGTCCAGGCAATATTCCGGCAAAGACGATGGAGCCGTCCGAACCAATATCAATAGCCGAAGCAGAGTCGGTACCACTTCCGCCGATATGGGTCGCAGCATTTACCTGAAGATTGTTGGTCGGACTTGTGCTTGCAAGCTCAACCACCAGCTGAGGCTTGTTGGCCGCTTCTTTCGAATGGGCTGTGAAGTATGGAGTGCTGCTCTGAGTTCCCTTCAAGACAAGGCTTACGGCGCTTCGTCCGGCAGAGCCTTCGGAACTGATATAGGCGCTTACATCCCATTCGTACCAGCGCGCCGTGCTGTCGGCAATTGTTGCTGAGGCCAGCGGAGTAGACGAGGAAGACGGTTTGTTGCTCCATGTAAGGCTGCTTTCCGACCAGGAGGTATCGGCAACCGGATAGGCGGCCACTGGAACGTTCACACCGTCGGTATTGCTCAGCTTGCCATACACTCGAAGCTTGGCAGAGGCGATGTCACCCGAACCAAGTGTTGCCAGGGAGAACGCAAGGTACGATTCGCGATGATAATCCGGGTTGGGATCCTTCTTGACAGCGAGCTCCGCAGAGGAGCCATAATTGACGGATGCGTAGACACCGGAACGGACCAAGGCATCTGCAGCAGGAGCAAGCGTGGAGGTGCTGGCTTCGGCCTCTGGTGCAGGCCATACAGCACCTGCGGCAAGCATGGCGACAGTGGCCGCGGCAGCGACGGCACGACGCACTTTAGCGATTGTAATCTTATACATCATTTGGTAAAACTCCTTTCATCATGTTTTTTTGAACGGCGCATTCATTAAGACTGCGCAGCCTGAATCTTAACCAGCTTCTCCTCCTTATTGGCATGATTCTATGTAAACGAGCCTGCTGCCCTTGCGAAAGGGAAGCGCCCGGAATATGCAAAGAGCCGGCCGCGCGGCAGCGTTGCAGCTGTGCGAGCCAGCTCTTGCGCCGGTTCTGTTGTTACTTGCCCATTTTCTTCTTATATTCAGCTGTGAACTCCTCGTTGACTTTCTTGAAATCCGGGTTCGCCTTCAGCTGTTCCACGAATTTATCCCAAGCTTCAATCGGCTCCTTACCCATAATCACTTTAACCTTCATGTCGTTGATTTGCTTGTTCATCTCCGGACCGACCTTCTTGAACGTCTCGGACGTAATGCCATTCGCCGGATTGCCGACCGCAAACTTGACGCGCTCGTCAATGATTTTCTTGTTTCGTTCGAACACATCCTTCGGCATTCCACTGCGGTATGCATACTGATACTTATCGTAATACGTAAAGATTTGACCAAACAGCTGCTGGGATACCATATCCGTCTTAGCCTTATCGGTCGTAATTCGGAAGCCTTCCTTCTCTTCGTAGTGGACACCCTTCTCGCCAAAGTTCGCATACAGCGAAAGCTCTTCGGTTGCACCCGCATCCATGAAAGCGAGGATTTTCCTGACTTTCGCTTCAGGCACTTTCTTCGGAATGACAAACATGCCGAAGTGACCGCCCTCCTCGAAGGTTACGCCTTCCAACGCCACAAGCGGGAGCACATCCGCCTTCGGATTCGACTTGCGGAGCGGCTCCATCGACTCCCAGCTGTTCTCGACGGCTCCTGTGAATATGCCGGCCTTGCCCGCGATCATCAGGTCCTTGGGCTGCTTGAGCACGGCGAAGTCTTCGGGAATCAGCTTTTCCTTGTATGCGCGTTGGAGAAACAAGATGGCCTCCCGCGCCGATGGCAGCGTGTCCGCACGCTCAAGACGTCCATCCGGCATCAGCTTGAAGCCGCCGTTCGTCTTGTTGAATACATTCTCAACCCAGGCCAGCGAGCCCATGCCCGAATCGCCCGCATTTCCTGCCAGACCAATCGTATCCTGCTTGCCATTGCCGTCAGGATCGTTGTATGTGAAAGCCTTCATCACGTTGTACATCTCATCCATCGTCTGCGGCACCTTCAGCCCCAGATTATCCAGCCAGTCCTTGCGCAGGAACGGGAAGCTGCCTGCTCCGACAGAAGGACGCGGTCTTACAATCCCGTATATTTTTCCGTCGATCTTGATGTTGTCCCAGGACACTTTCGGATATTTGCTAAGGTTCGGATAATCCTTGATCATGTTGGTTAAATCCCAGAAAGCGCCTTGGGAAATCATGGTGCGAAATTGGGAGTCATTCATACTGGTTATGGCTACCATATCCGGAATATCACCAGAGGCCAGTGTAATATTTACCTTCTGGGAGTATCCGTTGCCAGGCACCCACGTAATGTTCAGCTTCGTGTTGGTACGTCTCTCCACTTCCTTGTGAATCACATTGTTTTCATCCGGCGGCTCCGCCGACGTAAAGCTGCTCATAATGCTGATTTCGGTTGGTGCTTCCTTCTTTGTTTCAGGGGTGGCTGCCCCCGAATCCGAATTTGTGCCGCACGCCGAAAGCAGCGACGACATGGCCAGCAGCGCGGAAGCGCTGCCAACGGCAAGCTTGTTCTTGATAAGCATGGTGAAGACCTCCTTAGGAATGTTGTCTATCGTTGCCTTATCCTTTAACAGAGCCCAGCATGGCGCCTTTGGCGAAGTGCTTCTGCAGGAAAGGGTAAACGCACAGAATCGGAACGGTCGCGATAACGACAGCCGCCATCTTCAGCTGCTCTGAAGGAAGCTCCACCTCAGCCGAGATCGCGGCCGCATCAGCGCCTGCAGTCATGCCGGCCGGATTGGACAGCATATTCTGGAGCAACACCTGGAGCGGCCATTTCTTCGGATCATTGATGAGCAGAATGGCGGAAAAGTACGTGTTCCAATAAGCGACGGCATAAAACAGACCGAAAGCGGCCATGGCCGGCAGCGACAAAGGGAGAATGATGCGCCGCCATACTCCCAGGTCGGAGCAGCCGTCAATGCGTGCCGCCTCCTCAAGATTGGGTGGCATGCTTTCAAAGAAGCCCTTCATCAGAAGCACATAAAATCCGCTTGATAAGGAAGAAATGATTAAGCCCTCAAGGCTGTTGATAAGGCCCAGCTCGCGAATGACAAGATAACCGGGAATAATGCCCGGGTTGAACAGGATCGTAATCAGGACTCCGAGCATAATGACTCTTCTCCCGCGCAGCCGCGGCTGCGATACCGCATAGGCAAGGCAGGATGTAACGACCAGATTGCAGATCGTACCGACAATGGCCAGATAGGAGCTGACGCCAATCGCGCGAACGAACGCCTTCGAAGACAGCAGGTAGCGGTACGCAATATCCGACCAGTCGCGAGGGATCAGAATCAGCCCGCCTCGCTGTGCAAATTCAACCGGATCGGTGAACGAGACAACGAAGATGTAATAGAAAGGAAACAGCGTCACCAGTCCGACAACGCTGAGAAACATCACATTGAAGGTCTGAAAAAGACGCTCCGATTGCGACATGGTCATCAGTAAACGCCTCCTTCGAATTTTTTGGCAACGCGGTTGGCAATGACGACAAGCACGAGACCTACAACGGAATTGAACAAGCCGGCAGCCGTGCTAAAGCTGAATTGACCCTGCTGGATGCCCATTCGGAACACATAGGTTTCGAATACGTCGGACACGTCGGAAACCGCGCTGTTCGTCATGACATAAATATGGTCGAAGCTGGAATCCAGAATGTTTCCAAGACGCAGAATAAGCAGGATGATAATGACATGGCGGATGGCCGGCAGCGTCACATGCCACGCCTGTCGCACTCGCCCTGCGCCATCGATGCGAGCGGCCTCGTACAGCTGCTGATCCGTTCCCGCAATCGCGGCGAGGAAAATGATTGTGCCCCAGCCCGCTTCCTTCCAGATCGACTGGGCAGTCAGCAAACCCCAGAACAGGTCCGCATTCGTAAGGAACTCGAACTTGTTATACCCTGCATGCACGAGCAGCTTGTTGACAAGTCCATCGGTCATGCCAAGGAAAATAAAGGTGATGCCGCCGATAATAACCCAAGACAAAAAATGTGGCAAATACACAATGGATTGAATCGTTCGCTTAAAAGCACTCCCCAAAGCAAAGCCCCTTAGCTCGTTCAGAAGCAGCGAAAGCAGAATCGGCATGGGAAAGAAAAACACCAGATTAAGAAAATTGATCATCAGCGTATTGCGAAGCAGCAGCAAAAACCGAGGGTTTGAAAAGAAACGTTCGAAGTGCTCCAGTCCGACCCAAGGACTCGCCAAAAATCCCGTATAAGGGGAATACTCCTTGAAGGCAATCAGAATGCCCCACATCGGAAGGTACTTGAAAATAAGGAACCACAGCACGCCGGGGAGCGCAAGGACATACAAGTATTTGTTCATCATGATCTCAGCGAAAAGCTTGCTTCGGTCTGAGCGCTTCTTGACGCGCAACGTCGGCTCAGGCTGCTGCATGCGCATGGTATTTCACTCCTGTTCTTCTTCATCGTAGGTTGTCTGACGCAAGTGTATAGCGGAGCGGCATTTCGTTCAACAGCACTTTTTTTCTACCCCTGTTTTGGATGTGTACGATTCTGTTTTTTAGGAATTATTTTCGGAGACGTCTTGAAATGGGCGAAGAGGAAGGCGTCAGGCCTGGCCTGACATGGCCAAGGCAAAGGGGCATAGCGGAGGTATGCGTAATGCACGATGAACGCGGCTGCTACGCAAGGGAAAACAAGCCGGCTAATCTTGCGCAGCCGGCTTGTTTCCATAAAGCTCCCGGTAATGACCTGCCGTCATACCGGTATGTTTCTTGAAGGTGCGGTTGAAATAGGATGGCTTATATCCGACCTCATCG
>JBEPYM010000144.1:0-2912 GCA_041641375.1 Paenibacillus sp.
TGCGGATGCGACAGTCGCCGAGAAGACGGCGTATGCGTACAGCGTGAGCGCGGTGGACGCAGCAGGCAACGAATCGGCGCAGAGCGCGTCGGCAGCAGTAACGACGCCTGCCACTCCAGTTTCGGGCCCGGCGGCTCCTACCGATTTGAAGGCAGAGGCTCTGAATCATCAGGTTGTTAAAATCGACTGGTCACCTTCAACCGACCGGGTTCGTACAGCTGGGTATTATGTGTACCGTAACGGTGTGCGAATTGGTACGGTAGAGAATAGGAGCAATCAGTTTACGGATAACCGCATCGAACCAAGCACGGAGTACAGCTACACGGTAACGGCTTTCGACATAGCAGGCCGCGAATCTGTACCAAGCGAAGCAGTTATCGTGTTCACGCCTGACCAGCCAGGCAGAGGCAAACCGAACAGACGATAGTCAGTCCTCAAGTGGCCGCCCTTCACAAGTGTTAAGGGCGGCCTTTACTTGCTGAGAGGAGGCGATGTCGGACTCGCAGATACAGCGGTCCATAGAGTCAACCGCATTGCATCTTTATACTTTACAAGGAGGAATTGCTCATGAGGAAAACCGCTAGTTTTTGTAAGATTTTACTCTTGCTGTCCCTGCTGACCGCCTTGCTGCCGACCTTTCCGGTCGACCAGGCAGCCGCAGCGGGCACCGATTCGTTCTACGGCATGCACATTGGCAACGACACGAACATCTCCAAGGCTGTACCCAAGCTGAACGACCTTGGCGTTAAGTGGGTCCGCGTATGGATTGATGTCAAAAACTGGTCCAATCCGCAAGATTCCGCGAACCAGTCAGGCGCTTTCCAGAAAGCGATCGACCTCAAGAACGCCGGCTTCAGCGTGATCGCCGAGTTCAACTCGCATAATGGCGCAGTACCAACGTACAGCCAGGCAAAAGCTTACTTCGACTGGGTCCAGACCGTGCCAAATCTCAAGAGCTCGATTGACATCTGGGAAATTCTCAACGAGCTCAACCTGACGAAGTATTGGGCGGGCACGCCGTCCGAGTATGTCAACGGTCCGCTCAAAGCGGCCTGGGATTCAATCAGAACGCCTTCCGGGGGCTCGGAAAAAATACTGGGCGGCTCCTGGACCGCATGGCAGAACGATAAATGGAGCACGGAAATTACCAAGACCTACATTGATGCAGGCTATCTGACCTACATCGATTACGCTGGCTTCCATCCTTACGTAAACACCGTGAGCGAACTGAAGTCGATTATGAAATCGGCCCGATCGCTGTTCGGCAGCAAGCCGATCATTCTGACGGAATGGAATTACAAGCAAAAGTCTGACTATAATGCCTGGAAAAAGGAGCTGGATCGGGGCAGAGCGTGGCTGTATGACAATGGCGTTTCGATTGCATGCTTTTACCGTTTACTGGGAACGAGCTCAGAGGGCGGATGGCCGGGTGTCGTCCAAAGCGACAGCAGCGGAAACTACGTAAACGTATCGCCTTTCTATAATATGTACAAGTATTTTCCGCGCAACCCAATCAAGAATGAGGCCGAGCAAACGACCGTCGTCTCTGCTACTGATTCGTACGGCAACTATGACAACACAGACTCCAGCGGGGGCAAGTACAAAGGATTTTTCCCGAATGCGTCCGGCGATCAGATCAGCTTTTCCATCAGTGTGCCAACCTCTGCTTACTATCGCATTTCGACAATGTTCATTCGAAGCTCTGACCAAGGTATTTACCAGCTGCAGGTGAACGGCAGCAATAAGGGGTCCACGTTTGATATGTACGGGTCATGGCTGCCATACGATTATATGTACCATGCCGAAATGTATTTAGCCGCAGGCACCCACACGATTACGTATAAGCTGACAGGCAAGAACGCCAACTCATCGGGCTACAAAGCGAGAATCGATCGAATTGACGTGTCTAAATCCAATTAACATGTAATTTGTCAGAATGCTGCTGTCCGACTTCGGGGCCGCAGCTTCTTACATTTTCTCCTATATCGCAAACGGATTTACTTTCTTCCACTCGGACTTTATACTGTACACAGGCGGGGAGGCTTATCATGAAGCAGCTGAATATAGAAACTTACCTTAGAGGAGCCGTGTCTGTCCGGTGGACACAGGAAGGCTTACATCCGTATCGGCTTCGGGAAAGCGAGCTGGAATTGCATCCTTGTGAGGATTTGAAACAACGTGCCGCTGTACCGGCAGGCATCAGATTCGCTCTTCGCACAGACGCGCGGAAACTGAATATATCGATTACTGCAGCCTCCGATTGTGAGATGGATGCAGCGGTGAACGGTGCAGTAGCAGATCGCAAGGCTGTGCAAGCTGGCCTGGAAAACGTGTCGTTCGAGCTTCCGCCTGGTGTAAAGGATGTCACGGTGTACTTGCCTCAAAGAACGCCAATTGTCCTAAGAGGGCTATCCGTCGAGCAAGCCGCTTCCAGCGAGCCGGGCGAGCAAGGCTGGCCCAAGTGGATTACGTACGGTAGCTCCATCACACAATGTCAAGAGGCGGCTGGACCTGCGGCCACTTGGCCGGCAATTGTAGCAAGAACATATGGCCTCGACTTGACCTGTATGGGGTTTGGGGGGAATTGCCATCTGGAGCCAATGGTCGCACGGACTATTCGCGATATGGCTGCAGATTTTATTTCCTTATGCATAGGGATTAACATTATGGGGAAATCGAGCCTGAGTCCAAGAACATTTCGGGAGTCGGTCATCGGATTTGTGATGACCATCCGGGACAAGCATCCCTCTACACCAATTGTTGTCCAATCCCCAATCGCATCGCTTCCGAGGGAATCTGCGATTAATGCAGTAGGCTACTGTCTGTCTGCCGTACGCGAGGATTTGGCAGATGCAGTTGTGAGGCTGCAAGCCTATGGCGACCGAAATATCGAATATGTAGATGGTCTTTCC
>JBEPYM010000144.1:2922-9414 GCA_041641375.1 Paenibacillus sp.
TTTCCATATTGGACCTAACGGAAGCCCAGTTGCTTCCCGATCAGCTTCATCCATCCACAGAAGGCTACGCGCTAATGGCTGAACGCTTTGGTAAACAGGTTGTAGAAGCAAAGTGGTCATTGCGTAAACGGTTTGAGAGCTAATTTGTCAGCTGTCGTCCAGAATGTGATCTTACAATCTGCACGATACCTTTAACAAGGAGCAGCATGACCAACACTGTCCAGAAGGTATGAAACCAGTTCCAGGACAAATAACTAATTAATTCGGTATATCTTTCGATGATGACCTCAATGAAAGTTAGTACCCCGCTAAACAGGGCTGCTTGCAGAAGGATTCCCTTGAGCCGAGAACGGTATGTGAACTGATGATACAGCATCACAACAGAAGGTAGAGTAATGACCTCGTACAATATACTAGTTTGAAAATAATCCGCAAGCAAGCGGTTTTCGAATTCAAAGCATCCCATGCTGACGAGTATAGGAGCAATTAGAAGTGATAGGGTGGACGTGCAGAAGAAGGCAAGCAATCCTTCAGTGGAGGGCTGCTTGTGTATGGATACACTAAATATGGTAATCGATACTACACCAACAGCTAATTGTATCCAAAGTTCAAGCAAGCTTCCACCTCATTTTGCATTCTCATAGAGAGCATTCCTTCAGCTATTCCGAGAGGAAAGTAATAAAACGTATAACGATCTACAACTCACGAATTTGGCATTACGACACCCCATATAAGCTCCTTGCACTCATACACTTCCTATCTTACTTTATACCCTATCGGTGAGAGTTCGTTACAGAGCCAATGATCAGGAGCTCAGAGAGCTTTCTTATAATCATACCCAAATGTGCGTATGAGGTTATCGATTTTACTAAAGAATATGGGAAGTTGTAGATTCTACGCAAGAAGGAGAGGGGGAGGAAGTGAGTTGGAATATTGCGTTCAAATCGCTTCTGGCGTTGGTTACACTCCTGATTATTACACGTATTTTGGGGAAGAAGCAAATATCGCAGCTAACTTTTTTCGAATATGTGACAGGGATTACAATCGGAGATTTGGCGGGAACGCTCTCCCTGGATATGGATATTGATTATGGAGAAGGAATTACCGCATTAATGGTGTGGGCGGCCGTGCCATTCCTTATGGAATATACTACACTAAGAAGCAAGTCCTTGCGCAGATGGTTAGAGGGAAAGCAGACGGTCGTTGTTAAGAATGGCAGTGTAATTGACAAAAATTTGAGACGTGAGCGTTATTCCGTCGACGAGCTTCTTAGTCAGTTGCGAGCGAAGAACGTTTTCCGAATCGAAGATGTACAGCTTGCGTTGTTAGAGGCAAACGGTGATTTGACTGTGCAGCTGGTGAAAGGGAAACAACCGGTGACTTTAGAGGACCTAGAGGGTTTGAAATTGAACCGGTCATAACGGGTACAAATTCACCATCGCGATTTGCGACATTGTCACCCAGTTTGATATAACAATAATGGCCGCTCAACAACCGCTATTCTGTCGATTACTTGACTTCTCCAAGGTTGTTCTGCATGGAGGTGCGCGTGGTCTTTCTAGTGCTTCGGAATTATATTGGATTTAAAACGAACAAGGAGTAATTGAAGATGTATAAAGACATGAGTACAGAACAGATCGAAATTTCAATCGAGCAACTGTTGCAACTGCGTAGCCAGGGACACGCCACGTTAATTGATGTGCGTTCCCCTTCGGAATATGAGGATTCGACGATACCGGGAAGCATCAATATTCCCATATTCGACGACGAAGAACGGAAAACGATCGGTACTTTGTATAAGCAAAACAGTCGTCATGTAGCAATAGATAGGGGTTTGGAAATATGGGCGGCGAAGCTGCCAGAGCAGTATAAACAATATGAGAGCCTACCTGGAGAGAAGATCGTCTTCTGTTGGCGCGGGGGAATGCGAAGCAAAGCGACAGCAACGATGCTTTCGTTAATGGGTGTATCTTCCTATCGGCTGCGCGGCGGCTATCGCGCGTATCGTCAATGGGTCGTTGAGAAACTGGAAAACTATGAACTGAAGCAACCTGTAATCGTAATTAACGGCTATACAGGTTCCGGCAAAACCCGGATATTAGAAGCTTTATCTGCTCAAGGGTATCCGGTGATTGACCTGGAACAGATGGCGCAGCACCGGGGCTCGACGTTTGGCAACATAGGTCTGCAGCCTCGAAACCAAAAGTCGTTTGAATCCGAGTTAGTGGAGACCCTTCAAAGGTTGAAGGATGCTCCCTATTTCATTATGGAAGCAGAAAGCAAGCGTATTGGCAAAGTGACCGCACCCGATTTCCTTATGACTGCAAAAGAAGAGGGTAGAGTACTATTTATTGATATGCCCTTGGATCAGCGAGTACGAAACATTATTGCAGATTATGAACCGGAGCGGTATCAGGAAGAATTCGTGACGGCGTTCCAAAGAATTAAGAAGAAACTGCACACTCCGGTAGCTGCCCAAGTAGACAGTGCGCTTCGTGATGGACGGTTTACGGAAGCATTCGCCTTGCTCCTGGAATTCTACTACGATCCACGCTATAAGGATGGCAGGGATAAATATTCTCACGCACCTGTCATCTGTAAGGTTCTTCACATAGAGGAAGCTGTGCATGCGGTTAAAGAGCAGCTGCGCGTTTGGAATCTGTGATCATTAAACAAAAAACGAAGGAAACGATACAGAGCCTAGGAGTACATATCCATACTCGGATGATGTTCTCCTTTTTTTGGTATAAATAACGTTGAATATTTTCATTGAATATGGAAAAAAGTTCATGATAAATTGGAAAATTTGATGTACAATTTGTAGAAGAATGGCGAAAACCTATTTGTCAATCATCCGTCACGACTACAGTTCCATTCCATCGAATCTGGGAAAATAATATTACGCAACTGAAGTGCCTGCTCATCCGTGTATGCAAACTCTTGTTTAAGAATAGGCATTACGATTTCTTCATTCCAGATTAGTTGTTCTGACAGGTTTCGATGTCTCGCTTCCAGAGTAACGGCGTGGCTAATTTCTTGCAAACGTGCATCTGTTGTCTCCTCCATAAACACATTGTTGCCTCGCCTTAATTCTTGAATGATTATTCGCAATGCATCTTTGGTTCTTTCCACAACGTCACCTCCGATTCGTTACGGTTAAATTTTCATTTTATTATAACAAGGACGAATCAATGAATTCAATATCAGGCAGGGGAGATATGATGAGCCGGGTTTGGGGAATTGCTGCAGCAATCTTTGCTTATGAATGTTCGCTGCATGTTTCCAAGTCTTACGCTATGACGTGGCTGCGGGCGGAAACAATGACACAGCGACTCATTGCATTAAGTGTTGGGATCGGGGTGCTATTGCTTCTTGCGCTCGTCTTCTACAAGTTCGCTTCCCGTCCGTTCTTCCATGGATTTTTGACAGCAACAGGATTGTTTCTTAGTGTCGATATCATCCTCTTTCATTGGATGTTTCAGCTACATCGATTGACGGATGGGCCTGAATCGAATGTGCTTGAGCCCGTATTTGTCGTGGTGGGATTATTAGTAGCTTGGTACGGATTAAAGAAGGAGTGGCTGTCCAAGCAGATATGGAAGCGAGCCGGAAATACATGTGATGGCTAAACAAGCAGTGATCCTTGGAGGCAGCATATCCGGTATGCTCATGGCGCGTGTTCTGTCGGATACGTTTGATACTGTACTTATTTTGGATAAGGATCGATTTCCCGAGCAACCACGACCACGCAAGTATACCCCACAAGATCAACATGTTCATGTTCTTACCAAAAGAGGAGCGCTCATTTTGGAGAGGCTGTTTCCCAATTTGTTCGATGATTTGGATACCATTCCTGTGCGCTCCGAACAGGTCCGGTGGTTCCATCATGATGTGTGGAAGCTGAGCCTGCCTTCTGACATGGGAACTCGGGTTACGACGCGACCCTACCTGGAGTGGGCCATGAGAAATCAGATTCGGAAATTGCCCAACGTGAGGATTACCGATTCGTGTGAAGTGACAGGGCTTGTCGTTTGCGGTGACCGCAAACAGCTTCAGGAAGTGGTATTCATAGATAGGAGCAAAACGGAACAGAACGTACAAGCTGATCTCGTAGTCGATGCAATGGGTATCCATAGCCGTACTCCAATTTGGCTAGAACAATCCGGGTTTCCCAAACCGAACGAGAAGCGAATCAAGGTGGACGTAGGGTATGCAAGTCGATTATACCGAAGACCTGAATCTCATTCGAACGACTGGGATGTGCTTTCGATATTTTCGAATTCTCGTATGGGTGGTGTGTTTCCATTAGAACAGAAGGATGTATGGCTTGTGACCTTGTCAGGGTGTAACGGAGAGCATCCAGGTTCCGATGAACATCAGTTTTTGCAGTTTGCCCACGACCTTCCTCGTTCAGACATCTACGAGATGATGGTCCGGGCAGAATCGATTACTCCGATAGCGACATTTCGCTATGGCACATACATAAGGCGTTACTATGAGAAGATGCCGAGAATGCCAGAAAATCTCATTGTTGTCGGTGATGCGTTATGCAGCTTTAATCCGATTTACGGACAAGGCATGAGCGTGAGTGCCATGCAGGCTGAGTGGTTGGGCGAGTGCCTGAAACAGACGAGGGATCTCAAAACGGTTTGCAGAAGGTACTACAAGCGGGTATCCAAGTTGATAGATATGGTTTGGCTCATGTCTACAAGTGAAGATTATCGCAGACTAGGGGATACCTCTCGAGTACCCGCTGCAATTCGGATGCTAAATTGGTATACCGGTCATCTGTTTCATTTATGTGAAGTAGACCGGAAAGTAACCTACCGGTTCATGGAAGTACAAAATTTGTTGCGCAATCCTCTGTCTTTGTGGAGCCCCTCCATACTGGTACGAGTGCTTTGGTTCTGGTTATTCGGAGACAAATTCTATAAAGGGAAGGACACCTCAAGAGTCAATCAGGTCTAAGAGGAGGAGATTGGAATGATGTTTATCTTCTTTCTCATGCTGATCACGGCCATTATCTTGTATGTAAACACATGGAAATACGAGAGTGGAAAATGGGCCGTATTCTTTATTGTTTCGGCTAGCTTCACGGGGTTATCCCAAGAATTGCTGGATACAGTCGTTCCTTACTTGCAGCACTATCAGGCCAGTAACCGTACGATTGACAAGGCCTTGTTCTCGGCCGGAAAGGTTTTTGAGTTTATTGGACATTATGCTACACCTTACGGGATTCTTATGTTTTCCCTCGTGACGGCTAACTGCTTTACCAGAAGCATAAGGGGCTGGATTGCAGTCTTTGCAAGTTTGCCAATCGCAGCGATGCTCCTTGTTACTTCCTTCGTGCCAGAAGTGAAGGTCAGATTTATGATAGGGCTTATTTGGATCACACCTTATGTGTTGATTTCATGCTTTTTGATGGTAGTTGCGTTCTATAAAGAGAAGAATACCTTCCGAAGACGGGATAAAAAATATATCGTCCTCATTGTCATACCGCCTACAATAGCCATTTTCGCACTGTACGATTTGGGGGTCATCTTTTTTCCTGAACGGGAATTTTTTCGGTATGCTCCAATCATGTTTGCATATGCATTCGCTCTCTTCATTTACTTCTCAGTAAAAAATGGCACATTCGGTGTTCGCCTTCGATTTGAGCAGCAGGTGCTCGATACGACGATGCGCGCCATTATGACAAGTTCTTCCATTCTACATCACGCTATCAAAAATAAAATTACAACGAATCAATTGCTCGCAGAGCGTATATTGGCAAGTGCCGATCTTGAACGCATACATGAAGATACCAGATTGATTCTCGTACACAATGAAGAGCTGATGAACATGGTTCGGCGAATTCAAAAGAAAATGGAAGATATCTCTATCGTAAAGGGCCCTTGTAACCTACGAAATTTGCTTGAGCGTACCATACTTTCTGTGAGCACCTTGATTGAGCAGAACAATTTCAAGGTGACGCTTCATTATGAGATCGAGGTTGACCTCCTTTGTGATTGCGTTCATCTGCAGGAAGTATTCATCAACATCATCAAGAACGCGCTTGAAGCCAAATCGGCTGATCGTCCAGGCACCTTGCAAATTCGGGTCAGCGAATCCAAGAAGCATATTCGGATTGCTTTCGAAGATAATGGAGTTGGGATGTCTAAACCATTGCAGGGCGACATCTTTACTCCATTCGTGACTACGAAAAAACAATCTGAACTCAACTACGGGCTAGGGCTTACGTATTGTTATCTTGTGGTGCAAAAGCATGGCGGTGAAATTCATGTGGAGAGCGAGGAGGGGAGCGGATCCACATTCGTCATTCAGTTGCCGAAATCATTGGTTACACATGCTCAACATATTTCCAATCCTTATGTGTTGGCACGTTAGGAGGAGCATATCGTGAACGATTCCATTCAAGTGGTGATATGTGAGGACAATCCCATGTTCCGCGAGCTGCTAAGCGATTATTTGAGCAGGAATAATCCCGATTTT